>NZ_JBSWYG010000033.1:0-45317 GCF_056160985.1 Roseibium sp. AWQ4_290
TATCCGGACTGCTTCTGCGCGAAACTCCGCGCCGTGACGTGATGCCATGAACATTCTCCTTTGTGGCAAAATACCAAGTCAAAGGAGCGGTACAAATCCGGGACAGGTCCAATGTAATCCGCGTGACGAACGGTCGGGACGATGCCAAACGAGGCGCAGCAGAAAGCCGAGATCTGTTCAGCGATTATCTCCTCGAAGGCGTATTTCTTGGTACCGAACGAGCCGGAAAGATCGCGATTGAGCCGGCTGTGATGCCCGCTGGCGTGGCCCTTATGCCGATATCGGCATAATGTTCATTATGCCGTAAACCGGATTATGCCGCATGGCCGAGCCCGTCGGCTTTTGTGCCTGGGTTCGGCCATGCGGCGGTTCGGCATAATCAGAGCGCTTCGAGGAACAACGTGATTTTAGTGATACTCCGTCGTTCTTGAAATCAGGGCATGGTCGGCAGGTATCCGGACTTTTGAGACCTTGGCTCCGTGTCGCCGTTGAGCCAATTTTCTCGGTTTATTGGTGTGTTTCGGAAGCGCTTGTGATCACCCTGTCAGAGACGGGCGCCCCGAACGTTGGCGATGAGCTTCTCAAACTCGCTACGGGTCGTGAAACGATGTTCCACGCAATATTCGCTTTCTCGAGCGTTTCGATCGATGCACGAAAGGATCATCTCTTCGAGAACCGATTCTGCGGTTTTCTCACCTCCGGTGATCCTTGGAAGAAAGCGTTTGATGAACTCCGTGGTGTCCGACTGTACCACAACCACCGTGTCCCACGCAGGGATCACAAACAGCGCTTGATAGCCGAGCCCCCATGCCCAAAAGGTTCCTTAAGGTAAGCCATCTTTCGGGTTGGGAAGCCACCAAAGATCAGAATGCCCCCATCTAAGATCGTTTCTACCGGTTTCTGTGTATCCGGCAGCAATGCGTTCGATCCACGATGCAGGCAGGATCTGCCCGTTCTTCAACCGGCCCCCGTTGAGGTAAATTTGCCCAAAAATCGCGAGATCGTGTGCTGACATTCGGAAGGCCGCCGCTCTGTGTAGCGACCGCGTCGGGTCGCTGACATAGGAGACATCAGCCGTTTCGAAGTCTCTCATACCGGCCGGTCCTGCAATTCCTTTCGAAAACGCGTCCGCCACAGACAAGCCGGTGTGTTTTTCAAAAATTGTTGTTAGGGCGTTGTAGTCCCAGTTGTTGTAGGCCCAGATTGTTCCTGGCTTGTTTTCGCCGTCGCCCAGACGGCTGTTTTTCTCTGCGGTCAATCCAGCTTCCGCAGCAGCCGGGTGATTTATTCCTGAAGTGCTTTTGAGGAGTTGATTGACTGTTGCCGACCTTTGTATGTCGGACAAGGGTGCCGGAGTATCGTCGATACCCAACTGCTGTAGGGTCGCATTCAGAGGCACCTGATTGACACCGTCGCCGGCGTGCTGACCGACGAGTGCACTGAGAAATGACTTTCGTACCGAGTGGACATTGTATGGGATCGAAAGATCGCCGAACGAGCCCACAACTTGACCGTTTGTGACGATCATAAGGGAGTCGGTACTCAATGTGGCAGCGTAGTCAAATACGGCGTCCAGTCCATTGGGCTCCCAGCCCAGGCTTCTGCTCTCATCGGCATCAAGCCGTGTCACCTCGATTGCTCGGGCGGGCCGCGCACGGCCTCCCAACCCGCGTTCTCCAGTCTGAATGAGATAAATCAGTACTGAACCGGCGATCAATGTCAGGGCCAGACCGAGCAACAGAAGCCGATTTTTCATTTAATTCTTTTCTTCACTGTGCCAGCCATTTGAACCTGGTCCTTCCGCTTTGGATAACCGGCGCCAAGTACTCCGGGCCGCAACAATCGATAGTGGAGCCGTGCATAGCGGGCCAGTTGGGCAAATGCTCTGCGGAGTGCGAAAACCAATAAAAAGCCGCCGCCGATGCTGGCAGCCATAAACCCAATGCTGCGCAGCAGAAGATAGATCACTGAGCCCTCAGCCGGATGGTGGCTGGATGATACAAGGTCGAGCAAAGTGCCGATGCCGATCACTCCAAAGAGCGAAAACACAAAGAATAGGATCAAGGTAACCAATCCGAATACAAGCAAGGCTGGAAGCAGGACCACGATGTCGGCCGCGGCCAGACCGAGTAAAGCGAGCGCTGCCTTCCAGAGGTTTTGAGGGGTGTGATGTTCCTCCCACCTGCGCAAACCCATCTCAGCACGAAGTTCCTGCGCCAACCGCCGAGGGTTGCCGTGAGCCGCGACAACATCTTCAATAGCTCTGCCTGCAGCAAGGGCTTCATCGAAATAGGATCGGTAGTCCTCGATGATTTCGTCAACATCGCGGTCCGGCATATCTCCCAATTCGCTGCGAACGCATTCGAGAAACTCTTCCTGGTTCATGGGTTATCTCCGAGAATCTCGTTGACGGCCGTCATGAAAGCCCACCAACCAGTTTTCTGTTTTTCAAATTCCCGCTCTCCAGCGTCTGTAAGCCGATAATATTTTCGGGATGGACCGCTGCTGGTTTCGACAAGATGCGACATCACCAGCCCATCCTTCTGCATCCGTCGCATCAGCGGGTAGATTGTGCTCTCACCCATCCCCACCGCTTCCGCAAGTGTGCTCGAAATCTCGTATGCGTAGCTCTCCTTGCGGGACAGCATTGCCAGCACGCACAGCTGTAAAACCCCTTTTTTTAGCTGGGTTTGGTCAGTGTCAGAGGGCATTGCGTTTTCAGTCATCGGATAGCATATAATACACAGTACCTTGTATTGCTAGATACTGTGGTGATCATCATCAACGGACCAAATGCGGTGCAACCTGATCTGGCAAATTGTGGTACTAATCTCGAATGCTTCGATCAGTATGGGCTCAAAGTCGGCAGCCTCATTAATTGCCGCCACCACCGGTGGTCTGGCCGAAATCTACCGCAAGGCTGGTCAAACATTCCGGATATGCCGTGAAGATTGTTGCTCCAACAACATGGAGCACAAGAAATGGAAATATCCAACGATACTACCTGCCTCGATTGCTATCTTGAATCGTTCGAGAAAAGTCTCGCGTCAAAGAACTACAAGCCAGCCACATTGAACAACTATCGTTGCCTGCTTCGGCGGTTCGGTCGCTTGCTCGACGCCGAGGGCATCACTCCGTTGGCGTTGACGCCGGACCTTGCCGTCAAGTTGGGGCAGAGATTGCCGGCCACGCCGAAGAGCCAGGTGAAGATCCCCAATCTCGCAAAGCTGTTCGTCACGCACCTGATTGACATAGGCGTCGCGACGCGACCGCCTCTGACGCCCGCGCAGGCTGAACGCGCCGAACTGTTGGGCAACTTCGAAACCTATCTGGTCCGGCAGCGAGATCTCAGCCCACGCACGATCTATCATGTGCTCCGGTTCGCGGATCGCTTCCTCGATCATCGCTTCGGCGACGATATGCTCGACCTGCCGGCGCTGAACGCCAAGGATATCGTGGCGTTCATGGAATATCTTGTGACGCGCAAGCGTCCGTTCCGCGACAAGACGCCGGCCACGCATCTGCGCAGCTTCTTCCAGTATCTGTTCGCTCAGGGCCTCACGATGACCAACCTGTCGCTCTGCGTCCCTCGGGCGCACAAACCCTGGGGCGCAAGACTGCCCCGTTATCTGTCGCCTGAGGAGGTAGAGGCCGTCGTTGCCTCGGTGCGCAGCAATCCGCGGCGCGGTGCCCGGGACTACGCCATGCTGTTGCTGATGGCCCGTCTCGGCCTGCGTGCGCCGGAGATCATCGCGATCCAGTTGGAAGACATAGACTGGCGCGCCGGCGAACTGATGGTTCGCGGAAAAGGCCAGCATCATGATCGGCTTTCTATACCGCCAGACGTCGGAGAAGCGATCAGCGAATACCTGCGCGAGGACCGCTCCTCCGCAACCACGCGCGCGCTGTTCGTGACGCATCGGGCACCCAATCGCCCGTTCAAGGACAGCCAGGTCATCAACACGATTTTGAAGGAGGCGTTCGCTGCGACAGGCGTTAAGCCGCTAACACCCTACGTCGGATCGCATGTTCTGCGCCACAGCCTGGCAACGAACATGGTTCGCGCTGGTGCCTCGCTGGAGGAGATCGGCGATCTGCTGCGACATCGGTCGCGGGCGACGACGATGATCTACGCGAAGCTCGACACGGATGGTCTGCGTTCCATTGCCCAGCCCTGGCCGGTCGCGGAGGTAGCACGATGAGCTTCCTCGATGAGATGGACCGCTACCTCACCATCAGAAGGCAACTCGGCGCCGATCTGAGTACCGAAGAACGGATACTACGCCGCTTCGTAGCATTTGCCGACCGAGATGGAGCGCAACACATCAGCACAAACCTTGTCATGAGCTGGCTCGAAAGCCTGCCTTCCGCCAGCGCCGGAACCAGGGCGACACGCTTCAGGGTCGCCCGCCAGTTTGCCGAATGGTTGCACGGCATGGACCCAAGGCACGAGGCTCCGCCACGGGGATTGGTGCCGGGCCGTGTTCAGCGTTCTCACCCCTATATC
Organism: Roseibium sp. AWQ4_290; assembly: GCF_056160985.1. Classification (NCBI taxonomy): domain Bacteria; kingdom Pseudomonadati; phylum Pseudomonadota; class Alphaproteobacteria; order Hyphomicrobiales; family Stappiaceae; genus Roseibium; species Roseibium sp. AWQ4_290. The sequence continues at coordinate 4,508 of NZ_JBSWYG010000033.1, forward strand.
TACAGCGACGCCGAGATCGTTGCGATCATCGAGCATGCGCGATTGCTGCCTTCGGTCTATGGCACGCGCGGCCTGACCTCCTCAACGCTGTTCGGCCTGATCGCTGTAACCGGGCTCCGGATCAGTGAGGCTCTCGGGCTCAACCCCGCCGATCTCGATACCGAAGCCGGCGTGCTTCATGTCCGGCAGGGCAAGCTCGGTAAGGAGCGGTTGCTCCCGTTGGACCCAAGTGTGGTGCAACGGCTGCAAAGCTACACCAGCGAGCGCGACCGGCTGCTTGGCCGCCAGCCGGAAGCATTCTTCGTGACCTGTGAAGGGCGCCGTCTTGGCGACTGCAGTGCGCGCTACAACTTCGCGCATGTCTGCCAGCAGATCGGATTGCGAGAACCGCAGCTTTATCTCAGGCACGGCCGTGGCCCGCGCATCCACGATCTTCGCCACACCTTCGCGGTGCGCACCATGCTGAGTTGGTACCGATCGGGCAAGGACGTCGGCCGCGAAATGATCAAGCTCACGACATGGCTTGGTCATGCGAACCCCGCCCACACATACTGGTATCTGGCAGCGGTCCCGGAACTGCTGGAACTGGCCTCTGCCCGAATAACCGGTTCAGCAGTGGAGGTGGAAACTCGATGAAGACGAGCAACTTCCCTGCGCTGATCCAGCGCTTCTTCACCGATCGGCTCTGTACCCAGATGGAGGCAAGTCGTCATACCATCGCCGGTTATCGCGATACGTTCCGGCTGCTGATCCAGTACGCGAGCGCGCGCTATGGAAAGCCACCAACGAAACTGACGATCGAGGATCTCGATGCCGATCTCGTCGCCGACTTCCTGACCTATGTCGAAACGGTGCGTGGGAACACGGCTCGCACCCGCAATACAAGGCTCGCCGCCATCCGTTCATTCTTCCGCTATGTCGCATTGACCGATCCGAGCTGGCTTCTTCATGCCGAACAAGCGGTATGTGAAACGTAGCGTCACGTTCCTCGATACTGACGAGATCGCGGCTCTGCTGGCCGCGCCGGATCGAACGACGTGGGCGGGGCGGCGCGATCATGTCTTGCTGGTACTTGCACTTCAAACAGGTTTACGCGCTTCCGAGTTGGTCAACCTGCGCTGCAAGGATGTTGTGCTTGGCACCGGCGCCCACATCCGTTGCATCGGCAAAGGACGAAAAGAACGCAGCACGCCTCTTCGTCGTGATACCGCCAAACTGATCCAGACCTGGATCGGCGAACGCCGCGAGAGCGACGGACCGCTGTTCCCGTCGATCCGGGGTGAGAAGCTCAGCCGGGATGCATTGGAGCACCTGGTGCGCAAGCATTGCCTGACGGCATCGCGAGATTGCCCCAGCATTGTAGGCAAGCGCGTCACGCCGCACACGCTGCGCCACAGCACGGCGATGGAATTGCTTCATCATGGCGTCGACCAATCGGTGATCGCATTGTGGCTCGGGCATGAATCCGTGGAAACAACCCAGATCTATATCCACGCCGATATGCGACTGAAGGAAAAGGCGCTAGCTCAGGTCATCAGCCCGGAAACACACCCTGGACGGTATCGTCCCAACGATGAACTGCTCGCCTTCCTCGAGGCGCTCTGATTATGCCGAACCGCCGCATGGCCGAACCCAGGCACAAAAGCCGACGGGCTCGGTCATGCGGCATAATCCGGTTTACGGCATAATGACCGATTTCGTGCAGGGCGGTTCTGTGCCAGTTAATCGGCTCGAAGTAGGCCTGTGGCGGCGGCACGACCACAAAGTCGTGGGCCGAATCGTAGAACGCCTTGTCACCGCCGATGCGGAAATCTATGCCGGTCGCCTTGATGAGCGCCTCGACCTTCAGTTCGATCAGGCCGGGTGGAGGCGGCGGGATGGTAACGGCGATATCCTCGGGCAGCCCCTCGCACTGCGCCGTGTTGAATACGGTGAACCGCTTGAGGAACGGGATGGCCTGCGCCTCCTCTCCGGTTTCGCGGGCACGCGTCTTCTCGTCCTCGGGAACGAAGCGGTCGGCATAGACGACGGTCGTACCGCGTTCGCCCTTGCGTACGTTTCCGCCAAGGGAAAGGGTCTGCCGGAACGTGAGCCAGCCCTGACCGGGGAAGCCATGCTGCACTACGGCGCCCCAGAGAAGCAGGATGTTGATGCCGCTATAGCTTCGACCCGTGCTGGCATTCTTCGGCAAGCCGAGCGGGGCTTTCGCAGCGGACGTTCCCCAGGGCCGCACCCAGGGCACGCGGCCCTCTTCCAGCTCGGCGATGATCTTGTTGGTGATTTCGTCGTAGAGGTTCGCCCTCGCCGAGCCGGCGCGTCGGGTGCGATCATATCTGGACATCGCGGTTCTCCGCGACGGGCGCCGGAGACCACTTCTCCAGCTTCCAACCCGTCACGGCAAACCCCGTCCGCACTCTCACTCTCAGGGGGCGTTGCGGGGCCTCCCCGCAAAAGGGGGTGGCCGGCAACGCAGTGCCGACCAGGGGGAAGGCCTTCCCCCGCATAGTCGTAAAGCCGTATAGGCGGAACGCAGGATTTCAGAACGCGAACACCACCTGTGCATTCGGCTTGCGCAACCGCGAAACGGGCCTGGAAACGCGCGGGCAAGGGTCGAAGCAGATCTTCTTCCTCTCCACATCACATCCAGCCAAGCCACGCGCTGCTTACGTCCCGACCCGGACCAACTGACGCTCAAAATAGCGTTCAACATCCTGGTTCACCTCAATTGCCAAGGTCGCAAAGGCCTCAGGCCTCCCCGTGACGCAGAGTGCCAGATCCCGGTAACATGGAACCATTTATCCCTGGCATGTAAGATGATGGTTTCGCATTGCTTGAGCGATATGACGATCACACTCCTCAGAAGAATGACGCTTTATGCGTTGGCGGTTTTAAGGCACCGACACGCATTCCTTCGACCCAAGTGTAACTGCTAATTATAAAGCTATGGCTTTCAAATATGGTCGCTTAATAAATTCCTGGCTTTATCAATTGAATTAATATATCAAGTCATAACTTGATAAATACTCATCTTTAATAAAGTCACAAGTTTATGAAATCCGCGATTCGGAACAGAGCCCGGGATCGGCTCGACAGCAAACTGGCGTCGATCAAACCAATCGACAGGTTCGCCAGGCCATCAAAAGGATGGGTCCGCGCCATTCGCGACGCGATCGGCATGACGGGCGCCCAGCTCGGAAAAAGGCTTGGCATGACCGCCCAGGGCATTGTCAGCCTCGAGCGCTCTGAGGCGGGTGGCACGATCCAGCTCAACACGCTACGTCGCGCTGCTGAGGCGATGGACTGCGTGCTTGTCTATGCGCTCGTGCCCAAGACAAGCCTCACCGAGATGGTCGATCACAGGGCGCGCGAAATTGCCTTGCAAGCACTCGGCCGCGTCTCGCATTCCATGGCGCTCGAGGATCAGCAGGTCGATCGCGACCTGGAGAAGCGCATCCAGACCTATATCGAGACGGCGTTGCGCGATCGCGATCTCTGGGAGACCACATGAGCGACGTCTTTGCACAGCCCGACGATGCAACGCCCCTTGATGCAGAAGAGCGAGAGGGACTGCTGCAGACGTGGATCACGACCCGTGCCGACCTCAATGAAGCTGAGCAGGCGAATATAGATGATGCGGTCGCCTGGATCGATCGCCGCCGCAGTGCGGATCTATTGACCGAAGGTTTCGTTTTCGAGCTGCACAAGAGGATGTTTGGAGATGTCTGGTCGTGGGCTGGCTCGGTCCGGAAAACCGGAAAGAATATCGGCATCGACCCGCAACAAATCCATCTGCAACTCGGCGGCTTGCTGCGCGACGTCCAGTACTGGATTGGGCACGGCTCCTTCTCGCCCGATGAAATCGCAGTTCGGCTTCATCACGGGGTCGTTGCCATCCACCCCTTTCCCAATGGAAATGGCCGTCACGCTCGACTCATGGCGGATCTTCTCATCGCCCGGCTCGGAGGCGAGCCTTTCAGTTGGGGCCGCGGAACTCTGCGTGACATCGGAACTCTTCGCGCCGAATATATCGCCGCGCTGCGCGCTGCCGACAATCACGATTTCGCTCCGCTGCTGGCGTTTGCGAGAAGCTGATGATCGCGGTTACGTCCCAGTTTGGCGATGCCAGCTTCCGACCGTTGCTGAGCTTCGTACGTGAGCATCGCGCAACGATCCTCGAGCAGTTCACGCCGACCGACTTTTGCCTGGCGTTGATCGACGGTCGAAATCAACCCGATCTTGTTACGGAGGCGCTAGCGCTCTTGGCCCCGCCTGAGCCCGATGTTCAAGACTATGCGATATCGAGCGCCTACGCTCGTCTGATTGGGGAAGATGTGCGCAAGGCACTCTCAGAACCGCGACGAGGCCGATCTCGGCACCGAGATGCCTGGGATCGGCGGCTTTCTTGAAAAGGATGGTGTAGACGACCGCCTTGTTTTGGAAGGCAACCGCTGCGATCTCGGCGGGCAGCGTGAACACCACGTGGAAATAGGGCACCGGCAGAAGTTCGCTCGCACGCGCGGCCAGCCAGTCCCGCGCCACCGCGGCCTGGCACTTCGGGCAGTGCCGGTTGCGGCAGGAATTGTAGGCCACACGCACCGCTCCGCAGGCCCGGCACCCCTCGATATGGCCACCAAGCACGGCGGTGCGGCACAGCTCGATCGCGCTCATCACGCGCCGCTCGACGCGGCCCAGATGACCGTGATGGGCTTGCCGATAGGCTTCGCCATGGTGGTGGAAGATATCCGCCACCTCCAGTCTCGCCGACATGGGACTGCGTCAGTTCGGCGGCACCACTTCGATCTTGAGCCGGTCGAGCGGGCTTTGCGTGCGCCGAATGAGACCGCTGGAAACTTCGGTGTAGCGCCGTGCTTGACAGGTTGTTGTGGCCGAGCAGAACCTGGATGATGCGGATGACGATGCCGTTCTCAAGCAGATGTGTTGCGAAGGAGTGCCTAAGCGTGTGCACCGTCACGCGCTTGCCTATGCCGGCGGCGGCCCGCGCCGACCTGCAGGCGGCATGAAGAACCGTAATGCTGATCGGGCCGGACCCGTCGCGGCGGGGAAACAGCCAATCGGGAGGCCGCGCCAGCCACCAGTAGATTCGCAGGATATGCAGGAGTGCGCGGACAGCATCACTTAGCGGTCCATGCCGCCCTTACTGTGGCGGACCCGAATGACACCGCGCTGGCGGTCGATGTCGGCCACCTTAAGGCTGACTACTTCGGAAACACGTAGACCCGCCAGATAGGCCGCAGTCAGTGCCGTGCGCGCTTTAAGCGTTCGGTCCACGCAAAAATGTCCTCGAAATCCAATACCAAAATCCTCCAAAGAAACGCAAATTCAGCCACTTCCAGGAGGAGGTCAACAAATCAAACGATTGCCCTTGGCTCCGCGTAACGCCCAGATGCTAACGCACGATCATCCGGCTGCCGATCAAGCGGCCACGGTCATGTATGGAGAGTATGAACCAACCAACCCCCAGCAACAATGGATTGCTGCTGTGAAAATTTCCCGCCTAAATCGATTTTTTCCACTTTTAATTTAGTCGAAGATTAGATAGCAAATAAACAGACTAGCAATTTTTACGAGGGTCTAGGTATGATTTTGACGGGTGAAGCCGAAAAAGTAAGACCATTTATTGGCGTTCAGACTGTCAACGACACACTTAAAACGCGTATATCGAACTTCCTGAAAGGAAGCGCCGCTGAATCTAACAGCAACTTGCGGGAAGACATTGTCAGATGGATTTTCGACGAGGATTTTCTGGTCGTCAACATCGCGAATTTTTGCTCAAATCTACAAAGTTTTCGCGAATTCTGCATTCAACTTTCGGAACTTCTTGGGACGTTGATGATCCAAAATGATGCCGGCGATACCGTCATTGAAGTGTTTAACCGGAATGTCGGCAGGATTGAGCAAGGAGCCCGATATCACCAGACACGGCAAGGCGGGGACATTCACACCGATTCCGTCAACCGTATCGAGCCGATGGATTACCTGGTGCTGGGGTGCGCGGCACCGGCCTTGATCGGCGGCGAAACGATCCTGCTTCGGGCACAAGATGTCGTGAACGAACTCGCGCATCTGCCGGACGTGCTGAATATCCTGCGTTCCAAATTCTATTTCGAGGGACGGGGAATGTCTTCGGACGTTCAACTCTTCGAACTCCCCGTTCTCTCCGAAAAGGATGGAAAGCCCAGATTCCGGTATCTCCGTTCCTATATTGCATCTGCTCACGAAAGGGCGGGTGAACCCCTGACGGCTGATCAGGAGTATGCCTTCGACGTTCTGGACTCCGCGCTGGAGACTTCCAGCCTGCAGTACCGCGTAACACTTCGCGCGGGCGACATCCTGATCGCCGAAGACACGTCGGTTTTTCATGGACGGACCAGTTTTGTCGACGGTCCCGTTCCGGGAGGCTGGGCGCCGCGAAGGCACATGCTTCGCTGCTGGATTTCCTGACCTCCTCTCATCGATCCCGTTGTGAGTTCATCAACAATGTCAAAGTTTTCCTTGGCCATCGTCGGTGGCGGCCCAAATGCACTTTATTGTATCGAGCGTTTGCTTGCGCGCACCGAAAAGAGCCCGGCACTCGCGAAGCTTCTGTCAATCCATGTCTATGACGCGCAGGGAAATTTCGGAGCTGGGTGTCACTACCCGGACCAGCCGGTCACCAACCACCTGAACAGGATAGCGTCGCAGATTTCCTTCGGTGCGGACGAAAGCAACCGGGATCAGGTTTCGGCATTGTTGCCGGAACATCGGCGGGAAACGCTTTTTTCCTGGTGCATGAAACAATACGCAGAGACCAGGAATGAGCGTTACAACGTTTCTGAAAGAGAGTGGGTGGACAGGGGACTGTTCGGCGAAGCGTCCTGTGACGTCTTCAAACAGTACGTTGCCGCTCTAAAGGCGCATGGTGTGAAGGTCGAGCTTGTCCGGGACAAGGTCACCGGGGTTCAAAAGAAGGGCGAAGAGTACCTTCTGAGCCTGGAAAAAGGTGGCCTCCCAGCCCGGCATGCGGCAATCATGCTGTGTACGGGTCATCCCATTTCTGAACAAAGCCAGGCATCCCGCAAAGATTCGGCAAATGGTGAGGCGAACTACGTTCACAGCGTCTACCCGATCGAGCGTATTGACGCAGATGTCATCAAGCCGGGTGAAACGGCGATATGCAAGGGAATGGGATTGGCCGCGATCGACGTCATCCTGAGGTTGACGGAGGGGCGCGGCGGATATTTCGTTCCGACCGGCGATACCGTCCGGCCTCTCAGATATGTGCGCAGCGGTTTCGAGCCGAAACAAATCTTTGCTTACAGCTCGACCGGAGTGTTTCTGTTCGCACGGGCCTATAACGAAAAGCTCAACGATCCCGATCTTTTCGAGACGGGTCATTATTTCACGCCAGGCTTGATCGACCGTTTGCGCCAGTCCGTCGGGATCGCAGCTCACGACCCGCGCGGAAACGAAATACGTCAGCTGGACTTCGGGCGCTTCGTTCTTCCGGTCATGGTGCTGGAAATGCAGCGGATCTACTATCAGACCCTATTCGGAAAGCCGGAATTCGAAAAGTTCCGAAGCGAAGTTGATACTCTCGTCGACTGGTTTGCCGACGGTGGCGCGCAGAGCTTCGATAGCATCAATGCGGCGCTGCACGGATTGTCCGAACCCGTGGAAAGATATTTCACGGAGCTCGCCGGGCGCCTGTCCCGCGCACTGGACGGAAGCGAAGGCCTGGCCGAAACGGATGTTCCGGCACTGTGCGCGTTTGTCAGGGTCTATGCGGGTCGACGCGTGCAAGAAGGCGAACCTTTGGCCGTGCTGGCCGAGGCGCGGACAATTCTGGCCGAGCCTTCGCCGTTCCTCCATGAGCCGTGCCCCATCCGGCATTTGTTCAAGTGGACCGCGTTGATTGAACCGCTGAAGACTTTCCGGGACGCACCCCGGGAAGCCCTGCGGCAGTCTGCCTATTCTGCCTTTCTCAAGGACCTGGCGGAGGCGACGCAGGGGAACATATCCAATCCCCGGAAAGCCGCGATCGACGGCGTTTGGCGCGATATGCGCGATACGGTCAGATATTGTGTCGAATTTGGCGCGCTGCTGCCGGATTCCCAGAAGTTTTTCATGAACACGGTGCACCGGATCACCAACCGGGTCGCCGTCGGCACTTCGCTGAAAATGATGACCAAGATCATGGCGCTGGTCGATGCTGGCATTCTGGATCTGTCCTTTGGACTTGCACCTGATCTCGAGGAAACGTCCGGCGGATTTCAACTGTCCAGAAATGGAGGGGCGGAACGCGTCCGCGGGCAGGTCCTGTTCAATGCCTCTGTTCACAAGTTCGACCTTTCGCGCACACAAGACCCGCTTTACCGCTCGCTTGCCGAGAACGGACTGATCCGCGAATGGGTCGTTTCGTCGACTGACGGCGGGCGGTTTGCAACGGGTGGCGTCGAAGTCGATCGCCAGACCAATCTGGTGGTTGGCGCTGATGGTCTTGTGAATCCCCGCATCGGGCTGCTCGGCACGCCAAGCGAAGGACCGCTGTATTTCCACCTCGCTGCGGTTCGACCCTACTGCGCCGATCCCGTGATCGCAGACGCCGACAAGGCAATCTCCGCATTGCTGCAAAACCTTCAGGAGGATCTCCCGGAATACGGAGACCTCTGCTTCACGGGTGTTTCCGCAAAAGACAAGGAGTTGCGACCATGACGACGACGCTGGAGGAATTCCGGGACGCTTTCCAGACCTCCGAGCTGCTCGTTTACGCGAACGAGAGCTGGACCTGGTCCGTCCGTCCACAGCAGTCGACCTTAGGCGCATCCGTTCTTTCGCTGAACCGTTTTGCCGCACGCATGTCGGATTTGACGGAGCGGGAGGCGCTGGATTTGCGCGATGCGCTCACGAAGATGGAAGCCGGACTACGCAGTGCCTTCGGGTTTGAAAAATTCAATTACCTGATGCTGATGATGGTGGACGACCATCTCCATTATCACTGCATTCCCCGCTACTCCCAACCCAAGGACTTTGGCGGACGAGCGTTTCCGGACACGGGCTGGCCGAAGTTTCCGGCACTGGGTGACGATGCCGCAAGCGGTGACCAGGCGGTTCTCAAGGCAATCGCCGAACACCTGAAAAAGACGCTCTAGGGGAACCGATGTTTTTTTGTCCTTTGAATAATCCCGATGCGCCATTTGCGATTGCTTTCGTCGGTAATGACGGCGCGGGAAAAAGCACGCTGTCGAAGGCAATTCGTTCAGAACTCGAAAATCGGGTTTCGGTGAAGCGCATCGACAAGTGGGATGTTATCCGAGAGGATATTTATCCCGAATATTCCTTTATGGGCAACGATCTGCCGCTGCTGCGCCGGTGCACGTCACAGATGCAGGAGGTGACGCGGACGCTGTTTTTGTTCTGGACCCTTCACGGCACCTTGAAACCGGAAGTCCTCCAGGGCTGCGATGTCGTGGTGCTTGACGGCTACTGGCCGAAACATGCCGCCTCCGAAATCCGCTATTCGGGACAGACCGCATTGGTCGAAGCCGCCGTTCAGGCGATGCCGGTTCCCAATATCACTTTCTTTCTGGATATCGAGCCGGCCGAGTCCTATCGCCGCCGGTCAGAGGATGGCGATATTCCGCTGGTTCCCTACGAGTGCGGTCTGGATCAGGACCTGTCGGAAACTTCGTTCCTGCGCCATCAGGGCGCGGTGCGGGACCAGCTCATCGACTGGAGCGAAAAATTCAACTGGCACCGTATCGATGCCGCGCGTCCCTGCGACGAGATACGTGCCGAAATACTGGACCTGATATCCATGGCTCTACAGGAGAAAGCAGATGCTGCAGCATAAGATTGCGCTGCCGGTCAACGCGACAGAGAGCAGTGTCTACGACCTGTGCAACATTTCGGCTGACGCATATCTCCGGGAAACCGATGTTGCCTTTGCCGGCGGTTCGATCGTCGAGGGTCTCGGAAACCGGTTTTCGGACGTCGATGTTCACGTGATCACGGATCGGTACCGCCTGTCGGAAGAGATCGACGTCGCCCGTCACTATCGTGTGCTTACGCCGTCGCGAAGCATCGTCAAGGAGGGCGATACCGGCCAAGAGATTTTTCTCATTCACACCCTGATCCCGGGCACGCAAATCAAGGTCGATATTGAATATCGCACATATGAAGGTCTCGATGCGCTTGTCGACCGTCTGCACGAGGTATTCGACTACGCAGTCAACTCGCCCCTGCTCTTGACCAAGGACATCGACCACCGGGAAAAAGCCTTCCTGAACCGGCTGTTCACCGGGATCACACTCCACAACGAAGACAGACTGGCCGATATTCGCAAGGCTATTGGCAAAGACCGGTTTCTGTATCTTCTCTACCGCTGGAAAGCCTCGGATTTTTCGGTCCTTATCGACTTGATCGGCGCCTATGAACAGGACGAACTCGAGCGGGCCTGCGATCTGGCGCGCGAACGGCTCATTGCCGAGTTCCAGGCATTCGTTCATCTGGCTGGCTGCACGAATTTCAATCGAAAGTGGCTGCTGTCCTACGCCCGTAAAGTCTCGATCGATCCGGGCCTGCTTGCGCGCTTCGAGCGGTTGTTTCTGCTGGACGGATATGACCTTCGGCAGAACCCGCGAAAATATGTGCGCGACACCGTGGATTTTGTCGACGACGTGATGTTCGCGTCGGAAGCCTATCTTACCGGATCGCAGATCTATCCACGAAAGGAGGCGGTGCTGAGCGCCATAGACGCCACTCTCGAAGGTGTCGACGAAGCGTATGCACACAGTGAAGCGGAATACAGGAAGAAGGCCTATGGCGTCGCAGGCAAACCGACATGGAGGCAGTTTGAGCAGCCATGAGCAGCCGCGTCCCCGTCATCGGAATCTCCTGCTGTTTTCGCACGATTGACGTCGCGAATATCGGAGCGGTCCGCCATCACACGGTCTACGAGATGTATGCCGACTATGTGCGGGATATTCTTGGTGCAGCGCCGGTTCTGATACCGGCCCTTTACAAAAACGCCGGTCCTGAGGTTCTCGGCGCGCTTCTGGACACACTGGACGGCCTCCTGCTTACGGGCAGCCCCTCCAATGTCCGCTTGAGGCCCGATCCGTCCAGCAAGGACGGGTTCAGTGAGACCGAAGACTTTGTGGGCGGAGAGGATACGCGCCGAGACTGGACGACGCTGCCGCTGTTGAAACGCGCCCTGGAGCGTGGACTGCCGGTTCTCGGGATCTGCCGTGGCATGCAGGAAATGAATGTTCTGCGCGGGGGCAGCATGATCAATGAATTGCATCTCAGGCAAGGCAGGATTGATCATCGCTCCGACAAGACAGTGCCTTATTGGGAGCGGTATGGCCCGGCGCATCCCGTGATACCGCAACCCGATAGCTGGATCGCGGACCAGTTGGCCAAAGCCGGTAACGGCAATGCGCCGGTAGTGGTCAATTCACTCCATACGCAAGCCGTCGACAAACCTGGAGCGGGCATCTCGGTCGAACTCCTGGCCGAGGACGGAACGGTCGAAGCCATTCGTATCGCCGACGCCGGCAATTTCGCATACGGCGTTCAATGGCACATCGAATGGCACCACGACGATGCAGCCGTCAACAGGATCATTTCGTCGGCGTATCTTGAGGCGTGCCGGTCGCACGCCGCTTTGCGAGGCAAGGCCCCGATATGAACCTGGTTGCGACAACCTCAGAGGGACGGCCTTCACGGATTGCTTCTTCCTGCACCGGTGGCTTCGCCGACGATGTTAAAATCTGGAAAGGGATGCCCGATCCGGGAAAGATCTTTGTCAGCGACAAGCGGGCAAGTTCGGGTTCTCTGTGTCTGCCCCTGGGCCTTGACTGCAGCTCCTATGTGGCAAGCGTCGCCTTTCCCCGCACTCAAGGGTTCCAGCCCGATGCGGAACTTGTTGCGCGGACCTATGGACAACTGGTGGCACTCGCCGTCGAGGCAGGATGCGGGCGTCTGACGCTCGTGCCTCCGGATGCTGCCGAACACGTCCTGCCCTGCCTGGTCGAGGCCCTCGTCCGTCAGGACATGGCTGGAGCAGGCACGCTCGAGCTCAATCTGTCGGCCTTTCCGGAGAACATTCGCCGGCAAGCTGAACGAGTGGCGCAGGGAAAGTCGCTGGCGCGGCAGATCACGGAAGCGACGCCTGACCTTCCGGTCTTTGAGTTGGCCGAACTGGCAGCTCACACACTGGCGACGGCCGGTGTAAAGGTTGAAGCGGTCTCCGAGAAAGCCATTTCCGAAGAGTACCCCCTGCTTTCCGCTGTGGCAGCCGCAACTTCCGCCAATCCGGATCGCCGTCCCAGCGTCTTGCGGATACAGCTTGGCTCCCCGAGTGCCCGGCGTGCTCTCTTTTGCGCCGGCAAGGGTGTTGTCATGGATACCGGCGGGGTGGACCTAAAGCCTGCAGGCCAGTTCGGTATGTCGCGCGACAAGGGAGGAGCCGGAGCGCTTGCCGGCTTCCTTCTGGCGGCAGCCGGGGCAATGCCGGAAGATCTCTTTATCCGTGCGGAACTGGCTTTCACCTGGAACGGTCTCGGCGGTAACGCCATAACGCCGGACCATTGCCTGACATCTGCAAGTGGATTGCGGGTACAGGTCGGCAACACCGATGCCGAGGGCCGCCTTCTTCTGTCCGATGTTGTCGCCTCCCTCTTGTCGGCCCGGGCGGCCGCTTCGGCCCAGTCAGCCGATTTCATAGCGCTCGCGACGCTGACCGGCCACGCCGGGAGAGCATTCGGCAAACGAAGTGTTCTCGTCGGCGATGACACAGCACAGCAGCGCGGGCTTGACCGAATGCTCTTCGATGCGGCATACCGTATGGGCGAACGGGCGGCAGTCTCTCCGTTGTGTCCGGAAGACTTTGACGTGATGCGGTCTGCAAGACCGGGGATCGATCTTGTTGCCGCAACTCCGGCCAATTCGGTCGCGACACCGCGCGGCCACCAGTATCCCTGTGCTGTCATCAAAAAATTGTCCGGCTGGTTTTCGAAACCTGTGCCGGAAGCCGATTGCTTTCTTCTTGCTGACATAGCCGGGGCGAATACGCGTTCCGACGTTGTGGGCCAACGTGCGGGTGCGCCGATGGTCGGGGCTCTGGCCGCCCATTACCTGTTCACCGAGGAGGCAGCAGCATGAAAGCCGTGTCTCCCAAGCGCAGCGTTGTCATCAAACTGGGCGGTGCATTTTTCTCGGACAAGAACAAGCCCGGAGTCGTTCACCACGAAAAACTGTCCAGGTTCTGCACCGATCTCGCCCACGTGTTGGAGAATGACACCAGATCGGCCGGGGTGTCCGTACTTCTTGTATCGGGAGGCGGCAGCATCGGTCACCACGCAGCAAGCCGCTACAAGGTTACGGAAGGGGCCCTTGGCTGCGACCTTCGGAACGTCTACCGGATGTCCAGGGCCATGTTCGAGATGAAGTCGGACCTGTGCGAACGCTTCGCCGAGCTTGGCGTCGCTGCGTTTCCGCTGCAGGAAGCCGCCCTTTTGTCGGTGAACAGCCGAGGGACGCTCGATCTGGATATTTCCCAGCTCGGACTGATCATCTCGCTTGGCATGATGCCCGTCATGTCAGGGGGCTTTGTCTTCAGCCAGTCCACAGGTGTTACCGCGTTGAACGGTGACCGTCTTGTTATGCAACTGGGACTGGAGCGGGACCTGGGCGTCGAAAGAGCGCTCTTCCTGTCTGGAGAGGACGGGTTGCTGGATGGCGATTTGAACCCTGTCGCCGTTCTTTATCCGGACCAGCAAGCGTTCGCGATGCAGCTCGTGCGTGATTTTCCACGCGCTGGATTGGATGTCACCGGCGGTATGCGCACGAAACTCGAAAGTTGCTTTGCTCTTGCGCGGGCCGGCGTTGAAACAAGGATCTTCTCCGGAAACTCCTGCGTTCGTGAAACGCTTGCATCCGCCCTCTTTGGCCAATCGGACGCCGGAACTCTGTTCCACCCGGAAAAAACAAAACAATATGAGTGTCTTCAGCCATGATCATTCCCGCTGAAATCTGGTCGTTTGTCGTTCTGCTCAGTGCCGTCACGCTTGTTCCAGGGCCGAACGTCATCATCGTTGTTCAAAACGCCCTGCAGGGGGGACTCTCTGAAGGCATCAAGACGATATTCGGCAATCTAACGGCGCTGTTGGCAATGGCTGCCGTGGCCGCGTTCGGTCTGGGGAGTCTATTCCTGATATATCCGCAGTCGTTGACGGTGTTGAGGCTGCTCGGTTCGGCCTACCTATTGTATGTCGCCTGGAATCTCAGCCGCAGCGCCCTGAAATCGCTGGGCGATTCGGTAACCGTCAGTCTGGACGCCGGAATTGCCGGGAAGCGGAACAGCTATCGGGACGGCTTGCTGATCTCGTTTTCCAATCCAAAGGCCATCATCTTCCTGATGTCGGTCTTTCCTCAGTACATTGACCCCTCACAGAGCCGCTTCGGCCAATTTGTTGCCTTGTTCGGCGCTCTGATCGCGGTCGTGTTCGCAATCCATTTCGGCTTCGCAAGCCTTGGTGCGCAACTCCGGCGCACCGGTCGCATGAAAGCCGTTCTGATCGCAACCAAACTTGTCGCAGCGGTGCTTCTCGCCGTGTTTTCCATCGCAACCTGGAAATCCATCTTCTTCTAGACAGGAGACGTCAAAATGTCTGAACCGAGCACTCTTGGTATCGATCATTTGGGCCTGAGCGTCAGGGACCTCGATGCCAGCAGGACCTTCTTTGAAAAAGCGCTGGGGTGGACCCAGTTCGGTGGCAACCCGGATTATCCTTCAGCCTATATGACTGACGGCACTTCCAAAATCACATTGTGGCAGTGCAAGGGCGACGCGATCAACGGATTCAACCGGCACAGCAATGTTGGTCTCCACCATCTCGCCCTCAAGGTGCCGACGGCCAATGCATTGCGCGAGACCTTCGAATCCGTGCGCGCCTGGCCGGGCGTGGAAGTCGAGTTTGCTCCAGAGTTTTCCGGAACGGGGCCGAAAGAACATTTCATGATTTACGAGCCCGGCGGAACGCGGCTCGAAGTTTCCTACGATCCACGCTGAATTTTCAAGGTCTCCCGAGGGGAAAGAAAGATGATTGAAGACGTTTCTTCCAAAAGCAAAAAACTGAAAGACACGTTGACGAGCAACTCGCTCGAATTTCTTATGGAAGCTCATAACGGGCTCACCGCAAAGATCGTGGAACGGACGGGTTTCAAGGCCATTTGGGCTTCAGGATTGTCGATTTCTACCGCCTTCGGTGTTCGCGACAGGAATGAAGCCTCCTGGACCCAGGTCCTCGACACGGTAGAGTTCATGTCGGACTCCACGGAGATTCCGATCCTTGTCGATGGAGACACCGGGTACGGCGACTTCAACAACACTGCCCGGCTCGTGAAAAAGCTGAGCCAGCGGGGCATCGGCGGCGTTTGCATCGAAGACAAACTGTTTCCGAAGCAGAATTCGTTTGTCGGCGAAAAACAGCCCCTGCTTTCAATTGACGACTTCACGGCAAAAATCAAAGCGGGCAAGGACGCGCAGCGGGATAACAATTTCTGCTTTGTTGCCCGTATCGAAGCGCTGATTTCGGGATACTCGATGCAGGAGGCCCTGGACAGGGCGGATGCCTACAGATCCGCTGGTGCCGATGCCATTCTAATCCATTCAAAAAAGTCCAACGCTGACGAAATTGCCGAATTCTGCACCCGGTGGAACAACGCGTGTCCCGTGGTGATCGTCCCCACCAAATATTATCAGACGCCGGTTCAGGTTTTCCGCGACCTCAATGTTTCGGCCGTCATCTGGGCAAATCACAACATGCGCGCGGCGGTATCCGCGATGTCCCTGATTTCTCAGCAGATCTTCGAGCGCCAGTCTATCGACGGCGTTGAAGGCACGATTGCAACGTTGTCCGAGATATTCGAACTGACCGGCGAGCATGAGTTCGAGAGCTATGCAAACAAGTACCTGACCTGAGGAGCGCGTCGTGATTACAACGGTAAACTGGGCGTCCGCATTGATTGCTGCCGGTTACAGGTTCGCCGCAGGTGTTCCCTGTTCCAGCCTCGCGCCGTTGCAGAATTTTTGTCAGAACATGCCAGAGGTAACCTACGTTACCGCCCCGAATGAAGGTATGGCCGTGGCTGTTGCCGCCGGCGCTGCAATGACGGGTCAAAAGTCCCTCGTTCTCATGCAGAACTCAGGACTGGGAAACGCAGTCAATCCACTCACGTCGCTGGTGGAACCTTTCAAGGTGCCGACACTTCTGGTTACAAGCTGGAGAGGAAAGCCCGACACCAAGGACGAACCGCAACATGCCCGGATGGGACTTTCGACGCACGCGCTCCTCGACGCCTTGAATATTCCCTGGTTCGAATTGCCGGAAGACGAGGCGGCTGCTCTCGCACAGCTGCGCAAAGCCATAAGAACCGCAGAAACCGGACGCAGGTGTGCAGCGATAATCGTTCCCGACGGACGTTTTACCAAGGTTATGGACCAGAGCTCACAGTTGCCGTCTCCACGGCGCGGACATTTTACGGATCTTCGCGAAGGTGGGGAAGCTCCCACTCGCTTCGAAGTCCTGGAAAAGCTCACAAAGGACGTTTCCGGCGGCACTCTGAAAATCGCCACCACCGGCAAAACGGGAAGGGAGCTGTTCGTCGCGAATGACGGCCCGCAGAATCTCTACGTTGTCGGATCCATGGGACTGGCATCCTCCATCGGTCTTGGCATGTCCATGGCGTCGGACAATCCGATAATGATCCTGGACGGCGACGGTGCGGCGTTGATGCATCTCGGAGCACTGCCGATGATCGCGGCTTATGCGCCGCGCTCTTTCGTACATCTGCTTCTTGACAACGGTTGTTACGATTCCACCGGAGCTCAACGAACCTTGTCCGGAAGTGTGCCATTTGCCGAGATGGCAGCCGGCTGCGGCTACTCCGCAAGCTGTTGCGTGGATTCCCTGAACGGGCTTTCAGAAGCGCTCGCCGCGAACCCAGGCGAAGGACCGGTGTTTGTCCATGCCAGGATCCGTCCTGGCTCATTGGCCAACCTGCCCAGGCCGGACAAGACACCGGCCGAAGTGCTGCAACGCCTGCAACGCCATTTCGGTTTCGATGCTCTCACTGAGCCGAAACTGATGAGTACGGATGCCTGATCGAAATCACTGAAAAGACCAGATATGCAATCATATTTGTTTACACCCGGACCGCTGACAACCACCGAGACTGTTCGCAATGCGCAATTGCGGGACTGGGGATCGCGGGACACGGAATTTATCGCGTTGACAAAACGTGTCAGCGAACGTCTGGCCTTCATTTCCAATGCCGGTGACAGTCACGTGCCGGTTCTCCTGCAGGGACCGGGCACCTACGCCGTGGAAGCAACGATTGCGACACTGGTGGCCCCGGCGGACAGGCTCCTGGTCCTGGTGAACGGCGCCTATGGGCACCGGATCGCGGAGATCGCCCGCCGGCTCAAGCTGAATGTCGAAATAATGGAACAGGACGAATTCCATTCTATCGACCGGGAAGCTGTGGCAACGTACCTGGAAGACAGGGGCCCTTTTGATTTCATGGCAGTCGTTCATCTCGAAACGACAACAGGGTTGCTCAACCCAATCCATGAGCTGTCCGATCTGGCGACCCGTTTCGATGCTGGTTTGATCGTCGATGCCATGAGCAGTTTTGGCGCTTATCCAATCGACTTGCAAATGCTGAGATGCAGCGCTCTCGTCGCTTCGTCGAACAAATGCCTGCATGGGGTTCCAGGCTTGTCCTTTGCGATATGCAACAGGAAGACCCTCCACCAGAAAGACCACAGCGCCCCGTCGCTCAGCCTTGATCTCAAGCATCAGGCCGACGGCTTCGACCGGAGCGGAGAGTGGCGCTTCACGCCCCCGACACACTGTCTGGCCGCATTTGATCAGGCGCTGGATGAATTTCTCGCAGACGGTGGAGTGCCTGCCCGGCGAACCCGGTATGCGCGCAATGCAAATATTGTAAGTACGCGGCTGAGAACTCTCGGCTTCAACTTGGTTCTCAAGGAAAGCTGCAGGTCGGATGTCATTCTGACATTTGCCTACCCGGAGGGAGACTGGTTCGACTTCGATCGGCTGTACGACACGCTGGCAAGTCAGTCCTTTTACATCTACCGGGGAAAACTCACCCGAACGGAATCGTTCAGGATCGGCTGTATCGGCGCCCTCGACAGCGGGCACTTCAATGCAATGCTTGATCTGTTCGCCTCGGTTGTCGAGGAGATGAAGACCGGCCCGAAAACGGTGGTGTGCGTAGGTTAAGGAGCCGGAGGCTGGTTCAGAGGCACCTGTTTCCCATTTTTGATCCGAGAGAGAGGACAGGCTCCAAGCACGGGTATTTTTATTGCCAACACCAAAATTCTCCGATGATGGCGCGATTGCTGGCGAATCCATGATGAGATTAACAATTAAAACGATCACTCTCTGTTCCCCGAGATGCGCAAATGTGCACGCTCGGGCCCCTTGTCTTCATTATCACCCACTTCGCCGTCGTGCTTAGGGTGTCATTTCGACCTCTGCGGAACCGAACCGTAAATGTCAGCTTCTGACAGTTCAGCTTTGGCGCAATGCGCGCCGGGCAGACGGCGTAACACCAAATTTAGCCTGAAAGGCCCGGCCGAAGGCTTCCTTAGACGCATAGCCAACACGT
Source organism: Roseibium sp. AWQ4_290 (assembly GCF_056160985.1). Taxonomy (NCBI): domain Bacteria; kingdom Pseudomonadati; phylum Pseudomonadota; class Alphaproteobacteria; order Hyphomicrobiales; family Stappiaceae; genus Roseibium; species Roseibium sp. AWQ4_290. Next base: position 23,207 of record NZ_JBSWYG010000033.1, read on the forward strand.
TCGGCGATGGCGTCAATTGGGAGGTTCGAGTGCAGAAGCGCTTCATCTGCCTGCTCAAGCTGTAAAAAGGCAAGGGGGCCTGGCGCCGATCGGCATCGCAAGCCGTTGAAGTCACATATGCTGACGGGGTCATTCGGTGGAGCCGCTCCACACCGCTGCACGGCTTCGGCGAGTTCATAGTCATGGATCCGGCCGTAGTCCGGACGGTGACGGCGCGCAGGTCGACCCGACCGTTGTCGGTCTCTAACGTCTTGATCTGTTCGGTCCGGTTCGAGGCCAGACCGTATTGCAGGTTGATGCCGGCAAGTGCTGCAGGAAGCTGTCGGCGATAGGCTCCCGGCGCGCCCACCAAGCTGGCCAACTGGCCGAAGGACTAGTGCGTCGGAGCGACGGGTGCTTCCGCACCGGGCAAATGCAGTGCCATCCGCTCGGGATTGTCCCGGGTCGCTTCGACTTGGATCACCGCACTCTCCACCACACGAGACCGGCTGCGCTCGGAGCGCACACGAACCGACTGGGTCAGGTCGTCCAGAGGCAGATAGCGTTCGTCGTCGGGCCGCGAAAACCACTCCGACGACACGCGGTCGATCCGTTCGCCGCGCGAGACGTCCACCTTGTAGCCGCCGCGCGCTTCACTGCGGCCATCGAGAAACTCAACCTAAGTCATTGGAAAATATCTCCACGACGGGCACCGAAGGCGCTCCTCCAGCTTTCAACCCGTCGCGGAGGTCACTCCCGCACTCTCACTCTAATTCCTCAAAGTACATCGAACGTTGTTGCGACCCTCTCTTCGTTTTAAAATCAGATTACAACTCGGTTAAAGGATCAGTTCCTTCACTGAGAATCAGGAGATATCGCCGATAGCCAAACACACGTCCCCGCTTGCGACCAGTCACCTCTTCGACGATACCCAGCCGCTCCAGGTCCGCGAGTGCCGCATTTACGGTTGGCATGGTGAGCCCTGTTTGCTCGACGAGTTGCCCAGCAGTCAAAAAGGGATGTTGTTGAAGAAGGTCATGAAGACGCAAGGCCGAGCCTGCCCGATCGCTCTGAGCAGTTATTATTTCCCGATCATCTTTGAACAACTCGACAATGCGGGTTGAAGCGTCGAACGCCTGGTTCGCCGTTTCTGCAATGCCTTGAAGGAAAAATTCGAGCCAGGCCTCCCAGGCTCCTTGCTCTCGCACCTCCTGCAGAAGACGATAGTAGTCGGACCTGTTCGATTTCAGATACAGACTGAGGTAGAGAAGCGGCCTTTTCAGCACCCCGTGGACGCATAGGTAAAGCGTTACCAATAGCCGACCGATACGGCCATTACCGTCCAGAAAGGGGTGAATAGTCTCGAATTGAACATGGAGCAAGCCAGCCTTGATCAGCGCAGGCAGCTGAGATCGATCCTCATGCATAAAAACTTCAAGCGCTTCGAGACAATTGTCGAGTTCATTGACGGGCGGAGGGACAAACAGTGCATTGCCCGGACGATTGCCGCCGATCCAGTTCTGAGAGCGCCGGAATTCTCCCGGGTTCTTGGTTCCTCCGCGTCCGCTTTCGAGCAGGCGGGCATGCATCTCCCGGATGAGCCGAAGCGAAAGCGGTAGTTCATTCAACCGCTCCAGGCCATATATCATCGCATCGACGTAATTCGAGACTTCGCGAACGTCATCCACCGGCTGCCCGGCCTGTGCCTCCGCCTCGAAGCGCAAAAGGTCAGTCAAGGTCGATTGCGTTCCCTCAATCTGAGATGAAAGCACGGCCTCTTTTCGGACGTACATGTACAGGAACAATTCCTGACGTGGCAGAATGGTCGTGATGCCATCGAGCCGGCCGAGAGCCCTTTCGGCGCTGGTCAAGTGCGGAAGGAGCGGTAGAATATCAATCGGAGGGGTTGGCGGCAGCGGCGGAGGCACAAAGGCTCGTACCGGCTCCCCCCCGACGCTTGTCTCTACAAATCGGCCCAGCCGCGAATCTGTTGCGTGTGTCTCTGCCATCTGTTCAATATGGACGGCGCGTCTTATTTAAGCAATTGTCACTTGGCTTAATTAGAGATCATGCTAAGGTAAGTCGGCTTAATTAGCGATACGAAGGTGAGAAGGGAGCTACACACGTAAGCACGACAATGGCTTCACGAGAGCCATTTAAAATGAAGCAAGTGTGTTCAAGGAATGCGTTTGGCGGACCTGAATCAAAGGGCTGCAAGGTGCCTGCAGGTCAAAAAATTGCTGCGCCGCACACAAGGCAAAATGCCTTCAGTTGCTTCCCCCCTGCTTCCCCGCTTACGAGAAAGGGGCCGGGGAAGCAAAAAACGCCCCGAAAGGCGTTTTCTAAGCCTCAGAAATCACTGAGGAAATTTGGAGCGGGCGAAGGGATTCGAACCCTCGACCCCAACCTTGGCAAGGTTGTGCTCTACCCCTGAGCTACACCCGCATATGTGACCGGAGCGCTTTGGCGGGACCGCCTCTGCGTCGGTGGCGCAGTATATGAACTAAGCCGGAAAGGATTGCAACAAGGAATTTGAAGAATTTTTTTTAGCTGTCTTTGCTGTGGACGGACTGTGCATTCCAATCACCAAGCCGTTGGAAAATTGCCGCTTTTCAAGGCGTTTTCTCCTTGTCCCGGCAGCTTGAAACAGGCTAGACAGCCCGGAGCTGAGACAACACCGGGAAAATCATGCCAGCAACACGCGCCGAATTGATGGCCTTTTTGAAGGACCTGAACATCGAAGTGACCACGGTCGACCACGCCCCGGTGTTCACCGTGGCCGAGTCCGGCGATCTGCATGAAACGATCCCGGGCGGGCATACCAAGAACCTGTTCGTGAAGGACAAGAAGGGCCGGCTGTTTTTGATCGTCGCTCTTCATGACGCGGAAATAGACCTGAAAAAAGTGCACCAGATCATCGGCGCCCAGGGCCGTGTGTCCTTTGGCAATGCGGATCTTCTGGGCGCCGTTCTGGGCGTCGAGCCCGGCTCTGTCACCCCGTTTGCCCTGATCAATGACCGCGCGGCGCAAAAGGTGACGCCGGTTTTTGACGCGGCCATGATGCAGCACCAGATTGTCAATTATCATCCTTTGAAGAATGACGCGACCACGACCATCCGCGCCGGGGACTTGATCACCTTTGCCAAGGCGTGTGGCCATGAGCCGAAGGTGCTGGCGGTCAGTGCCGAGGCGCAGGAGGCCGGGCTCTGAAAGCCCGCGGGAAAAAGACGGTTTTGGCCGGATGTGGCCAGTTCTTGGCAGGAATGGCCTTGAGCCCTGGAGGAAAGCCTCTTCCCATGGGTGAATAGTAAACAAGGCTTGAGAAAAGCGCCGGGTTTGTATTTCCGGGCGCAGCGCTCCATGTTAGGAGCACCTTTATGGATGTAAGCATGACGACAGGCCGGGGGCACCCGAACCGGCCGGACAAACACGAGGCGGGCAGATGAGCAATGGCAACTACAGCGTCGGCGGCCAGGTGAGCGGCGGCTTCGGCGCCAGCATGGGCGGCGGCGGATATGGCGGCCAGGGACATGGTTTCAGCGGCGGTGGCGGCGGCAATGACGGCGGCAGCAGCGCGCCGGGCGGCGACCTGATCTTCGACGTGACCACCCAGACCTTTCTAGCAGATGTTCTGGAAGCCTCCCGCACCCAGCCGGTTCTTGTTGATTTCTGGGCGCCCTGGTGCGGCCCGTGCAAGCAGTTGACGCCGATCATCGAAGACGCCGTGCGCGCTGCTGGCGGCACCGTCAAGCTGGCCAAGATGAATATCGACGATCATCCGGAAATCGCCGGGCAGATGGGCATCCAGTCCATTCCTGCCGTGGTGGCCTTCAAGGACGGCCAGCCGGTGGATGGCTTCATGGGCGCCCAGCAGGAAAGCCAGGTGAAAGCCTTTATCGAGAAGCTTGGCGGTCCGGCCCCGGCCAATCAGGCCGACGCCTTTCTGGAGCAGGCAGCGGAGCTGTTGAGTGCCAAGGATTTTGGCCAGGCCGCTCAGCTTTTCGGCGCGGTGATGCAGATGGAACCGGACAATGTGGCCGCCATTTCAGGCCTTGCCCAGTGCTATCTCGGCGCCGATGAACTGGAGCGGGCCCGGCAGGCGCTGGAGCTGGTGCCGGAGGACAAGCAGACGGACGAGGCCTATGTGGCGGCCAAGGCGGCGCTGGACCTTGCCGAACAGGCAGCCTCCCTCGGCGACCTTGCCGAATTCCAGGACCGGATTGCCAAGGACCCACTGGATCATCAGGCCCGGTTTGACCTGGCCCTCGGCCTTAACGGCAAGGGCGACAAGGAAGGCGCGGTGGATCAGCTGATCGAGATCGTGCGCCGGGACCGGGAGTGGAACGAGGACGCCGCCCGTAAGCAGCTTCTGCAATTCTTTGAGGCCTGGGGCTTCAAGGATCCGGCAAGTAATTATGGCCGCCGCAAGCTTTCCGCCGTTCTGTTTTCTTGACGGCTGCCGGTTCTGACACATCTAAAGGCAACGGGCCGGAGAACGTTCCCCGGTCCCGGGAGAACAACAAGAAGGCGTGAAAATGCAGGCGGGAAATGCCATCTACGACACCATCGCGGACCTCCCCCCGGTTCTGCCTGTGTTTCCCCTGCCGGGCGCGCTGCTTCTTCCCCGGACCCAGCTGCCGCTGAACATTTTTGAGCAGCGCTATCTGGACATGATCGACACCGCCCTTGCTGGCAACCGGCTGATCGGCATGGTGCAGCCTGCCAGCGCGAATGGCAGGACCGCCGGCGGAACCGGCTCCAACGCAGACCTTGACGCAGGCTCCGACCGGCCGGTTCTGTCCAGCGTTGGCTGTGTCGGCCGCCTGACCAGCTTTCAGGAAACCGGGGATGGCCGCTATCTGGTCACGCTGCAGGGCATCACCCGCTTTGCCCTTGGCAAGGAAGTGACCGCCTACAGCACCTTCCGCCAGGTGGAATGCGACTTCGCCCCCTTTGCCCGGGACCTGACCTGCGGTGATGGCGAAGAGGATGTCGACCGCACCGGGCTTTTAAAGACCTTGCGCAACTATCTGGACGCCAACAATCTGGAGGCGGACTGGCAAAGCGTGTCGGAAGCCGAAACCGAGGTACTGGTCAATGCCCTTTGCATGATGTGCCCCTATGGCCCCCAGGAAAAACAGGCTCTCCTGGAAGCCCGCGACCTGAAGACGCGGGCGGAAACCCTGATTGCCATCACCGAAATGGATCTGGCAAAGTCCCAGAACGAGGGCGGCTCAACGCTGCAATAGCTTTGCAGAGGCCTGCCGTTCCGAACCACGTCATGACCTGATTTCCTGAAGAAAGACACGCCAATGACCGACCCGAAGGATGCCGAGGACCCGGCTGACCGGCCCGTTGACCGCAAACTGCTGGAATTGCTGGTCTGCCCGGTGACCAAATCCTCTCTGGACTATGATGCGCAGGCCAGGGAACTGATCTCCCGTGCGGCCAAGCTCGCCTACCCGATCCGGAACGGCATCCCGATCATGCTGCCGGACGAGGCCCGTAAGCTCGACGACTGATACCAACCTGAATAGATAGGAACCGATCTGACCGTTTTTGGGGACTGTTCGGCAAGGAGCAGGTTGCAGGGCGATATGGTTTATCGTTCAAAACCTGGGACGCAGCTGAACAGTCCTCAAACACGGCCTCGGTGGCCTGCTCCGGCCCGCCGGACTGCGTTGCGCCGCTTGAACGGCCATAAAGGCCGTCCTGCGCAACGCGCCTTGCCGGCCAATCCGGACCAGCGCCATCAGATGGGTTTCTATCTATTCAGGTTGGTATGAAGCACTCTAGCGGCCTCAAGAACAAACGGCAGGCTTCGCTTCTTCTTTCTTCAACAACGTCCCCTGAAGCCGTTTCCCGGCAGCCCGCCGGGATACGATGGGCCCTGACCAGGCCGGCCCCAATCAGGCCCCAGGCTCAAGGCCGCGGCGGCGGAAAGAACGGGAGTGAAAAACACGGCTCCCGCAGACCAGCCCTGTGCCGTTCTCAAGAACATCTCTCCAACCCGCATTTCTTTTACATGTCTTTTGCAAACTTTGCGGCTTAGAGCCTCGTGCGATCAGTCTGCACGATTTGACCGGATCTGCTTTGTCTGCTGAGGAGGCGGATCGCGCGCCTTGGTGTTTCCCACCACAAGTGCGACCCAACGATGTCAGCGGGCAAAGCAGACCGGCCCCTCGGGTGATGGAACGCAGCCCATCGGCGGCGTTGCGTCGCTTGACCGATACACCGCATCCCGCTGCGCAAAGTGCCTTGCCGAAGGATCTGCTTTCCAGCATCAAATGGTGCAGACTATTCGCACGATGCTCCTGACCTTTTTCTCAAGCCCCACAATCACGAAAGATCCTTTCATGGCAGATCTGGACAGAGCCGACCGGAAGATCCTGCGGCTCCTGCAGCTCGATGGGCGGCTGACCAATGCGGAGATTGCAAAGGCCGTCAATGTCAGCCCCGCCACCTGCCACCGGCGCCTCCAGCGGCTTTTTGACGAAGGCATTGTGTCCGGCATCACGGCACGGGTTCAGCCCGACGCGGTGGATTTGAGCGTCCAGGTGCTGGTGGGAGCGGTTCTGGAGAAATCCACGCCCGAAAGCTTTGAGGCCTTCGAGGCGGCAATTCTCAAATTTCCCTTCGTTCTGGAATGCCAGTGCGTCGCGGGAGATTTTGACTATTTCCTGAAAGTGCGCGTGAAGGACATTGCCGATTTCAACACCCGTCACCGTGCCCAGTTGCTCACCCTGCCCGGCGTGCGCCAGCTGCGCAGTTTTTTTGTCTTGAAAGAGGTCATCGAAAACGCGCCGCTGGACTTTTGAGACAGAGCACCTTGCCGCAAAAAGGCGCCACCGGCCCGAAAGACACCGCCTAAGCAGCAAAAAGCCCGGACCACCACCCGGCCCGGGCTGGCTTGATCAGCCGGATCTCTATCAAGTGTGGTTGGTCTTCAGACTCAGTATCCGCTTACAAGGGGCAGAATGTTGATGACGATAATCTGCCGGAGGAAGATGATGCCGAGCAGCAGAACAACAGGAGAAATGTCGATCCCGCCCAGATCCGGCATGAACCTGCGGATCGGCCGCAAGGCGGGCTCGGTCAGATTGTAGAGCACCCGCCCGATCGAATTGATCAGCTGATTGCTGGAATTCACGATGTTGAAGGCGTAGAGCCAGGAAAAGATCGCACTGGCAATGATCACGTAGGTATAAAGCTCCAGCGCGATAAGGATAACATTGAATAATGCGGTCATGGTCTGGTCCGTTGCCGTTATGAGTTCTTTGCACCTTCATGTAGCTCCCGGACCGCATACCTGCAAGATCGCCGGGACAAGAAGACCCAATTGTTTGCCGTCCTGACCCCGCCCGGACCACCAGCTCCGATGTGTGCGGTGCCAATATGCAACACTTGTTCAAAACCCGGTTTCCTTAGGGTTTGAGTAAGGCGGCTTCGTGTTATCTTTGCGGCCAATGTTTTCCAATTGGATGTGGCCGAATGTTCAAACTCTTGTCGCACGCCGCGCTTGCCCTGTCGCTTGGCGCCCTTTCCCTTGGGGCTGTGTCCGGCACAGCTCAGGCCCAAAGCGGTGAAGTGTCCGCTCAAGATGCTACACGGCAATTTGTGATCGATCTGGGCATTGGCGCCATTGTGAAGCCAAAATATGAATCGGCCGATTCCTATCTGGTCTATCCGATGCCGCTCGTCTCGGTCGGCCGGTTCTACCTGCCGGGCCTCGGCCAGGTGGTCGACGGACGCCGGCGCACCGGTGTGTTCTTCTTTCCATCCTTCAACTATATCGGCGAGCGCAAGGCAAGCGACAGCTCGGACCTGACCGGAACCGACAAAGTCGACTGGGCTCTGGAACTCGGTCTGGGCGGTGGATTCCGTACGGAGCATTTCCGCGCCTTTGCTGAATTGCGCCAGGGCATTAACGGCCACCACGGCCAGGTCGGCCAGCTCGGTCTCGACGGCATCATTTATCCGGCCGAGAAATGGGAACTCAGCATCGGCCCGCGCGCCGCGTTCGCGTCTGAGGACTACATGGAGACCTATTTCGGCGTGAGCGCCCGGGAAGCCGCCAACAGCGGCGGCCGCTTGAGCGAATATGATCCGGGCGCCGGCTTCAAGAGCATCGGTGTGGCAGCCCGCGCGAGCTATGACTGGAACGATGATGTGCGCCTGCACCTGCGCGGCGGCTATGACCGGCTGGTGGGCGATGCCGCCGACAGCCCGATTGCCGATGCCGGCAGCAAGGACCAGTTCAGCATCGGTCTCGGCGTGACCTACCGCTTCGCTTTTGACGTCTTCAATTAAGCGCGGTCAACCGCACTTCCAAAGGAGCCCGGCCTTCGAAAGAAGCGCCGGGCTTTTTTGAGCGTGCCGAGCAGCCTGCGCACCGCTGCCCTGCCCGTCTCGCTAACGCCCGTAAATAAAACAAGCAGGCCGAGCGTCAGTAAGAACAGTCGGGCAGCGTGATGCCCTTGGGCAGTTTGGTCGTCTTATCGCCGCACGCGCCCAGAATGCGGCCCGGATCCAGATTGGAGGCCCCGGTCAGGTCGGCACCCACAAGACGGGTCCGGCGCAAAAGAGCACCGTCAAAATTCACCCCGGTCAGATTGGCGCCGGTGAGATCCGCGCTCACCAAACGCACCCCGGAAAAATCCGCATTTGAAAAATTCGCGCCGACTGCCTTGATCCGGTCAAGCTTGGCATGGCGCAAACGGGCGTTGCTGAGATTGGCGCCGGATATGTCACCGCGCTCAAAATTGATCTGATCCATCTTCGCCCCCTTGAAGGAGGCCCCTGGCGCCATGGTGCGGATAAAGCCCGAACCGCGTAGATCCGCCTCGTCAAATATGGCCCCGTTAGCCGTGCTCTCATTCAGGTCCGCATCCCTGAGGTCAACATCCGTCAGATTGGCCCCGGAGAGATCGGCCTTTTCCAGGTCAGCGGAGCGCATGCTCGCCCCGGAAAAATTGGCCCCGGAAAGATCGGCCCGTTCCGCTTCGGTCCGGCGCAGATCCGCCCAGCGGAAATCCGCTCCTTGCAGAACCGCTTCCTTCAGATCCGTTTCCCTCAAATTGGCCCGCGAGAAATCAGCCTGCTCTACGTTGAGATAACGCAATTCGGTCAGCTGCAGATCACATCTGGAGCAGCCCGCATTTTCCTTGATTTCCGCCATCTTCTTCTCGTCGCTGCCCGCGAGGGCCGCATTTGAAAAGGACCAAAGGGCAACAACGCCCATGAAGCCGGCCAGAAAATGCGTAAACCTGTCGCTCATGCTGACACCTTTGTCTCCGGTATTCCCAGAAAATGGGAAACAATCCCGGCAGTTTAAAGACCAGGTCTTTTCAGAAAATTGAGATGTGACAAATAGAGCAAAAAAGCCTTTGGGGAACCTGCCAAACCGCCAGAAACAGTCTTTAGAACAGCAACGGAAGAACTCGTTTCGCCGGCCCCGCCCCCGGATAGAAAGGGTTGGAAGAAACGGGCGGGGTCGCAGGTGCCCGCTTCTTCCAACCACATAAGGCGCTGACGACGCACAACCTGACAATCAGCGTGACCAGTCAAACGCAAAAGCCTTGCCAATTCGTTTTGATCTCGCCTTTTCCAGATCTTGGGGCATCGCCTCAGAAGAATCACAAGATATTGACGCCGTTAAGGAAGAATTCACGATACCCGCATTGCATTCTGCAAGGCCGCTTGCGAACAGGGCTAAGAAAAGGTTAACGGACGGAGAGCCGCCCTAGCCGAATTCTTCCCTGAGATCCACGGTCGACCGGTTGCCAATGTCGTCGTAATGCACATCCAGCCAGTCTTTTGCCGTCTGGCGCCCCAGATCGCGCAGCTCGGTCAGAAAGGCCCATTCGGCATTCATCTTGGAAGACGCCTGCAAGGGCTTGAGCTCATGCGCGGAGATCCGGTGCATATGCACCTTCATATAGTCTTCCGACGACAGTTTTCCTTCTTCGATCAGACGGGTGACAAAATCAATCGCCCGCAATTCCCGCAGCAGAGTGGAATTGAAGGTGATCTCGTTGAGCCGGTTGACGATTTCCCGGGCAGACCGGGGCACCTCGCGCCGTTCCGTCGGATTGATCTGGATAAGGACCACATCGGGCGTGTCGGAGTTGTAAAAGAGCGGGTAGAGCGGCGGATTGCCCATATAGCCCCCGTCCCAATAGGGCTCGCCGTCAATTTCAACGGCTTGGTAAAGCTGAGGCAGACAGGCCGAAGCCATGACCGCGTCGAGCGTGATGTCCTCTTCGCTGAACACCCGGATCTTGCCCGTAAAGACGTTGGTGGCGGCCAGATAGAGCTTCAGGCCCACGCAGGCGCGCACCTTCTCAAAATCAACCATCTTCTCAACCACATCCCGCAAGGGATTTAGATTGAGCGGATTGAATTCATAAGGCGAGGCGAAGCGGGACAGGACGTCGAAATAAAGATAGCTCGGCGAATAATCCAGGCTCCAATTGCCGAGCAGCACGTCAAAGGGCGAACGGCGGATCGGGCTGAACCGGGCTTCTCCGCTGACCTCGCGCCAGAAGGCTTCCAGGCTGGCTCGGGCCCCGTCTTCGCCCCCGGCCTCCAGCCCGCTGGCCAGAACAACCGCGTTCATGGCCCCCGCAGACGTGCCGCTGATCGCTTCGATCGACAGACGGCTGTCTTCCAGAAACCAGTCAAGCACACCCCAGGTGAAGGCGCCATGGGCGCCTCCCCCCTGCAGGGCCAGATTGATTGTCTTTGTGGAGGCCATGACAGGGTCCTTTCGCTCCGGAACACCGGACAGGGTCAGTGGGCAGGGTCAGTGGGCAGTCCAGCCGCCGTCAATCGGCAGAACAGCGCCGGTGATGGAGGCGGCCGTCTGCGAGCACAGGAACACGGTGTAGCCGGCCACCTGCTCGATGGTCACGAATTCCTTCGTGGGCTGGGCCTTCAGGAGCACTTCCTTCTTGACCTCCTCCTCGGTCATGTTGCGCGCCTTCATCGTGTCGGGGATCTGCGCTTCCACAAGCGGCGTCCAGACATAACCCGGGCAGACTGCATTCACCGTGATGCCCTGCTCGGCCACTTCCAGCGCAACCGTCTTGGTCAGTCCGGCAATGCCGTGTTTGGCGGCCACATAAGCGGATTTATAGGGCGAGGCGACCAGCGCATGGGCCGACGCCGTGTTGATGATCCGGCCCCAGCCGCGCTGTTTCATGCCCGGCAGCGCCGCGCGGATCGCATGAAAGGCGGAGGACAGGTTGATTGCAATGATCGCGTCCCACTTCTCGATGGGAAACTCGTCGACCGGTGCCACGTGCTGGATGCCCGCGTTGTTGACCAGAATGTCGACCGAGCCGAACTCCTTTTCCGCATCGGCAATCATACCGGCAATCTCATCGCCCTTGAGCATGTTGGCCGGTGAATAGGCGCAGCGCACCCCAAAATCCGCCTCGATGGCGGCACGGGTCTTCTCGATCTCGGCGCCGTCCCCCAGGCCGTTAATGACCACATTGGCGCCCTGCTCAGCAAAGGCACGGGCGCAGCCAAGCCCGATCCCGGAAGTGGATCCGGTGACTACAGCGGTTTTGTTGGAAAGCATGTGAGAACTCCCGGGAATTGAAAACTGACGAGGGGCACACCCCTCCGCATCATGTAACCACTAACCGCTGCGCTGCAACATCCCAATGACGAATTGCGCTGAATAGCGCCAGACTGCCGCAGAGGAAGGCCCGCTGTGGAACAAAATCATCGTCGCCCTTCTTGTGATCAGTCCCGCTTCAGCGTGCGGGCCCCTGCAAGCGCTTTGCGCGCCCGGCTGCGGGCCGCATCCCGCTGAGCTTCTGCCTGTGCCACATCCGACGGGCGCAGCCCCAGGCGTGCTGCGAACCGCTCCCGGATCAAACCGTAAAAGGTCGCGTGCAGGCTGGCGAACACCCAGACGATGATCAGCATGGAGCCCATCGGAAAGACCGCTGAGCGGATCTGCTGCCAGATCTGGCTGGCGGGCAAAAGGCCATCGCTGACACTCAGCACGAATCCCCAGACAAACACCAGAAACCCGGCCAGCAAACTCATGACCAGAGCCGCAAAGGCCATAGCCCAGCCGAGCCCGGATGTCGCCCGCCAGCTCTCCTTGAGGGTCAGGGGATCGTCAACCGCCGCCGCCGGCAGAACCACGGAAAGCCGCTGCACCACCATCAGGGCAATGAAGGGGGCAAAGACCATCAGCAGCCCGCCGATGCCCGCTGTGACGGCGGCCAGAAGGGCGGATGCGATCATCAGGGGGATCAGGGACACAAAGCCGATCAGGCCCAGCACGATCTGGTAGACAATCACACTGATGGTGCGGCGGCCAAAAGAAACCGGAAAATCCTTCACCCCGATCAAAATCCGGCGGACATAGGCAATGGCAATGGCAAACCCGATCAGGATGTTGGCACACGCGGCCAGCGCCCGCAGCGCTCCTTCATCCGCCTTCATAACCGGCTCGGTCATGTAGGAGACGGTCGAAAAGCCTGCAGCCGGCATCAAAGATGCGCCAATGGCGAAATTCAGGGCCAGAAGCAACAGCATATAGGCCCAGCCTGTCTTGAACAGCGTGCCTGTATTGTGCTGCGCCAGGGAGACAGCCCGTTCCAGAACAGTGATGAACATTCGCGCCCCGCTTCTGATCTTTTTCCATCAGGGCCAGTCCATACGCCCCTGCCCGTATAGCAATCTCAACTGATAGAAACCGATCTGATAAAACTGGTATCAAGTCAGAATTTAGGGGAGATCACCTCAGACTTGAAGGGGCAGCGCGGCCGTGGGCTCGGCCCCCGGGTTCAGGGCCACAGATCGATTGAACGCCGCGGCGATCACCGCAAGCACAAAGACAAACCCAAGCGACAGCAACAGGGATTTGAGGGCAAACCAGACCAGAGCAACCCGGGCAACAGCCTCTTCCTCCAGCAGCCCGTTGACCATCAGCGGCAGCTGATATGAGTTGAAATATAAAACGGCCCACCAGACAGGCAGGAGAAGGCCGCCTGCCGTAAGCGCCATCGGCCATCCAAATCCTCTAGCCTGCCGGAAAGCTGACAAGCCCCCCAGGGCTGACCGGAGACCGCGGCTGGCAACACGAAGGCGACCCGCATCAAAGCAGGCAGCAGAAGGAGAAGCAGCAACCCGGCCAGCACAGACGGAACAAGAGTGATCATAAAAACGTAGTCGCCCAGGCCGTAATAAACCTCCAGAAAAGCGGGCACCCAAGTGTTTTCCGCCAAATATCCGTGCAACGAAAGCCACTGATAGACGAGGACCACGTTGCCTGCCGTTACGTTCTGGACCAGCCAGAGCATCGCTCCTGCACAGCAAGCACCACACAGACAGGTCAGTGCACCGGAAAGCGATACCGGAGCCCTCCGTTCCGCAACGGACGAAAACCAGAGAGCGGCTGCCACGCCCCAACACAAGAACCCTGCGGCGGTGTAGACGATCGGGACCACCCCTTGAAAGCCGGGATCCAGAAAAAACACGATGTAAAACCCCAGGAAGACGAAAACCGTCTCATGAAAATTGAAAAAGAACAGTAAGATCAGCAAGCTGGACGCAAGACCTGCATTCGTGACCATCAAAGAAAAGCTGTCTTTGATCAGACGTCCCATCACCTTGAACAAAATTCACTCCATCTGCCGGCAGCCCCACGCCGACGCACTTGAGCACGGATTTAGGCAAAGATTGTCAAAATTTGCAATTGAAAAGACCCCTTCCGCCAGCTTTCAACCGCATGCCCTTGCGGCCCTTTTCGCAGCAAAAGCAAATCCGATACTGGAAACTTTGTCCGATTTCCCTCATATGGTGGGCAAAAGCGACAAAACCGGTTGGCTGCCTTGATGATTGATGATTTTGCAAAACCACTGCCCCGCCGCAGTTCCGTGGGTGTCATGGTCGGCAATGTGAAGGTCGGCGGCGATGCCCCCATCGTGGTCCAGTCCATGACCAACACGGACACTGCCGACGCGGATTCAACAGTGGCCCAGGTTTCGGCGCTGGCCCGGGCGGGTTCTGAAATTGTCCGCATCACCGTTGACCGGCCCGAAGCTGCGGCACAGGTTCCGCATATCAAGGAACGGCTGCAGCGGATCGGCATTGATGTGCCCCTTGTGGGCGACTTCCACTATATCGGCCACAAGCTGCTGACGGACTATCCGGACTGCGCCGCCGCGCTCGACAAATACAGGATCAATCCGGGCAATGTCGGTTTCAAGGCCAAGCGGGATACCCAGTTTTCCCAGATCATCGACATTGCCCTCAAACACGGCAAACCCGTCCGCATTGGCGTCAACTGGGGTTCACTTGATCAGGAACTCCTGACCCATCTGATGGACGAGAACAACAAGAAGGACGCACCGGTTTCCGCTGCCGCTGTTCTGCGGGAAGCCATCATCCAGTCTGGCCTGATGTCGGCAGAACGCGCCGAAGCGCTCGGCATGGGCCGGGACAAGATCATCCTGTCTGCCAAGGTCAGCCAGGTTCAGGATCTGATTGCCGTTTATGCGGATCTGGCACGGCGCTGCGACTATGCGCTGCATCTCGGCCTCACCGAGGCCGGCATGGGCACCAAGGGCATTGTATCGTCCGCCGCCTCCATGGGCATCCTGCTGCAGCAGGGGATCGGCGACACGATCCGCGTGTCCCTGACCCCTGAACCGGGCGGCGACCGCACCCGGGAAGTGCAGGTGGCCCAGGAGCTGCTTCAGGTCATGGGGTTCCGTGCCTTCGTGCCTGTTGTGGCCGCTTGCCCCGGCTGCGGCCGGACGACCTCAACCGTCTTCCAGGAACTGGCAAGCGAGATCCAGGACCATATCCGCGACTCCATGCCCATCTGGCGCGAGCAATATCCGGGCGTTGAAAGCCTGAATGTCGCGGTGATGGGCTGCATCGTGAACGGGCCGGGCGAATCCAAACACGCCGATATCGGGATTTCCCTTCCCGGCACCGGCGAAACTCCGTCTGCGCCGGTCTTTGTCGACGGCGAAAAGGTCACCACCTTGCGCGGGGCCGGCATTGCCGACGAATTCAAGCAAATGGTTCTGGACTATATCGAAAAGCGGTATGGCACCAGTCCCACGTCCTCCTCCGACGCGGCCTGACCGGGCCCAGGGACCCAAACATGATGCAGCAGCCGGGCGTGCCCGAGCCACAGAAAAAGCCGCTCCTCGTCATCACCTCCCAGGTGGTGCGCGGCGGCATCAGCGGCCGCGGCCTGACTTTCGCGCTGGAACGGACCGGCCACGATGTCTGGTTCCTGCCCACCGTGCTGCTGCCCTGGCATCCGGGCCATGGCAAGGGCACACGGATCGTCCCACCGGCGGACAGCTTCGCGGATCTTGTGGAGGATCTGGCCGGCTCTGCAAAATTGTCCGAGCTCGGCGGCGTCATGACCGGCTATCTGGGATCTGCCGATCAGGCAGAGCCCATTGCCCGCCTCGTGAAGGCGGTCAAAAAAGCCAATCCGGATGCGCCATACCTGTGTGATCCGGTAATCGGCGACCATGGCAGCGCCTCCGGCGGCGGCCTTTACGTGCCCAAAGCCACAGCCGAGGCCATCCGCGACGCGCTGCTGCCGCTTGCCGATATCGCCACCCCGAACGCCTTTGAGCTGGGCTGGCTCACAGGCCGGGATGTGACCAGCGAGCTCCAGGCGCTTTCCGCCGCGCGCTCCCTCGGCCTTGACCGGGTTCTGATCACCTCGTCCCCGGCCCTGCGCCGCAACGCAATCGCCAATCTTCTGGCCGGTCCGCGCGGCGCAGTTGCGGCGGAACACGCGGCAATTGACGCCCCGCCCAACGGCACCGGCGATCTGATGGCCGGACTGTTTCTGGCCAATCATCTGGCCAGGTACGACGACGAAGAGGCCCTGAAACGGGCCTCCGCCTCCGTTTTCGAGCTGGTTGCGCGCAGCGTGAAGAAAGGCGCCGACGAATTGCTGTTTGCCGAAGAACAGCAATCGGTGGTCCGGGCCATGGCCCTGGTCACCTCCCGGCGTGTGCTTGAAACGAAAGCCCGTGCCTGAATACCAAGACATCCGGGTGGCCGGGGTCGATGGCTGCAAGGCCGGCTGGGTGGCCATTTCGAAAAGCCTCTCTGGCCCGGCGGATCCGAGCCTTGAGATTTATCCTTCGTTTGACGCCCTTTTGCTGGCTGAACCGTTCCTGACGGTCATAGCAACAGACATGCCGATTGGCCTGCCGGACAGGATCGGTCCCGGCGGGCGGGGGCCTGAAAAAGCCGCCCGCGCCCATCTGGGCCTGCGCCAGTCCTCCGTCTTCACCGTGCCTTCCCGGTCCGCCGTTTATGAAGAAGACTACCGGGAAGCCTGCAATACGGCCCTGAAAACCTCAGACCCGCCAAAAAAGGTCTCCAAACAGTGCTTCTATCTCTTTCCCAAGATCCGGGAAATCGACGCCGTGATGACGCCTGCACTGGAGGCCCGTGTCTTTGAGGTTCACCCCGAGCTTGCCTTCTGGCGGCTGAATGGCGGACAAGAAATGAGCCTGCCCAAAAAGATCAAAAGCCGCGCCAATCCGGCCGGGCTTGACCAGCGCAAGGATCTTCTGGCCACCCACGGCCTGCCGCAAACCTTCCTTGACCAGCCTCCGCCCAAAGGCTGCGGCCGGGACGATCTGCTGGACGCAGCCGCCAATTGCCTGATTGCGGAACGGATCTTTCACGGCACGGCCGAACCGTTTCCAAGAGACTTCCAGCGCGATGGCAAGGGCCTCAGAATGGCGATCTGGGCGTGAGCTTCGAAGACAATGGACACCGGGTGTCAACAGGACAGGAGTGCCCGGACTTTCAACCCCTTGAGGCCAAGGACCGGCGCGGTCCGGCCGCTCGAAGCAGAAAACCGCAGCTTTTTCCTTTCCTTTTCGCTCAAACCTGCTAAAAGGCGCGCCGCCCATGGATATGGGCCACCGGTCGCAGCCTACCCGGTGCCAGCGAAAACAAGGGACCACATCGTTGAAAGCACTTGTCATCTGTTCCGGCGGAATGGATTCCGTCACCCTTGCGCATAAAATGGCGCAAGACCATCAGCTTGTCGGCCTTGTCTCTTTTGACTATGGCCAGCGCCACAAGAAAGAACTGGCCTTTGCGAAGGCCTGCGCCGAGAGGCTGAACACCGAACATATCCTGATGGATATCACCACGATCGGCCGCCAGCTGACCGGCTCGGCGCTGACCGACAGCGTGGATGTGCCGGATGGGCACTATGCCGAAGACACCATGAAAATCACCGTGGTGCCCAACCGCAATGCCATCATGCTGACCATTGCCTATGGCATTGCCGCCGCAAGAGGCGCCGATGCCGTGGCGACGGCCGTTCATGGCGGCGACCACTTCATCTATCCCGATTGCCGGCCCGCCTTTACCGAAAGCTTTGAGACCATGCAGCGCAATGCGCTGGACGGCTATGCGCAGATCCGCCTGTTCACGCCCTATGTCAATCGCAGCAAGGCAGATATTGCCGCCGAAGGGCTCGCGCTTGGCCTCGACTACCGGACCACCTGGTCCTGCTACAAAGGCGGGGACAAACATTGCGGGCGCTGCGGCACCTGCGTGGAACGGCGCGAGGCCTTTCACCTGGCCGGCGGCATCGACCCGACCGACTATGCCGACCCAGAGTTCTGGAAAGCGGCCTGCCATGTATAGGATCACCAAGGAGTTTCACTTTTCCGCCTCCCACCAATTGAAGGGGCTTGGAGACGAACATCCATGCGCGCGCTTCCATGGCCACAATTATGTGGTCGAGGTGGAACTTGCCGCCAATGAACTCAACGCCGTTGGCTTTGTGCGCGACTATAACGAGCTGAAGGCTTTGAAAGACTATATCGACAGCACCCTGGACCACCGCCATCTGAACGACGTGCTGGGGGATGAATGGGTGACCGCCGAGCGGCTTGCCCGCCACCTGCACGACTGGTGCAAGGCCCTGTGGCCGGAAACCATGGCCGTGCGGGTGAAAGAAACCCCGAAGACCTGCGCCGAATACCGGCCGCTGGTCTATATGCCCGTGGAGGCCCGACCATGATCGGCAGCACCATTCGCGTCAACGAGATTTTTGGCCCGACCATCCAGGGCGAAGGCGCCCTGATCGGCCAGCCGACCGTCTTCGTGCGCACCGGCGGCTGCGACTACCGCTGCGCCTGGTGCGACACCCTGCATGCGGTGGACGGCCGGTTCAGGGAAGAGTGGGTCCCCATGACCCCCGCCGCCATTTTGATGCAGGTGGAGATCCTGTCCGGCGGCACCCCGCTGATGGTGTCCCTGTCCGGCGGCAATCCGGCGATCCAGCCCCTGGGCGACCTGATCGCCCTTGGCCGCGCACAAGGCTACCGCTTTGCCCTGGAAACCCAGGGCAGCATCGCAAAGGACTGGTTCAACACGCTGGATGTTCTGACCCTCAGCCCCAAGCCACCTTCAAGCGGAATGGAGACTGACTGGCAGAAGCTGGCGGAATGTGTGGACGCGGCCGGGTCCGCCCCCCGGATTGCGCTCAAGATCGTGGTCTTTGATGAGGCCGACTATGCCTATGCCAGAGACACGGCTGCGCGCTACCCGGACCTGCCTCTTTATCTGCAGCCCGGCAATCACACGCCGCCATGCCCGAACGGGGAGACGGGCGCCATCGATATGGGCGGCATATTGGAGCGCATGCGCTGGCTGGTCGACAAGGTCACGTCCGACCGGCTTTATTCAGCCACCGTCCTGCCCCAGTTGCACACGCTGTTATGGGGCAATCTGCGCGGAGTGTAAAAGAGTGAGGGAGCTGCCGCTCATACTCCCTCCTCTTGAGGAGGATGCGGCAGCAGCAATGGCAGCTGAGACATGCAGACAGCCAACTCTCTTCAGGCTGTTCCGGCCTTTGAGCCGGGACCTGCCGCAGGTTGGGGGTGGGGCTTTGGAGAGCAGAGGCCCTGCACCAGGTGCGGGACCGCGCCGGGCCAGGAAGGCTGACGCAGCAAAGACGTTCCGGGGGCTGCGAAGCAGGGGCAACAGTGCCCGTTTCCCCGGCAGGCAGATACACGACGCCAGAAATATCATCATGTTCCAACCTCACCATAAGGCCCGTCCGGGAGACACCCATGTCCGACAAGAGCATTTATGAAAACCTGACCCAGCTCGGGTCCTCCACAGACCTGCCGGATGATCCGGACAAGGCGGTTCTGGAAAAGGTGCCGAACCCGCAAGCCGGCACGCTCTACATGGTCCGGTTCGTTGCCCCGGAATTCACCTCGCTGTGCCCGATCACAAGTGCGCCCGATTTTGCCCATCTGGTGATCGACTATGTGCCAAGGGCGTTTCTGGTGGAGAGCAAGTCGCTGAAGCTCTTTCTCGGCGCCTTCCGCAATCACGGCGCCTTTCATGAAGACTGCACAGTCTCCATCGGCAAGCGCCTCGTGGATCTTTTGGACCCGGAATGGCTCAGGATTGGTGGCTACTGGTATCCGCGCGGCGGCATTCCCATCGATGTCTTCTATCAGACCGGCCCGGCCCCGGAGGACGTCTGGATCCCGGACCAAGGCGTAGCCCCCTATCGCGGGCGCGGCTGAAAGACACCCGCTTTCAAGACTCGCTGCCGTCCCGGACCAAAGGCCCGGGCGGCGAAGTCCTGCGTCCGCTCAGGCGGCCGGGGCGGGCGCCGGGCCGGGACCGCTTGTCCGGTCTCCGGCAAGCGCCTTGTCCTTGATTTCCTGAAACTTTCCGGACAGGCCCGACAAGTGCTGATCCCAGTCGGGGCTCGGCCTCTGACCGGCAGTGACCTTGAAGAACACCTGCATCATCAGCGTGACCGCCAGCGGCTCAAGCACTGCCGCCTTGACCGCCCAGGCAAAGATGACGGCAAAGACGAGACCGCCCGCCCCCCAAGAGCCGGGCATGACATAGGCAAGACCGGCGGCCGGGACCAGCATCACGAAAAACACCACAAAGGCCAGGAAATAGGTCAGGAGCGCGATAAAGGCCGCGTTTTTCAGCATGACCTTGTAGTTCTGGCCATAAAGCACAAGGGCCTCGCGGGCCGACGCCCAGGCATTGTCTGAACGGGTCCGGATCGCGTGCGCCAGAATAACCTCATCCACGAAGCCAACGGCCACCTTCAAGAAGGCCCGCAGCAGCGACGCCAGGCCATTCAGCCCGGGAATGGGCAGGAGGGAGGCAATGCCCTCGATCAATCCGCTGATAGCCCGCACCACGCCCTTGATCAACTGGTCCAGCGCAAACAGAGCGCTGGACTGGACAAACCGCTCCTTCACCACCGAGGCGCCATAGACAATCTGTCCCTGGCCACCAGGCAAATCCTTGCCCTTCAGAAGCTCAACGAGCACGGCAATATGCCCGGCCTTAACCGTGTAAAGCAGGTATTCGCGCAGGAAATAAATCACGGTGGAGGTGAGACCAAGCCCGGCAACCCCACCCCAGACTGCAAAACTGGCCTGGCTATCTGGACCGCCCAGCCAGCCGATCCCGTAGCCAATCCCGGCTCCCAGGCCGGTGACAACCACATAGGCCACGGCGAAACCGCCATAAATCAACGCTCTGAAAATCAAATAAGGATGGGTCCGCACCATCAGCCCAATGGCGCGGCTCAACTCAAATTCCCACATAAACCCGTCCTGTTTGCCTCTTGCTCCCGCAACAATCGGCGGACTGTAGAGACGGACGCTGGCCGCATTAAGGCAAAGACACTGCTGAAATAGCGCTCACCCGCCAATGATGTCTTTCAGGTAATGCTCGGAAAAATCCGTCTCGATCTCGATCCACAGCGGCGGATGATCCGACATCTGCCAGGTGCGCCATTTCCGGTAGCGGGCTTGCGACGTGGTGGCGGCGAATTTCGGATTTTTCTCCTTGTCCTTTTTGGGCACATATTTGCTGTAGAGCTTCCGGTCTTCCGCCGTATCGGTGAACACATCCTCGAACATGTCGATCATGCCACCAGCCGTCACCTTGAACCGGTCATCCTTCACCCGAGTGGCGATCTGATCGTAATAGTGATCATCCTCGGTGCGGACCTTGTCGCCGTCGATCTGTTCAGGAACCACAAAGTCATTGCTTTTCAACGCTTCCATGGTCTGGTGTTCCGGACTGACCACGTTGAAGTCGCCCAGCAGAATGTAATTTTCCACATTGCCGAGCGTGTCCCGGGTCTGCCTGTTGTCCTTGTCCTGCCGGTCGGCAAAGAACTTCACCAGCCGCTTGATTTCCTCAATGCGCCGCTTCAGTTTGGCGCCGGATTCGCTGCCGAAATAGATATGCACGGTGCACAGGCTGAACTTGAACCAGCCGGACTGGAACGCCACCAGAAACGGCGTTCGGGCCAGCTGATTTTTCACGCTCACCGTCTCGACACTGCCATCTTCGTTCTTCTTGGTCTTCTCGCTCACCACCAGCTGGCCACCCGGCAGAACGACTTCACCGGCGATCTTCCGGAACCAGACTTTTTCCGTGTTGTAGAGATAGGCCATGCGCTCATTGTTGCCGCCCGGTCCCTCGGTGGCATCGGTGACGATATAGTCCCATTCCCGGCCCAGAATATCCATCAGCGTACGCAGCGGTTCCAGATCCCGGTTGACCTCCTGCAGCGCCACCAGATCGAAATGGGAAATCATCTCGGCAAGATAGTAGAACGTTTCCGGGAGCCGGGGCCCCCATTTGAATTTGTTGGAATCGAAATCGCGAATGTTCCAGGTTGCCAGAAGCAGCGTCTCATCCCGCTTGCGCTCGCGCAGCGGTTTCAATCTCTTGCGGATCGCCAGCAGCCGCTCGGCACAGCGCTTGGCCTCGGCCTTGTTTTTAATACGGCGGAGACCTGTATAGTTCAAAGACATATTGAGAACTCCCACTGTAAAAACAAACAATAAAAAGATGCATCTTGCCCAAAGCAAGAAAAGCACCTGAAATCAATGCCAGAAGTCTCTCAAATTTAAACCGGGAGAGGAAGGAAAAAAGTCCACACGTCAGATTGCATTTTCTGGCTGTATTTTTATTCAGCTGGACACCCGCAAAAACCTCGCCATTGGAGGTGATTTCTGATTCACTTCGATCATGGAGGTGTTTTCATGGATCCGAGCAGTCTTTTCAGTTTGTCCGATCATCTTGA
>NZ_JBSWYG010000034.1:0-36186 GCF_056160985.1 Roseibium sp. AWQ4_290
AAATCCAACATACTCCGACACGGTCACTCTCCTTTTATGCCTCTTGGGGCGTGTGCTACGACCCCGCATCATAGGCTCAGGAGAGTGGCCGCCGGAATGACGCTATGTATAGAGGAGGGCGGCGGAGCACTCGAAAACAGATCAAAAAAAGACCGGCGCATGGCCGGTCTGTTTGAAGGTGCGAGCACCGCAATGCCCGAGGGGAGGTCCGCTGCATCTCTCTTGATGCTGCAAGAATAAGTGATTCTTTCAATGTAATGCGAGCTTTTTACAGTAATTTGTTAAAAGCAATATGTTGATAAGTTCATTTGATGACCTTTTGATGGATTTTAAATTTATAGGTGTGGCGCAAGTTGTGAACTTGTTTTTTGTTTATATGACGCAACGAAATCGTCTTGAATTCCCGCATTAACTTCAGGCGGACAGACTTCAACCGTTGCTCAAGGTGTGTGACGGGAGCGTTTGAGGAATATGCCTTTTTTGTGGCGGTCAAAATCGCAGAGATCTGCCGAAATCTTCTGAAAAGAAGCGGAAATGGGGCGGGCTTGCGGCGGTGCCGGACGCGCGCGTTCAAGGGCGCGGTGCGGCGGCCCTGCGCAGCCGGTCGTTGATCGCCTCGCCAAGTCCGAGGCTGGGGATAACCTGGACCCGGATGGTGCAGGCACCGCTCGCATCGAGGCTACGCATGCCCCGAAACAGGTTCGCAGCGGCCTCAGCAAAGTCTCCTTGAGGGCTCAGATTGTACTCCGCAAGCGCTTTGTCGGCGCCCGGCAAACGGTCCGGGCCGAAGGACAGAAGGGCGTCGGACGGCACCGCAGTTTCTGCATTCAGGATCATGGCCGCATCGGGGGCATAGTGGGAGGTCAGCATGCCCGGAGCGGCAGGTGCGGTCTCCGCCATGGTGTCCGGCTTGTCCAGAAGCGGCTCGTCCAGAAGAGCTTCGATGGCTTCGCGGGTCACGCCACCGGGGCGCAGCAGACGCGGGCGCGCGTCTGTCAGCCCCACAATGGTGGATTCAATGCCGACAGAGCAGGGGCCGGCATCGATCACAAAGCTCAAGGACGGTTCGAGATCCGCAATCACATCCTCGGCCCGTGTGGGGCTGATCCGGCCGGAGCGGTTGGCGCTGGGGGCCGCCAGGGGGAGTCCGGTTCTGGCGGCCAGAAACCGCATCACCGGTCCGCTGGGCACGCGCAGCGCCACAGTTTCCAGTCCGGCCGTTGCCAGATCCGAAATCGGGGAGGATTTCAGCTTGGGAACAACGAGCGTCAGCGGCCCCGGCCAGAATGCTTCGGCAAGGCGGAGCGCTCTGGTGTCGAAGGCCCCATGTATTAGCGCCTCATCCAGGGAGGGCACATGGGAGATCAGCGGGTTGAATTGCGGCCGCCCCTTGGCCTCGAAGATCCGGGCGCAGGCGGCTCCGTCGGTGGCATCGGCGGCCAGGCCATAGACTGTTTCGGTCGGAACGGCGACAAGCTGCCCGGCGCGCAGGGCGGCACACACGTCGCCCGCAACAGGGGCTGCCTGCCAGTCGGGGGTGTTCAGATGTACAGTCCAGCGCTGCATGCCATATACCCTTAGGGGTTGTGTGTGGCCGTAAAGTGAGAAAGACGCGTGCCTGCCGTAGCGGTATGGATTGACGCTAACGTCAACTGGTTTATTGTCCTGTCAAACTTCGCCTGACGCGCCTTTTGCGGACTGTCCGTGCTGCCGTCAAGCGCGGAGCGGAGAAAACGTCAAATTGCCGGCTCACAAATGCCGCTCGGGTCTTGGGAGGACCGGAATGTATCGCGCGCCTGTCGATGAAATTGCCTTTACCTTGAAACATGTCTGCGGCCTGAACGAGCTGCGTGCGAACGGGCGCCATGCCGATCTTGGCGATGACCTTGTGGACGCCATTCTGGCCGAGGCGGGCCGGTTTGCCTCAGAAGAGATCGCGCCGCTCAATGCCATTGCCGACCGGCATGGCACACCCTTGTCAGAGGGCAGGGTGACAACGGCTCCGGGCTGGCGGGACGCCTACCGGGCCTGGATAGATGGTGGCTGGAACGGCTTGTCGGCTGAAGTGTCGTCAGGTGGTCAGGGCCTGCCTCAGATGCTGTCGGCGGCCGCGCTCGAAATGTGGAATTCAGGCTCAATGGCCTTTGCCATCGGACCGACCCTGACCATGGGTGCTGTCGAGGCCATGGAAAAACATGCCTCTGAGGATTTGAAAACCACTTATCTTCAGAAGTTGGCGTCCGGGGAATGGATGGGCACCATGAACCTGACCGAACCGCAGGCCGGGTCGGATCTGAATGCGCTCAGGGCGCGGGCGGAGCGCAACGCGGACGGCACCTACCGGATTTTCGGCCAGAAGATCTTCATCACCTATGGCGACCATGATCTGACAGACAATATCGTGCATATGGTCCTGGCACGCCTGCCGGATGCGCCGGCGGGCACAAAGGGGATTTCGCTGTTCCTGGTGCCGAAATTCCTTGTCAATCCAGACGGCTCGCTCGGGGCCCGCAACGATGTGCGGGTGGCCGGGGTCGAACACAAGATGGGCATTCACGGCTCGCCCACCTGCACCATGGTCTATGGCGACGAGGGCGGGGCAACCGGCTGGCTTGTGGGCGAGGAAAACCGGGGACTTGCCTGCATGTTCACCATGATGAACAACGCCCGCCTGGCGGTGGGCATTCAGGGCCTTGGAGTGGCCGAGCGGGCCTATCAGCAGGCGCTGGCCTATGCTCTGGACCGCCGGCAGGGCCGGGCACTGGGCGAGACGGAAGAGGGCATGAGCCCCATTGCCCGCCACCCGGATGTCAAGCGCATGCTCGTCACCATGAAATCCAAGACCCAGGTGGCCCGGGCGGTCTGCTACGCCTGCGCCCATGCAATTGACCGGGCCAACGGGGCCGA
The DNA here is from genome assembly GCF_056160985.1 of Roseibium sp. AWQ4_290. Taxonomy (NCBI): domain Bacteria; kingdom Pseudomonadati; phylum Pseudomonadota; class Alphaproteobacteria; order Hyphomicrobiales; family Stappiaceae; genus Roseibium; species Roseibium sp. AWQ4_290. Next base: position 2,908 of record NZ_JBSWYG010000034.1, read on the forward strand.
AACAGCGGAAGACCAGACCTTCTGGAGCGAGCGCGCCAGCCTGCTGACCCCCATTGCCAAAGCCCTTGCGACGGACTTCGGCGTCGAGGTCGCGTCCCTCGGGGTCCAGATCCATGGGGGCATGGGCTTCATTGAAGAAACCGGCGCGGCCCAGCATCTGCGTGATGCCCGGATCGCGCCGATCTATGAGGGTACCAATGGCATCCAGTCCATCGATCTGGTCATGCGCAAGCTGCCGCTGTCCGGCGGAGACCAGATCCGGTCCTTCATCGCGGAGCTGAAAGAGATTGCCAGCGAGGTGGCCGCCTCGAACCGTCCGGAGTTCGGCGCGGCGGCCGGCCAGCTCTCGGCCTCACTTGAGGATCTGGAGGCGGCTACCGCCTATATGCACGCGGCCCAAAGCGAGGGCCGGGTGGGGGATGCCCTGTCCGGCGCAACCCCCTATCTGCGCCTGGCCGGTCTGGTTCTGGGGGGCGCCCTTCTGGCCAAGGGCGCGCTGCGCTCGGGGTCCGAACCGGCCCATCTGGCCGCGGAAAGAACCCTGCTGGCCCGCAGTTTTTGCGAGACGGTGCTGGGCGAGACCGCCGGACTGAAAGCCGACATTCTTTTGTCTGCGGAAGCTATCCAGGCCTTTGATCCGGAAGCACTGGCGTCCTGACGCTTCGTCCTGGGGAGGACCGACATGATCCGCATAAGCCGGGAGGAAGGGGTCCAGATCCTGCGTCTGGACCGTCCCGAAAAGAAAAACGCCCTGACTGGGGCCATGTATTCAGATCTTGCCGAAGCGCTGGAGACGGGCAATTCGGACAGCAGTCTGCGCTGCCATCTCGTTTGCGGTCAAGCAGAGGTCTTTACCGCCGGAAATGATATTGGCGACTTCCTGACTTATGCTACCGGCGGTGCGATTGCAGACATGCCCGTGGTGCGGTTCTTGAGGGCGCTCGTGCGCAATGAGAAACCTCTGGTCGCCTCGGTTGACGGTCTGGCAATCGGTGTCGGGACAACGCTGCTGATGCATTGCGACATGGTTTTTGCCAGCCCGCGCGCGCTGCTCCGCTCGCCCTTTGTCGATCTGGGTCTGGTTCCCGAAGCCGGGTCCAGCCTGCTTGGGCCGCAGCTCATGGGGCATGCCAGAGCCTTTGAGCTGTTGTGCCTCGGCGCGCCGATGACGGCGGCGGAGGCGGCAGGGGTGGGTCTCGTCAACAAGGTGGTGGAAGATGATCCCGACGCCGCCGCTCTGGACTGCGCCCGGCAGATCGCCGCCAAGCCGCCGGAAGCCATGGCCCTTTCCCGCAAACTTCTGCGGGGGGATACAACCGCCTTGTCGGACCGGGTGGAAGAGGAAATCCGGATCTTCTCCCAGCGCCTGAGCGCGCCGGAGACCATCGCCGCCTTTCAGGCCTTCATGGCGAAATGACACGCCCGCGCCCGCTTTGAAACGGCAGGCGCGTGCATCCTGATGCTGACAAACAAAAAAGCGCCGACCAAGTGCGGCGATGGAGGAGACCCCTATGTCCCTGAAGGGCAAAACCCTTTTCATTACCGGTGCCTCGCGCGGCATTGGCAAGGCGATTGCGCTGCGTGCGGCCAGGGATGGCGCCAATATTGCCGTCGCGGCCAAGACCGCAGAACCGCACCCCAAACTGGACGGCACGATCTTCACCGCCGCGGAAGAGATCGAGACGGCGGGTGGCAAAGCGCTGCCGGTGGTTCTGGATGTTCGCGACGATGCGGCGGTCAAGGCGGCCATGGATCAGACGGTAGAGCATTTTGGCGGTCTGGACATTGTTGTTAACAATGCCAGTGCCATTCAGCTGACCCCGCTGCAACAGACCGACATGAAACGGTTCGATCTAATGCACCAGATCAATACAAGGGGCACGCTGGCATGCTGCAAACACGCTGCCGCGCATCTGAAACGGGCAGACAACCCGCATATCCTGATGCTGTCGCCGCCGCTTGACATGCAGGAAAAGTGGTTTGCGCCCTTCACTCCGTATGCGATCGCCAAATACGGCATGAGCCTTGTGGTTCTGGGACTGGCCGGGGAGCTGAAATCCATGGGCATTGCGGTGAATGCGCTCTGGCCGCGCACGACCATAGCAACAGCAGCCATCAAGAACATCCTCGGCGGCGACAAGATGATGCTGCAAAGCCGGACACCCGACATTCTGGCGGATGCGGCCTATGAGATTTTCACCTCACCGTCAAAAGAGCTTACCGGCCAGTTCTTGATCGACGACACGTTCCTGGCCAGCCGGGGCGTGACGGATTTTGACCGCTACCGGGTCGACTCGAGCCAGGCGCTGGCTCCGGATTTTTTCGTGCCGGAGGACAGCGTTGCCCCGGCGGATCTCGGGCCGGTCACATCCTGACCGGCGACGGGCCGCGGCAAGAACCGGCTTGCAATCTGGCGGTTGGTGCGCCAGATTTCTTGGAAGCCGACGAGGGCGGCTGCCGGATCCGCGGAAAGCGAAAGCACCCTGACAAAAGAGAAATTGCCGGTTTTTCACCTGCGCCCGACACAAGCGGATCATCCGGGCACGCGATACAGGAGAAAAGCCATGTCAAACGGCCCTTCCGATCCCCTTAACCTGAACACCCTTCGAAAAGCAGCGCGCAGGCTGCGCAAGGCGCATGCGGCAGGTGACCCCGATGCAAAAGCCCGGGTGGCAGCCCATGTGACCGCAGACAAAGCACTGCGCCATGCGGATTTTCTGCATGTGATCGCCCGTGAAGCAGGGCAGAACAGCTGGCCGAAGCTGAAATTCGATCTCGAAAGCCGCGCCATGAGCCGGGAGCAGCAGGCTGAACGGCTGAAAATCGCGCTCTATAACGGGCAGCACTGGGTAACGGAAAAGCTGCTTGCCGGAGATCCGGGTCTGGCATCTCACAATCTCGGCCTGAGGATCGCGCTCTATGATCTGGCGGGCGTCAAAAGGGCGCTGGATCAGGACCCGGCCTCAGCCACCGACCTCGTGGGCGTCCGTTCTCCGATCCTGCACCTGGCCTATTCCAGGGAAATCCACCGCCGCCCGGACAAGGCAGCTGACATGCTGGCAATTGCGGAACTGCTGGTGTCAGGGGGCGCCGATATTGATGATGGCTATCCTCCGGAGCCCGGATCCGATCACAAGATTTCCGCGCTTTACGGGGCTCTGTGCCATGCGGATAATTTTGCCCTTGGCCAGTGGCTGCTGGAGCGCGGCGCCAATCCCAATGATGACGAAAGCCTCTATCACAGCACGGAACTCGGTCACACCAGGGCCCTGGCACTGCTGCTGAAACATGGAGCCAGGCCCGATGGCACTAATGCGCTGCCACGCGCGCTGGATTTCGAAAATCCCGGCATGGTGCGCCTGTTGCTGGAGGGCGGGGCAGATCCCAACGTGACAGTGCCGGACCACCCGAGCGGGCAGCCGTTGAACACGATCCCCGCCTTGCACCAGGCCGTGCGCCGGGGCCGCTCTGAAGCCTGTCTCAAGCTGCTTCTGGACCATGGGGCAGCACCGGACGCGGTCTGGGAGGGGCATACGCCCTATGCCCTGGCGCGGATCTACGGCAACCGGCCTGCCGCTACGCTCCTGCGCGAACTGGGCAGCGCGGCGCCCCTGTCCGCGAATGAACGGGTTCTTGCTGCCTGTGCAGAGGGGGAGGGGCTGCCGGGACGTCTGGACCTTGATGCATTGAATGAGGAGGACAGGAGCCTGCTGACCCGGCTTGTGTTAGAGCCAGGCACGCTGGATCACTTGAAAGCGCTCGTGGCAGCCGGGCTGGACCCGGACCAGCCGGACTCCATGGGACTGACGCCGCTGCAATCGGCGGGCTGGAATGGCTTCGCACCGCAACTTGCCTATTTCCTGTCCCTGAAGCCGGATCTGGCGCATAAAAACGCCTATGGCGGGGACGCCCTGGAGACGGTCTGTCATGGAGCGGAATTTGCGCCGCAGAGGAAGGAGGCGGATCACATCGCCTGTGCGCGCCTGCTGCTTCAGGCCGGATGCCCGCTTCATCCCGATCTAATCACGCAAGGCGGACAGGAAGACATGGTGGCGTTTCTAGAGAGCTGGCAGGAAAGCACCGGTTAGAGCGTGCTGGGCTCAGGTGGTTTCAACTCTTTTGTCTTTTGTCTATTGTCTATTGTGTTGAGATCTTTGATTTAAGATCGTGAAAGACAAATCCAGTTGAGCGCAATCTGCTCCTGGCCCCCTGCGCCAATCTCCTGTTGACCGCAGACCTGTTCGCGGTCAAGTCTCTGGAACCGATACGTCAAAATTACGTTGTAGTTTTTCAAGGAGGGATTTCATGGAAACGGCAGTCGATCAGGTAAGTGCCTACACACCGCTTTTGATCAACGCGGCGAAAGCCGTTGTCGTCCTGATCATCGGCTGGCTGGTGGCGGGCATGTTGTCTTCGCTTGTGCGGCGGCGCATTGTCAGTCATCCGCGCATTGACGACACGATTGGCGGCTTCGCAGCCTCGATTGTACGCTGGCTGATCCTGCTGATCACCCTTATCGCGGTTCTGCAGCTGTTCGGCATTCAGGCCACCAGCCTGGTTGCCGTTCTCGGCGCCGGCACGCTGGCCATTGGCCTGGCGTTGCAGGGCACCTTGAGCGATGTGGCCGCCGGGGTCATGCTGATCATCTTCCGGCCTTACAAGATCGGCCAGTTTGTCGATATCGGCGGCACGTCCGGAACGGTCAAGGACCTCAATATTTTTGTCACCGAGCTGGTGACCCCGGACAATGTGCAGATCATCATGCCCAACGGGAAGGCCTGGGGATCTGTTGTGACGAATTTCTCCGCCCATGACACCCGGCGGCTCGATCTCACCTTCGGGATCGACTATGGCGATGACGCGGACAAGGCCATCCAGATCATTCTGGATGTGGCCACGGCGGATGAGCGGGTTCACAAGGACCCGGAGCCCTGGGTCCGGGTGACCAACCTCGGCGACAGCTCGGTTGATCTGGGTGTGCGCCTGTGGTGCGCGGCTGGCGACTACTGGGAGCTGAAGTTCCACATGCTGAAAGCGGTCAAGGAAGCCTTTGACGCGGGCGGGGTGTCCATTCCCTATCCCCACTCGGTGGAAATTCAAAAGGCAGGCTGACTTTCTGTCAAGGTTCCGGCCCCCGTAAGAGCCCGCGCCCGCTGGACGCGGGCTTTTTTCAGTGCAAATCGCATATGAGTGAATATGTTTTTCGCTGCCTCGAAACGAAAGCGACTGCTGAAGGACGCTACCAATCTCACGAAGGAAGAACTCCGGGAAAGTGGTAAGCCTGAGGACTATCTAACCCAACAGCCGGAAGACGATTGAACCTTTCGGTTGCACTGATTTATCCTGCATGAGCCGGTCAAACCACTCGTTCGGAACTTCGATGAAACGTCTTCTGCTGGTCACGCTCATTTTCCTTACCCTTTTTCCGTCCTCCGCGAACACCATGTCCTGGGATGCCGCGATTAAAGCCGTCGAAGCCAAAAGCGAGCGCTACTTCGACATCGCCGACAGCATGAACGCGGGATATCTCGGCACCGCTTTAAATGAGATAGGTGTTCCACGTCATCGATGTTCAATTCTCGGTCGGATGCTGAACAAGCAGGAAGTGTCGGCTCACCTCGACGTCCCGGAATACGAACACCCGAAAACCGGGCAAGAATATCTGGAGGAAGGGCAGAGCCTAGCGAACTGGGCTTATCAAGCACGCAAGCTGAAGGATCTTCCGATGTCGCGCCGTATTCGAATTTGGAATTCGGAATGCGCAGGCCGCATGGGCATTCCCGGTTCCGAAAGGGTTGAGGAGAAAATCAAGGAAGCCTTTTATGACGTCCGGGACGGCGCCCTTCACGTCTTCGGTCCGGTGACCGAAGGCTATCATGACCGTCTCATTGCAGCCTTGAACGCCCATCCTGAAGTCAAGGTGGTGGCACTGGGGAGCGATGGCGGAAACGTCCGCGAGTCCCTGCTCGCCGGGGTCGAGATCCGAAAGCGCGGTTTGGAAACGACGCTTCGAAATCCCTGCTACTCGGCGTGTCCGCTCGTCTTTCTCGGAGGTGTTGAGCGACAAATCTGGTCGCCATATCCCGCTCTCGGCTTCCATAAGATATCCGGTGAGGACGGTATCGCGGTGCCGCTTGGAAGTAAGATTTATCAGGTGGTCTTTGACTACATTCACGCCATGGGTGCGGACCCGGAATTGACGCTCGCTTTCATGCGGAGCGCCGAGCCGAAAGAGATGCACACGCCGCAGCTCCAATATCTATGCCGGGCGCATGTCGCGACATGGATCCAGAGAGCGTGTTCGGCGGAAGAGTACCGTTAGTAGGAGCTGTCCGGATCCCGGTGCGCGGGGCGGCAAAGATCGTTGGCTTCGTTAGCGCACGAAAATGGGTGTACCGCCAAAATCGCTGGTCGCCGAAAGCTTCTGAATCGATAGTGTCCGCGTACACTACCCATTTGCTTCTTTCTATCCACCTCTCTGCGATTGCTGCGCAATCACAGAGAGTGGCAAAGAACTGGGTGGCCTTTTTTGTAGTACCTCCCTCTCCTCCCGGAGCAGGCGGTTCTCTCGGCGAAGTTCCGCTATCTCGTTTTCAAGGTCAGACTGTGTGGCCGATTTCTCAGGATCGCGCCAGTCCTGCTGTATCCAACGGTTCAGTGTCGAGAAAGCAACACCAAGATCTTGGGCGGCCTGCTTGCGAGACAAGCCGATGGTCAGCGCACTCATGACTGCTTCTGCGCGAAACTCCGCGCCGTGACGTGATGCCATGAACATTCTCCTTCTTTGCAAAATACCAAGTCAAAGGAGCGGCACAAACCCATGACAGGTCCAGTGGGGTTCAGCGGACGCTCACCTCGAAACAGAGCTTTCAACGCAAAAGACAATTCAGTTTGAAACCGGATGAACGCGGCACGCTCTCAGGCCCGCAGCTTCCGGGTCAGTTGGCTTTCGAGCCGGAAGAGATCTCTGCCGGAGAGGGCTCCTCTTCAGGAAGAGCAGCCTCCTCATTCAGCCGGGCGGGCGCCTGCGCGTCTTCGGGTTCTGCCACCAAACCCGCTGCTGTCTGGTCTGCCTGCAGCAGCGCTTCCAGCTCGGATATGTCAGAGCCCTGAGGCTGCTGCCCAGGATCTGCATGTTCTGGATCTTCGTTTAAGTGTTCTTCCGAAAGGGGATTTTCTGCGGGCTGGTGTTCGTGCTCCGGCCCGGCGATGAATTGCGGCACGACCGGGTCTTCCATCTCGTGAAGGTTCTGATCCGTATTCATCAATTGCCGCCTGGCTGCAAGATCGATCACATGCTCGCGCAATTCAGGATGCTCGGCCATCAGCGCCTTGAAATCATGGGCCCCGAGGCTGAGGAGCTGGCAATAGCCAAGCGCGGTCACATCGGCGCTGCGCCGCCCGCCGGTCATCAGTGCAATTTCGCCAAACACATCGCCGCGCCCAAGCCGGACCAGATGCCCCGGCGCACGCACTTCAACCGCGCCTGATGCAATGAAATAGGCCGCATCTCCCCGATCGCCCCGGCGGATCAGTTTTTCGCGCGGGGTGGCGAACTGGGGCCGCATTTTCCGCCGGATGGCCTTTTGCTGCTTGCGCGGCAGGTCCTTGAACAACGGATGCGCACCGACCAGATCTGCTGTCTTGAGGCCGAGATCCAGCTTTGGCCGCCGGTGGCTGGCCTTGCGGGCCCGTTCCACATCCCTGATCAGATCCTGATGCAGCTCCGTGCCGATCAGCATTTGTTTCTTGGCCTCGTTATAGGCGGTCTCTTCCAGCCGGACGCCTGCCTTTTGCAGGAACTGGCGTTCCAGCGCATCGGCATAGTCGGGATATTGCAGGCGCAACGCGTCAATCGCCTTGGCGGTCTCGTCATGGCGCAGGCACAGGACATCGTTCAGAATGTCGGCAACCCGGTTGCCGAGCAGGGGGCGGATGCGCTGGTTGTTGAACTCCGTCAGCTCGTCGGCAATGATCCGGTAGACCAGAAGGAACTCGAACCGTTCCGCCAGAAGATTTGCAAGCGGGCGGGCAATCCTCAGACGCCGCTGCAGCGCCTGGGCGATGCGGAAGCCAAACCCGAATTTCAAGGGCTGCCGCATGGCCTTGTTGTAGCCGGACCGCCCGTCGCTTCGGGTCAGATCCCCGAGGCGGCCGGTCAGGGTCAGGAAGCGGGAAACGGAGCGGCCGGATATGGTCTTTTCGTGAAAATGGTCCAGAACCAGCTGCTGTTCCCGGTCAGCAAGGGCGATGAGCCCCATGCGCACCCGGTCCCAGTCTTTCAGCTCTTCCAGCTTGTTGGTTTCAGAGGCCGCGAGGGCAGCCCGATCGCCATAGTCCTTCAGGACGTCAGCGGTCACCCGTTCGCCGATCCGGTAGCTGCTGGCGGCCGTGTCCAGTTCCGAGCGCACATCCGCGAGGGTCAGAGACAGAAACTGGGTCCGCAGGGCCTCGTCGCGGGCATTGAGCTGGTCAAGCCCAAGAAGCCGGATCAGGGGTTTCAGGCTGGTGCCATAAACAAGCAGCGTGAACAGCACAAAGCCGGTGGCCAGTTTGGTGACAAAGCCGGAAACTTCCGGGTCGAGGGTGGCGTGTTCGGAGACGCTGAGCGCCAGGATCAGGGTGACAGCACCGCGCATGCCGCCCCACAGGATCACGGTCTTGTATTTGGTGCTGACCGACTGGCCCATGCGGAAAAAGCTCAAGGCGGGCAGCAACCCGAAAATCACCACGGCCCGGGCGGCCAGTGCCGCCACGATCACCACGAACAGAAGCAGGATGTCGATTGGCGTAAAGCCCCGGATGAGCTTGGGGATCAGGATGGCGGACAGGAGAAAGATCAGGGAAGCAGCCCAATAGGCCAGCTGTTCCCAGACCGAATGAAGAAACTGCCAGTTGGCCGGCTGAATGCGCGACAGGCCGTAGAGATTGAAGATCGTTCCTGCGCAGACGACCGCCACAACCCCGGAAACGTCTGCGAACTGGTCGCTGAGCACGAAGGTTCCATAAGGAAGGGCGAGGCTCAGGGTCACCTGGGCCAGGGGCAGGTCGCGCATCAGGGACAAAAGGCTGACGGCCATGCGGGCCAGGACGGCTCCGACCAGCACACCGCCAACAAAGGACCGTCCGAACGCCATGAACGCTTCGCTCAGCGTCAAGGACTGTTCATGGGTCAAGAGGCCGAGCAGAATGACGAATATGACGATGGCAGCTGCATCGTTCAGCAGGCTTTCGCCTTCCACGATCCGGCCCAGACGGGCGGGGGCTCCGATGTCGCGGAAGATGGCGACCACGGCCACCGGGTCGGTGGTGGCGACAATGGCGCCAAGCAGAAGACAGACCAGCAGGCTCATGCCGGACAGGGGATAAAGGGCAAGGCCGATAAAGGCGGTTGCCACCAAAACAGCCACCACCGCCATCACCAGGATTGGCATCAGATCTTCCAGAATGCGGCGGATGTCGAGGGTCAGGGCCGTCTGGAACAGGAGCAGCGGCAGAAACATGTAGAGGATCATCTTTGAATCCAGCGGGGGATTGGCAAAGATGTCGGCAAAGGCATCAAAGCGATGGGTGTGCGGTGTATAAAACAGATAGGTGGCCACGATCCCGATCAGCGTTCCGACGATTGCCAGAAGCACACTGGGCGCCAGTCCCAGCCGGCGGGCGAGGGGCTGCAACAAGGAAATTGTTATCAACAAAAGCGCAAAGGCGCCTGTTATTAAAGGTGTTTCCATGTATGCACTGTGCCGCGAGAATGAGGCGAGATCAAAGGCTCGCCCCGATTTTTAACAAAGCTGGTTACTGAAGCCCGCCCGCTTTGCGTTCCGAAAGCCAGATCCCGCCCAGAACCATTGCAAGGGCCAGCCCGTGGTGCCATTCGAAAGGCTCCCCCAAAATCGACACGGCCAGCACCGCAGCAAAGATGGGAACGAGATTGACAAACACACCGGCCCGGGCCGGGCCGATCAGTTCCACGCCGCGCATGAAAAAGATCTGCGACAGGCAGGAGGGGAAGATGGCGATGTAAAGCACGACCAGCCAGCCTTTGACGCTTGGCGCCTGGGCACTGCCTGTTGCAATTTCAAAGGCAAGGCCCGGGAGCGATGCCAGAACCGAGATGCCCGCCAGAACGGCAAAAAACACCAGTCCGGAGGTTTTGGGCCGGTTTCGGAGCGCAAGCGTGTAGCCAGAATAGAGCAGACACGCGATCAGCATGATCCCGTCCCCGGGATTTATCGACAAGGTCCTCAGCGTTTCCAGATGCCCTTGGGAGGCAATAAGGGTCACGCCTGCCAGCGTCACGAGGATCCCGAGAACTTGAAGCAGGCGGACCCTTGTGCCGAAGGCGAGCATGGCTCCAAGCAGAACGATGATCGGAATTGACCCCTGAATGATGCCAAGATTGACGGCTGTCGTCCGGGTGGCAGCGATATAGAACAGGGTGTTGAAGCCGACAAACCCGAAGACGGCCATCAGGCTCATACGCGGCAGGTAAGGGTGGATCGCAGGCCATTCGGCCCGGATCTCTTTCCAGCAGAGCGGAACCAGAATGCCGCCAACGATCATCCAGCGCAAGAAAACGACCACCATGGGGGAGACTTCCCCAGCCGCAAGGCGCCCGGCGACGGTGTTGCCACCCCAAAAAAGCGTTGTCAGCCCCAGCATTACCAGAGCGTTGCCGTATGTCAGGTCGCCAAATCGTCTTGCTGCCGCAAACATGGAAAGCCTTGCAAAATTGTGGGTTGAGCGGACACGGGTACCTGATTGTGCGCCTTGCGGAAAGTGCAATTTGAAGGACAGCGCGATATTGAGAGAGATAATTCCGTCTATTTTTTCCAAAAGGGAAAAGGTCATGAAATGCTTCAGGCAATTGACGCAAGCAGGCTTTCTCCCCAAAACGTGGATTGAAACCGGTTCAGGGCCGTCCCCTGACCGCTTGTTTTATGGAGACGCACAATGACCGCCCGGATCACCGCCCACGGATTGCAGGTTGCTCAGGAGCTTTACGACTTCGTCAACGACAAGGCCCTGCCGGAAACGGGCGTGGAGCAGGACCATTTCTGGAAGAGCCTCTCCGCGCTGATCCATGATCTTGGGCCCAAAAACCGCGCGCTGCTGCAAAAGCGCGACGCGCTGCAGGAAAAGATCGACGCCTGGCACAAGGCCAATCCCGGCACGCCCGACATGGCAACCTACGAGGCGTTCCTGACGGAGATCGGCTATCTGGTGCCGGAGGGCGAGACCTTTCAGGTCGGGACTGAGAATGTCGACCCGGAAATCGGTTCTGTCGCCGGGCCCCAGCTGGTCGTTCCGGTGATGAATGCCCGCTACGCGCTGAACGCGGCCAATGCGCGCTGGGGCTCGCTCTATGACGCGCTTTACGGCACCGACGCCATGGGGTCCAGGCCCCAGCCGGGCGGCTTCGACCAGGCCCGCGGCGCGGACGTGATCGCCTATGCCCGCAAGGTGCTGGACGAGGCGGCGCCGCTGGCGCAAGGCAACTGGTCGGATGTTTCAGGCCTCGGCATTGAGCTCGGCGCGCTGGTCGTCACAACAGCAAGTGGCACAACGGGCCTTGCCGACCCGGCGCAATTCGCCGGTTATTCCGGCGACACGGCCTCGCCCTACAAGGTGCTTTTGCAAAAGAACGGCCTGCATCTGGAAATCAACATCGACGCCCGGCACCCGATCGGATCGAGCGACAAGGCGCATATCTCCGACGTCGTGCTGGAATCGGCCATGTCCACCATCATGGACTGCGAGGATTCCGTCGCCGCCGTCGATGCCGAGGACAAGGTTCTGGTCTATTCCAACTGGCTTGGCCTGATGCGCGGCGATCTGGAGGAAACCTTCGAAAAAGGCGGCAACTCCGTCACCCGCCGCATGCATGGCGACCGGCATTACACCGCCCCGGATGGCAGCGCCCTGACGCTCCATGGCCGCTCGCTGCTCCTGGTCAGGAATGTCGGCCACCTGATGACCATCGATGCGGTGCTGGACAAAGACGGCGATGAAGCGCCCGAAGGCCTTCTTGACGGCATGATCACCGCGCTGATCGCCCTGCATGACATCGGCCCGAATGGTGCTGAGACCAACAGCCGCGCGGGCTCGGCCTACATCGTCAAGCCGAAGATGCACGGGCCGGAGGAAGTTGCCTTTGCCTCTGAGATTTTCGGCCGCGTGGAAGACGCGCTCGGAATGGCGCGCAACACCCTCAAGATGGGCATCATGGACGAGGAACGCCGCACGACGGTGAACCTGAAAGAGTGCATCCGCCAGGCAAGGGACCGGGTGTTCTTCATCAACACCGGCTTTCTGGACCGCACCGGCGATGAAATGCACACCTCCATGGAAGCCGGACCGATGATCCGCAAGGGCGACATGAAGGCCGCCACCTGGATCAGCGCCTATGAGAACAACAATGTCGATGTCGGCCTTGCCTGCGGCCTGCCGGGCCATGCGCAGATCGGCAAGGGCATGTGGGCCATGCCCGACCTGATGGAAGCCATGCTGGAGCAGAAGATCGGCCACCCGATGTCGGGCGCCAACACCGCCTGGGTCCCGTCCCCCACCGCCGCAACCCTGCACGCGCTTCATTATTACAAGGTATCGGTCAAGGACCGTCAGGCGGAGCTGTCGCAGCGCAGCCCGGCCAAACTCACCGACATCCTCTCCATCCCCGTCGCCGAGCGCCCTAACTGGGCACCGGACGACATTCAGGCCGAACTCGACAACAACGCCCAAGGCATTCTGGGCTATGTGGTCCGCTGGGTGGAGCAGGGCATCGGCTGTTCCAAGGTGCCGGACATCAACAACACCGGCCTCATGGAAGACCGCGCCACCCTGCGCATCTCCTCCCAGCACATCGCCAACTGGCTGCACCACGGCGTCGTCACCGAAGCGCAGGTGGTCGAAACCCTGAAGAAAATGGCCGCCGTCGTCGACGGCCAGAACACCGGCGACCCCCTCTACCGCCCGATGGCCCCGGACTTCGACACATCAGTCGCGTTTCAAGCGGCGTGTGAACTGGTGCTGGAGGGGACAAAGCAGCCGAACGGATATACCGAGCCGGTGCTGCATCGGCGGCGGATTGAGTTTAAGGGGAAGGTGGGGTGAATGGGGGGGTATTAGCGCGTTACGGCGAGTGACGGATTTGAGGCGCCAAAATGGACGGTTGGCGGTTCATGGTTTGACCCCGTAACCGTCCTTCGTGACTGTTTGGACCTGTGAAGAAATCAAAGCGTGACAGGCCCACTGGAGAAACTCAAGAAGCCATAGCATGCGGTTACAATTCAATCACGGAATGGAATAAGTTGACCTTTCCAAGAACCGGCTGATTGGTAATAGAAGCCGATAAAATCGTGACGTGCAAACATTCTATCGCCATCATCATGATGAGCATTCCCTTTCCCACCGTCTTTTTCCACCCAAACTCGCCATACCATTTCGAGACCGTGTTTATCCGTAAACGTCTTTAAAAGATCATGCCGAATAATGCATGTTCCGCCCAAGAATTCCGGATTGTCCGCGAAAGCAGGACTTCCATCCTCGCAAACAAAATAGTTTGACCAAGCATTTCTAGGACGAAGTTTTAAGTCATGGAGAATAGCGCGATGTGGTGTAGAGAAATCTCGATCATCGCTAATGCCGCTTTTGTCGTAACTGCCGTATTTTGGTGTATATGACTCTGCTATTCGCCCGAAAGGAAAGTCGGCAACTTGAAAATCCAAAGGAAAATCTGACCCATTACCCAAATGACGAAATGTTCTTTGACCGAAAAGTGGCGTAGAAGACCAACCACTTTCGAAAATATCGTGGTTTCTTTCTCTGGCAGACTGCGTTGTGATCTGATCAACCTTGTCCAAGTCTTCTGACTTAACAAGTATTAATTCGAACCCGATTTGAGCTGATCGAAATGGGTTATTTGTTTCAAAACCGTCCATATAGTTTTTGCTGCGGCGAAACCCGTGTTGTAAGCACCACTGATATCCATCTTCCGCTTTTTGAATGAGGTAGGGGATCGGATCTGGAATATCCTTCAAATTCTTGGCCCATTGCATATTCGAACGAGGGGTAGAGGGCAAAAAGGCCAGATTCGGAAGCCTGATGCCTTCCGGCAGATAACATTCAATCTGTTTGCTAGCAGCGCCGCTTAGATACGTCGTATCAATATCTGACCGAGCAAATTCTTCAATTTCGAGGAGCACACGTGATTCTTCCGAGTATTCGGCATACCAATGATGATCTGCGAGATACCCAGTGAGTTCACCGAACGCGATATGCTGATATTTTTTGCCGATGCGTTCGATTTCGTGGTCATACCGACCATACGAAGATGACAGTTTATTTCGTTCAATTTCTTGATGGAGTTCCTGATTCCATCCCAGCTCAAGTGCTCGATTGCAAACCCAGTATTGAGCGCGCGAGAGCGGGAATTTGGCTATCCTTCTTTCACCATAGGATTTAAGAGGATCAAGGTCGCCATATTCTTTCTTCAAGTGATCAGGAAGCAGCGATAGCAGTGTCTCGCGAGCACTCTCAAGGCTATCTCGAGCAGAACCCGCTTCCTGCTTGCCATCATTTCCATCTGTTTGATCCAGTTCATCGGAATCGTCATCATGAATATTCAACACAAGAGAGAACCAGTCCTCACTCACTAGCTTCTCAGCGGCAAGAATATCTGCGCGGGCTTTCTGAAACTTGCTACCGAGCGCGCAAACTTTTGACCAAAAAGCTTCGATCATTGCCTCACGCGTTAGAGGCGGTTCATCACCTCGGACTTCTTCGGAAAAGCTTCCGACGCCCCCCATCGTATAACGTCCAAAATCACCTGCCATGCTTGGTGTTTTTCCATCGTAGGGGTCAGAAATATATCCTACGACGGACCCAAAGATTGCGCTCGCTGTCTTCGAATAAGGTGCAATTTCCTCAATCGAAGGCCAATGTTCTATGGGGAGAGATGTATATGGAGGTCGAGACCGTTCCATTAGCTCCTTTGCAATCCCCGCGTTGTTGAAGGCGGCATGATGAACAATGATTTGCGCGTACCGTCTGGTCCATGCGTGCCGCTCAACCGGAGATTTTTTGAAGACCATTTCATCAGCCGCAATCGCCGCTGCTTTTAGGACGCTTTGGTCTTTGCAATAGAGGACTCCGGCGGCTGCAGATGCCAGCACACGCTCTCGTACATACGGATCATCCCAATCACAGAAGCCCATTATCAGGGGTGAAATTGTTTCCGGATACTTGATCATCAAACTCGCGAGCGCCTTTGAAGCGCAATCACGGAGTTCCCTATCCATCGTGGACGTCATCAACGCAAGCATTGTCGCTACTTGATGTAAGGCTTCGGGCGTGATCGGAATTGTTGGACCGATCCAAGCCCAATTAATGATCTGATGAATGCTCGACCATTCATCCTCATATGCATGCGTTTTTCCGGTGAGAAATACGGACCAGGTGGCATCGCGTTCACCGAGCGGAATCGATGCCAAGTAGTCTTTAAGGTAGGACGCATTTATCCGACAATCGGCCAAAGGCGCCATTTCCGCCAGCAGTGAAAACCACTGTTCGTCGCTGATGTGTGGTTCTTTACTTCCTTGGGGATCGCGCAGTCCCTCAAGCAAATCCACCGTTTCCACCGAGATATCCTTGCCACCACGCAGAGAGATCGAGGAGAGGAATTCGCTTACAGAAATTTGAATTTTTTCAAGAATCTTTTCCTCGAGAAATGGCAGTTCGCAGCCAAGACGCACTGGCGTTAGAGCCAGTAAGGCAATCCTTGGCCCCGCAAAAATTCGGTATCTTTTACTTGAGAAAAGGTAGGCAAATTTTCCTTCGTCAGTGATGGACTCCGCAAGCTTTTCCTTCGTCGAGCATTCGCGCAGGATCGCATCGGCAATGAAGTAGTCACTGAATTTCTGAAATCCGAACGAAACACGCTTGCCGTGTTCGGACTTCAATTCCGGAAAATCCAGGAGGACGCCTTCATCAATCAAACGAACGAGTAACCGATCCCTTACCTTTGCAGGTGGTGCAAGGTTTACGACATTCTCGCAAATATCATTGGCGTGCTCATGCAGAATAAACTCATTGCCTGTTTCGGCCATCTTATCGCCAAGACTTTGTAAAACGTTGTGAATTTTCTCGTCACCCAAGGAAATTCGATCAAAATTGTCATCGACAAGATTCTGTTCGATGGCGGAAAGCCAAAACTCGATAAGCGTTCCCATCGTTTCAACACCTCGTGGAAAAGAGGTTTGATGGGTCGCCTTTAAATAATCTACCGCCGTGGACAGAAAAAGTGGATTGTAAAGGATTTCTGTTAGACCAAAGATAGGCGCAGATGGCCGCTCAATTCCATTCCGATCAAGGTATTGTTTTGCTGCGTCGCCAAGGTGTCCTCGGAAACCATGGTGAGTTATCGTCTCAACGTCTAATCCCGTCCGAACACAAAGATCTTGATAGGAAGAACGTACAGATACACAGAGTGCAATTTCAGGAAATTTCTTGATTTGCTCTATCAATCGTGGAAGTCCCGCCGACCAGCCACGCGCATTTTGACTTTCGTTCAACGCATCTATGACCAAAAACGCGGGCTTTTGGGAAGCTAGAGCTGCAGCCTGAAACACCCCCAGAAAAGTCTCAAATGACATGTCCGAAAGATCAAGAAACTCCAGAATTCCTTTCTGCGGCTTATCGCCTTGGTCCAAGACGCGGGCCGGAATAAACAAACCTGGGCCCTTATCTTCCAGTAGATGGCTTTCAACCTCGTTCGCCAGTATGTGGGATTTGCCGATACCAGCGTCGCCAACTACTAAAAGCTTTGGATTGATATTGAGATTTGCTTCCGTCGACGAAAACTCTGACGAAGCAGATGTGAAATTTCTAAACACTATTCCAAGCTCATGTCGAACATACTCGTCATGAACATATACGCGGACACTCTTTCCCGTTTTCTGGTCCGTTATATCTTTCCGCTCATACTGCGCATCTCTGATACTTCCGAAGTTCTCAGACGATCGAATTTCGCGGAGTTGGTTCAAAACCTCAGAGAGATAAGGGGCATAAAGTGACTGTTGGTTGATTGAGGAAACTTTGAGGTACTGCTCATCAATTTGATCACGAAGCAAAGAACACTTACTTATCAGATCGCTGTCTATTTTAGTGCGCGAAGTCAGTCTAGAGAGCACGTCAAGGGTATCCTTGAGGCCTTTTAGTAATTTCGAAATACGTTCATCCAGAGTATTGCTTCTTCTAAGCACTCGAATTGGTCTACTGATCGGAAGTTCAATATGATCCTCCCGTCTATAACGCTTACCGATGTACTCTAGAGATTCGGTCAAGCGCTGCTCAAACCAGTCAGCGCTGAGCATCTTTTGATTGAACCAATAGTGCCGCATGCCGGTATGCATCGGATCACTGAGTTGCAGCTTACTGACAAAAAACGTTTCGTCCCAAAGAATGACTTTGACAGTTTGTCCTTGTTTGGTTGCTTCAGTTTCACACCAATCTACAAATGACTTCCAATTCTTGGATTGCGTATTTTGACTGCTTTCCGCTGCGCCTGATAGATTTCTCGGAATTGCAACGTAGTACCTCTCAAGTTTTTCAAAACTTTTTAATGCTGATCGAAATGACTTCTTTAGCTGTTCAATCTCGGAACTAGCGAAGGAATCTGGAAAGTATTTACTTTGCCACCCCCATACGCGCCCATCAGGAAATCGGGCCAAAACTTCGACACCACCATCAGCACCCGGTCCCCGGTGTTCAACTTCCGAACTCCCTTCTGGGGGATTGGCTAAAATCAGCTGCCGAGTAAGCTCTTCAAAACCATCATTTTGAGAGCTCCGATGCTTACGAATGTTCCGAAAATTGATGTCGGGAGAGTTCAATGCCTTGTGCAATCCTATGTTAAATTAAGCGAGATCCGAGCTTTCAGGCACCTATGATTGTACCCTCTGCAACTCGGAGACAAGAGCTCAGACAAGGGTGTCGGCACTTGTTCAGGACAGATTTTCTTTTGTTGCCCAAGTTCTCTTTTTGTTCCATGATTATTCAACGTTGGCAATATCCGTAAGGAGCGTAGCGATAGCGAACTATCACATCTCATAAGACAACAAAGGCTGGAAGGCCCTGCGCGAAGGTGGAAAGCGGGCATCTGCGCGGGCCGGCACAAAAGCAGAAATTCAAAAAGTGGCGGCTCAACTAGCAACGAATACCGGCGGTGGCGAAGTCCGAGAGCACGCGTCCCGCGACGGCTCTGTTCTGGACCTGTCCCAGATGTGTATCGCTCCTTTGACTTGGTATCTTGCCACAAAGGAGAATGCTCATGGCACCACGTAACGGCGCGGAGTTTCGCGCAGATCGGTCTGGTCGACCGGGCAAGCGGTGCTACGACGTCTGGAGGGAGGAAATGGGTCACCGAAGGCCACGTTTGGAGGACCTTCGAACAGCGCTGCGAATCTTGTCCGATATCCCGTATCGCACTGCGACACGCGCCTTGCCGCAGGTCCTCCAAATGCGGTCAGATGATTCACAATTATCGCTTTTTGGTATAAGTGGGCAACTCAAGTATGACAATAGTGTTAGAGAACGCCGAAAACTATGGAAACAAAGAAAAATAGTCCTCTGAGCATGTCAATTGATATCGCCTGCACATCAAAGGCGATTTTGCAGCATGTGCAAGATGTCGATGCTGGTGATCATATCAAGGCGTTTGAAGAGTTTTGCGGATCGAACATGGTGCGGGCGCAGATGTTTGTGTCACCTATGCTGTTGGGGCTTTCTCTGGAGTTGGCACTTAAGGCGTGGGCCGTATTGGATGGTTCAAAGACAATACCACCCAAAGGCCACGACTTGCCGAAGCTTTTTGCACTAACGTCAGACGCTACCCAGAAAAGATTAAAACTCAGCTACAAAGAACAGGTTGCCCCTTTGCATCTGGATTTGTTTCGTTTGAATTACGGGTTGGAAGACTTTCTGAACGAAGTCAGTCACGCATTTGTTGAATGGCGCTACTCGCATGAAGTGGAAAGAGCGCGAATAGATGGCGCTCGCATGAGCGCAACGGCTGAAGTGCTCCTGTCCGAATTTGAAAGTTGCATTGTGGTGGAGAAACACCCTGACTCAACAATCTCTCAGCCAGAATAAGGGGCTGATTTTCATGAGTGATTTGAACTGTTGCGTAACCTGATGCGCATCGTAAGCCATCCCGCCTTCACCCCCCTCAAATCGACCCCGCCTCCACCATATAATTATTCGCCGTACACATCGCCGCGTCGTCGGAGGCCAGGAAGAGGACCATGCGGGCGACATAGATCGGGTCGATCAGGTCGGGCAGGCATTGGCGGGCGCGGTGGGCTTCAAGGGCTTCGGGGGTGGCCCAGAGGGTCTTCTGGCGGTCCGTCATGATCCAGCCGGGCACGACGGTGTTCACGCGGATGCGCTGGTCGCCGAGGTCGCGGGCCATGGTGCGGGTCAGGCCGTGGACGGCGGCCTTGGCCGTGGCATAGGCCGGAAACCCGCCGCCTGCCTCCCACCAGGAATTCGACCCCATGTTGATGATGGAGCCGCCGCCAAGCTCTGCCATGCCGGGGGCAATCGCCTGGATGGCGAAGAACATGTGCCGCAGGTTGGTGTGCTGCCGCTCGTCCCAATAGTCCGGCGTCACGTCCTGCCATTTGTGGCGGTCATCGCGCGCGGCGTTGTTCACCAGGACATGCGCGGGTCCCAGCCGGTCGCTCAGCCGCCCCAGCGCGGCGCGCATCGCCGCAATGTCGCGCAGGTCGCAGATTTCATAGTCGATAGTGTCGCCCGTCCGGCCGAGGGCCGCGCTCGACGCCTCGTTCAGATCCAGAAACCCGACCCGCGCCCCTTGCGCGGCAAAGCCCTTCACAATTTCCGAACCAATGCCTTCCGCACCGCCGGAAACGATAACGGTCTTGTCTTTCAGGCTGGGATAGATCGCAAAATCCGGCATGTGTTTCTCGCTGCTGATCAATTTTCGGACGAACCCGGCCCGGGCTTGCCGTCAGGCAGTCAAGGCCGGATTGCAGTCCTGAGGTAGCAGGCTTGGCGTAAAGGCGAAAGCCTTTCAGCGTGGCACAGGATTCGGGGGGCGGCTGAACGCCCTCATGAAGGCTTTTCTCGCAGCATATCGCCAACTGGCTGCACCACGGCGTTGTCAGCGAGGAACAGGTGGTCGATATCCTGAAGAAAATGGCAGCCGTCGTCGACGGCCAGACCGCTGGCGGCCCGCTCTACCGCCCGATGGCCCCGGATTTCGGCAAATCAATCGCCTTCCAGGCGGCGTGTGAACTGGTGCTGGAGGGCACGAAGCAGCCGAACGGCTATACCGAGCCGGTGCTGCATCGGCGGCGAATCGAATTTAAGGCCAAGTTGGCCTGAGCGGCGAATCCCCTCATTTGCAAGAAAACGGTGAGGGGATGCCGGTGTCGCTTCAGGAAAATATCCGCCATTTTCGAGAGAAAGCCTGTAATAAATACGTAGTAAATACGAAAAAGTTTTTTATTTTACCCGATTTTTTTGGCAGCTTTACGCTTTTCTCGCTGGTATCCCATAATCTGTTGGCGTTTGGAGAGCTGAATGCTGACGGTTTTATCTTGCATTGCCTATGAGCATGACACGGCTTTGACCGTTCTAGCTGTTATATTGCTGCTGTGCGGGGCCGTTTTGACCATGCGGCTCTATGCCAGGGTCAGGCATTCAGAAGGGCCTCTCAAACTGCTCTGGCTGTTCCTGTCCGGTCTGATCGGGGGCGGGACAATCTGGTCCACCCATTTTGTCGCGATGATCGCGTATGAGAGCCCATTGATCCTGGGATATGATCTTGGTCTCACTCTGTTGACACTCGTGATCGCGGTGGCAGGGGCGACAGCCGGGCTCTATGTGAGCAGCCTGACCCGGGACAGCTGGATGATCGAGCTGGGAGGCGCGCTTTTCGGCGCCTCCATCGTGATCATGCATTTTATCGGTACCCAGGCGATGCGGGTGTCCGGCGTGGTGACCGTTTCCAGCAGCTATGTGGTGGTTGCCGTTGCGCTGGCTCTGGTGTTCGGAAGTCTGGCCACCAACCGGGTTGCCCGGCCCTCCAGCCAGTATTCTGTCTATGCAGCGGCAGGCAGTTTCGCGATGGCCGTTTTCAGCCTGCATTTCGTGGCCATGGCAGGGGCCAGTTTCCTGCCACTCAGGCTTGAGGAAGGATGGGGGGCCGGGCTTGCGTCCAGTCAGCAGGTCGGAATCGCTGTCAGCTTCACCGTTGCTGTCCTGTTCTTCTCAGCGCTTCTGACCCATGTGATCGACAGTCTCAGCGTGAAGGAAGCAGACAGCCGCTTGACCCATATGGCACATCACGATCCGCTGACCGGGCTGCCGAACCGGAGGGGGCTGGAGAAATGGCTTGGCGCCTTCCTCTTCAAGGCCGCGGCCGGCAATGCCCGGACGGTTGCCGTGGTCTGCAATCTGAGACGGTTCAAGGACATTAATGAAGCGCTTGGCCGGGCAGGTGGAGACGCCCTGTTGCGCCACGTGATCAAACACTTGTCGGAAGGGCTGCAGGCGGACGAGTTTCTGGCCAGGACCAATGGCGATGAATTTGTCATCATCGGCAAGCCGGTCTATTCCAGCACCTATATTTCCGATCTGTGCAGACGCATCAAGGCTCTGGTCGCCGAGCCCCTGGACTGGCACACGGGCAGGATCGAGGCCGGGTGCTGCATCGGCTATGCGTGTTCCCCGGATCATGCCGCTTCGGAGGTGAAACTGCTGGAAGCAGCGGAACTGGCCCTGCGACGGGCCAAAGCGCTGGAAGGAGAAGAGGCTGTCTGCTTCGATCCCGATCTGGATGGGCAGACCCGGAACCGGAGTGCTTTGGCGCTGGAGCTAAGCTGCGCCCTGAGAAACGGCCAGTTCCAGCTCTATTATCAACTGCAAAATGATGCTTCGACCCGTCAGATCGTGGGCGCAGAGGCCCTGCTGCGCTGGAACCACCCGGCACGGGGCATGGTCGAGCCGCTGGATTTTATTCCGATTGCAGAAGAAACCGGTTTCATCCGGGAACTGGGGGCCTGGGTCGCCCGCACTGCCTGCCTGGAGGCGGCCTCCTGGCCCAAGGCGATGCGTGTCGCCATCAATGTATCGCCAGTCCAGCTGGCGGACAGCCAGTTTCCGCAGATCATCGCGGCCGTTCTGGCCGAAAGCGGGCTGGAACCGCACCGGCTTGAACTGGAGATCACCGAAACCGGCATTGTCGCTCAGGCCTCTCGGGCCGCACAGATCCTGGGCGACCTGAGGCACCTTGGGGTGCGCATTGTCATGGATGATTTCGGCACGGGCTACTCATCCCTTGCCACCTTGCAGGCCCATGACTTCGACAAGATCAAGATCGACCGGGAATTCGTCCGGCATCTTGAGTCCAACCGCCAGTCCGATGCCATAGTGAAAGCCACACTGGCACTGGGGGTGAGTCTCGGCGTACCGGTGCTTGCCGAAGGGGTTGAAACGGAATACCAGCTGAACTTTCTGAAAGTGGGTGGGTGCTCGGAAGTGCAGGGTTTCTTGTTCGGACTGCCGATGCCGGCGGCCGAGATCGCCAAGATTTTGCATCAGACCACATTGGCTCCGGCCGAATCGGCATCTGACCCGCTGTTCTCCGTTGTGCCTTTGCCCGCTGGCACGGTTCAGGGGCCCGTTCAGAGCGGCAGGGCGGGCGTTTCCTGAAGGCCCAGATGCAAGGTCTCGCCCTCATAAGGGTGCGCCCGCGCCATGTCCTCGTTCAGGTCTGACCCAAGGCCGGGGGCCTGCGGGGGCAGGACATAGCCGTTTTCCCAGTGGATCGGCCGGGTCAGCAGGTCGGCGTAAAAGCCATCGAACCGGCGGATCGATTCCAGGATCAGGAAGTTCGGGCTGCAGGTGGCAATCTGGATATTGGCAAGGGCGACCAGCGGCCCGCAATAAAGATGCGGTGCTATCTGGGCTGAATGGCATTCGGCCATGGCGGCGATCTTTTTGGCCTCCAGCAAGCCGCCCACACGGCCAAGATTCATCTGCAGGATGCTGGCTGCGCCCGTTTCCAGAACGCGGGCGAACTCGTATTTCGTGCAGAGCCGCTCGCCGGTGGCAACCGGAATCGTGGTGAAGCGGGCGACCTCGGCCATGTCCTCGGGCCGCTCCGGCGGGATCGGTTCTTCAAACCAGAGCGGATCATAGGCTTCAAGACGCCGCGCCATGCGCTTTGCGCCCGACACCGTGAACTGGCCGTGCGTGCCGAAAAGAAGATCGGCCTTTGTGCCGACAGCTTCGCGGATCGCCCGGCAGAAGCTTTCTGACCGCTCAAGATCATCAAGGCTCGGCTGGTGGCCGTCATAAATCGTGTAAGGCCCCGCCGGGTCGAACTTGACGGCGGTAAAGCCCTGTTCCACGGCCTTCACGGCTGCTGCTGCAGCCAGACCCGGATCATTGTAGACGTTCGGCTGGGCTGGGTCGGGATAGACGTCGCCGGAGGCCGGATAAAGATAGGTGTAGGAGCGCAGCCGCTCGTGCACCTTGCCCCCGAGAAGTTCATAGGCGGGCTTGTTCGCCGCCTTGCCGATAATGTCCCAGCAGGCCATTTCAAGGCCGGACAGAACACCCATGACGGAGACATCCGGGCGCTGCGTATAGCCCGCGCCATAGGTCTTGTGCCACAGCTTTTCGATGTGGTGCGGGTCTTCCCCGGCAAACTGGCGCTGGAACACATCTTCTGCCATGCGTGCCACCAGGTGGGGCCCGAAGGTGGCGTTGTAAATCTCGCCATAGCCGGTCAATCCGCATCTGGTGACCAGTTTGACAAAGATGAAATACCGCCCGCCATGGCGGGGCGGCGGATTGGCGACCACAAAGGTTTCAAGGACATCAAGCTGCATGGCGGGGCTCTTGGTCACGGTTCGGGGGAAACGGCGGGAACACCGGTCCCGGAAAGGGGCTCAGGCATCGGCTTTGCGGTCTTCCAGGATCATATCGGCTCCCTTCAGCGCCAGCATCATGGCCGGGGCGTTGGTGTTTCCGGAGGTAATGTTCGGGAAGGCGGAGGCATCGACCACCCGCAAGCCCTTCATTCCATGGACCTTGAGGCGGCTGTCCAAGACACTGTCCGTCCTGTCCCGCCCCATCCGGCAGGTTGAGACCGGATGATAGACCGTTTTGGCCCGTTCCTGGAAATCGGCAAGAAGGCCGGGATCGTCCAGGGTTTCCAGATGGGGGGCTTCAGACGTCTCGACCACCGCGCGCATGGCACGGCTGGCCATGATTTTCTGGCACAGGCGTCCGCCGTCGATCACCGCCGCCCGGTCCTCGTCCGTGGCCAGAGAGTTGGCGCAGATCCGGGGCGGGACCGTGCTGTCAGCGCTTTTGATGTCAATCCTGCCCCGGCTTGTGGGGCGTGTCGGCTGGGCACTGATGACAAACCCGTTGAACGGGTCAAGTTCCGGGGTCAGCCGCCCATTGCGGTCTGTCAGGCGATAGCTGACCGGATTCAGGTAAAGCTGCTGGTCAGGATGCTCCAGCACCGGTCTTGATTTGAGAAACCCGCCACACTGGTTGACCGACAGGGCGAGCGGCCCCTTGCGGGTGAGCGCGTAGCGCAGGGCGGCGCAGGCCTGTCCCGTTAGAGGGCGCAGGTCTGCATTGAGGCTGCGTTCCCGGGCGCGGAAGGTAAAACTGGCGGCCAGATGGTCCTGCAGATTTCCCCCAACATGGGTGTTTTCAAGCACAACCGGAAGGCCATGCGCGCGGAGCAGCGGACCCGGACCAATGCCGGAGACCTGCAAAAGCTGCGGCGATCCGATGGCGCCCGCACACAAGAGCACTTCGCGCCGGGCTGTCAGGATCTCGCCCCCGGTCAGTTCAACGCCGGTGGCCGTGGTCCCGCTCACAAGAATGCGGCGGACCTGGGTGTTGACCCGCAGCTGCACATTGGTGCGTTCAAGCGCCGGATGAAGAAAGGCACGGGCCGAGGAGCATCTGCGGCCATCACGGGTGTTGAGGTGATAGGCGCCAAAGCCTTCGCGCTGCATGGCTGCGAAATCCTTGCTTCGGGGCAGACCGACCTCTTCCAGCGCCTTGAAAAAATGCCGGGTCAAACTGTGGATCTGGTCGGACACATTCTGGACGTGGATGGCACCGGTCCCGGCCTTGCGGCCCTCAGGCGACACCAGGGTCTCAAGCCGGGCGAAAACAGGGGCCACATCCTGCCAGGACCAACCTTGCGCACCGGAGGCCTCCCAGTCCTCAAAGTCCCGGGGCAGGCCCCGGCAATAGACCAGAGCATTGATGGAGCCGGAGCCCCCGAGCACCCGTCCGCGTGGCCAGGCGGCCTTGCGTCCGTTGAGGCCTGCATCTGCTTCGGTTTCAAATTGCCATGTGTATTTGGCGGCGGAGATCAGCTTGCCGTAGCCGAGCGGCAGGGAGACAAGCGGAGAGCTGTCCGGTCCGCCCGCCTCCAGTACGGCGACGCTGGTTTGCCGGTCCGCGCTCAGGCGTTCGGCCAGAATACAGCCGGCCGATCCAGCGCCAATGATGATGTAGTCGGCTGTGTCCAAAGGCATCCCACGGGCAAAAACGAGTCGCAGCCCGAGTGTTGCCGGGTTTGATAAAACTTTGAAGCGAAAAAACGCGGAGACCGGTGAAAGGCAACCCCGATGACACGCTGCGTGCGTTCAAGTGTCCTCGTCGATGGAAAAGGTGAACTGAAACAAGCGTTCAATCGGATCCAGCGGTTTGGGATCCCGGTAGCGGTTGATATCCAGAAGACCCGCCTGAACTGCGTCTTGGGCATTGAGCCCGGCCTGTATCCGGTCGAGACTGGCCCAGAAACGCGGGTCGGTTCTGCGGATGCCGTAGTGCCTGACCAGATCCAGAAAGGCCCGCTGGGTGCGCACGGCCTTGAGGCGGCTGATAAAAGCGGGCAGCTCGCCATCCGTCACCGAGAAAATGAAATTCGGATAGCTGCTGAACTGGCCCGGCACAATGGTGAGCGTGTCTTTGTCCGGCTCCCGGCGCAGATCCTCATTGAAAATGAAGGCCACATTGCTGTGGGCCATGTCGTGGACAAGGGTGAAGATCTCGTTCTTGCTGCCGGTCTCGACCATCAGAATCGAAATGTCGGGCAGGAACTTGGCAAAAGGCGCAGGCGATCCGGTGAGGGCGCGCAGCTGTCCGGCTGTGCTCGCCGCCGGGGCACAGGCGTCTGCCTCGCAGCGGTTGACCGGATCGCTTTGCGGCCAAAGGGCGGGGGGGATTTGCAGCAGGCGGCTCAGGAATTCCGATTTGGGCTGGCGGGTGGTGAAGGTGACACCGGATGGACTGGCCGTATCGAGCGGGCTCTCTTTCCAAAGGTCGATCAGGTTGGCCAGCGGCCCGCGGTACCAGCTGTCATGGAGCGGTTTGCGGGCCGTGGGCGGCAGGAAATAAAGGAACATGCGCTCCCCCTCGCGGCGCAGATTGTCCATGTAGATCCGGGTCGTGAGCTGGTGTTCGACATTGCCGAAGACATCAAAGCCCGCCACAAGGTCATAATAAATCCGCTCAAATAACGGGAAGTCGATCACCCAGGCGGTTTTGGGAATGGCGCCTGCAAAACCTCTGACGACGGACGCAGAGGAAAAGTTCCGGTAGATGGTGAGACGGGCATCCGGGTTGTTGCCATCGCCATCCCAAATATCCTTGTAGCCAAGCCCGCCTTCGGTTTTCGCCCGGCGGGCATAGCGGGCCTGCCGGAAGGCCTGATATTTGATCGGGCCGACCTGAAGAAAGCTCTTCAGCCGTTTGCTCAGCGTGTCGCTGGACATGGCGACCGGCAGCTCCAGGATCGGTATCGCGTCCTTGAGATAGTCTGGATCGGTCACGGAAAGGTCGGAACCGGGTGCCAGAAACGACACCCAGAACCGGTCCTGAATCACATTGACCGCCACCTGGCCATAGCAGACGGGCCCGCGAATGAAGGTGCGCACGAAATAGAGCGCGTCATCGAGAAGAAACTGGTAGCGGCTGCGGGCCGGAATGGCCTGGAACGTGGACAGGGGATTCCCGCCCGCCTGCCGCGAATAGGGGGGCAGGGTGTCCAGTGTCCAGTCTCCGGCAAAAAACAGATCCCGGTAACGGTCAAGCCGTTCTGGGCCGATCCGGTAGACGATATGCTCCTTGTGCAAGATGGTGCCCTTGAGCGGGACGAGACGGTAGAAGAACGGGCCGCCTGGATCATCGAACGGGCGCCGGAACGGAATTTCATCTGCCGTTTCGCCGGGCCCTGTCCGTGACCGGATGAGGCGGAAGAAGCGCCGGGGGGCGCCGCCCTCCAGATGGAGCTGCGCGAGAAAGAGATGCTCAAAGAGATAGCGGGAGACCAGTTTCTGCCGGAGGGTGTCCCGGTTGAAGAACGCCTCGATCGTGTCAACCTTGTCCTGAACCTCCTCCGGCAAAGGCGCCGTTTGCTGCGGCACCGGTGCCCCCCGGGCCGCCCAGTCCAGCAGCTTCTGATAGTCTTTGTCGGGAAGCGGGGCGGTCGCGAAGGGCATCCCGCCGAACCGGTGGTCGTTTAGATAGTGTCCCATGTCCGAGGGCGCCGGGCAGCTGTTCCGGCGCAGGGGGCTGATGTCGATTTCCTCCGGCAGCGGCGCTCCGAGCCGGAACGCCTGAGTGCGCCCGGCTTTGAGCATCTGCTCCAGCACGGAGGCCTGGCCGCTCTCACCAGTGTTCGTTACGGGGAAGAAACCCTTGGCACGCCAGCCCGGAACCGTCTTGGCATCGACCCCGAGGCGGGTCATCGGTGCGTCGGTCAGGCGGCTGGAATCATAGACCTTGGTTTTCGAGGCCCCGCGCAGCCAGCCATCGGGTGAGGACAGTTTCAGCTGGCACGGGGCATCATAACAGCCGTGGCAGACGACGCAGCGCTTGTTCAAAACGTCCTGGACCGAGCCCTGCGCCGCATTTGCCTGGTCCCAAAAGGGCTGGGGTAAAGCAGCGCCGGTGTTGTCGGCGGCAAGCGCAAGGTGAGTGCCCGGCAGAACCAGCAGCAGCACCATCACAAAGAGGCTGCGCCGAAGGTCTTGCCATCCGCGCAGGCACAGGCGCCAGTTGGTCTTGTCGCTGCCGTGCCGCATGCTGCCGTCTATCCTTCTTCGTCGTGCGGAGCCGGCCGGGTGGTCCGGGTCTCGTCCTCCGGGCCCTTGTAGGTCACAAGATAGGACCAGGCCGCATAGAGCGTGACCAGTCCAACAAAGATCGCCCAGCCGGAATGGCCGAGATAATATTCCATACCCGTCCAGGCACCGCAAAATACGACCAGCGCGATGCGCCGCCACAGAGGATCGAGCCAGGGATGTTCGACAGGTCCAAACACAGTTTTACCTTTCTTCAGACGCGCGCGGGTCACATTGCCGGGCCGGTCTGTATCATAAGCTGAACGGTGACGCTAAGTGAGATGCAAGGGGTTGCAAAATCAAGCAGAAACTTGCCCGCGTAGAGCTGATTTCTTCTTGAAACCTTGGGCTGAACGATGGAAGGTGACGCGCTTCATTTGAACTGAACCTGTGCGCTAGGAAAAGGACCCGATGACCTGCGATGCTGAATGCGCTTGACCTTTTGACGGCAAACGACACGCCCGGACAGCATGCTCCGTCCTATTATGCTGCTACGGCAAACTGGCAAACGGATTTTGAGACCCTGGACGGGGCGCAGAGCTGCGATGTCTGTGTTGTCGGCGGCGGCTATACCGGCCTTTCGGCGGCGCTGCATCTGGCGGAGCGCGGTCTGGATGTCAGGCTTTTGGAAGCCAACCGGATCGGCTGGGGAGCGTCCGGGCGTAACGGAGGGCAGGTCGGCTCCGGCCAGCGGGTGGGGCAGGCGGTTCTGGAACAGCGGCACGGGCTGTCTCATGCCAAGCTTCTTTGGGAGCTGGCGGAAGACTCCAAGACCCTGGTGCGCGGGCTGATCAGCGGCCACCGGATTGAATGCGACTACACGCCGGGCATTTTGCATGCGCTTCATCGCAGGTCTTTCCTGGAAGAAACCCGGGAAGAGGTGGAACATCTGCATCTCACCTATGGTTATGAAGACATCCGCTTTATCGGCAGCGACGAGATCGGAGAGCATGTGGGCAGCCCGCGCTATTTCGGCGGAGCGCTGGACATGGGCGCCGGACATCTGCACCCGCTGAACTATGCGCTGGGGCTGGGGCAGGCTGCCAAAAACGCCGGGGCAAAGCTGCATGAACAGTCCCGCGTTGACGGCATTGACCGGCAAGGGGACGGAACGGTTCTGGTCCGCACGGCACAGGGCCATGTCAAAGCCCGGTTTCTCGTCTTGGCCTGCAACGGCTATATCGGCCGTTTGGAGCGGGGCACAGCCGCCCATTGCATGCCGATCAACAATTTCATTTTGGCAACGGAGCCTTTTTCTGAGGATGAAGCGAAAGAGATCATCCGCAACAATGTGGCCGTGGATGACAGCAAATTCGTGATCAACTATTTCCGCCTGTCCGCCGACCGGCGCCTGTTATTTGGCGGAGGAGAGACCTATGGATACCGCTTTCCCGAGGACATCAAGGCCTTCGTACGCAGGCCGATGCTGGAGATTTTCCCTCAGCTGAAAGACGCCGGGATTGCCTTCGGCTGGGGTGGGACCCTCGCCATTACCCCCAAACGCATGCCCTATTTTGCCAGGCTGGCGCCCAACATGCTGACTGCGTCCGGCTATTCCGGCCATGGGGTGGCGATGGGCACTCTGGGTGGGCAGATCCTGGCCGAAGCAATTGCTGGAACCGCCGGGCGGTTTGACGTGTTTGAAACCTTGAAAATCCCGTCCTTCCCAGGCGGTGACCGGTTCCGCCATCCGCTGCTGGTGCTGGCCATGAGCTGGTATTCCCTGCGGGACCGGCTCGGGATCTGACATGGGCTATCAGGAGATCATGCCCCGCGCTCTGGTGGGCAGCTTTTGGGAGGCGAGCGTGCCCCGGCTCCGGCAGGACCGGCAACTGATGGGCAATGCGCTGTTTGACGTGGCCGTGATCGGAGCCGGGTTTGCCGGTCTGAGTGCGGCCCTGAAACTCGCCCGGGCCGGGCTGTCGGTCTGTGTTCTGGAAGCCGAACATGTGGGCTATGGCGCCTCCGGCCGCAATGGCGGCTTTTGCTGTCTTGGCGGAACCAAGCTGGACGAGCGTCAGCTCATCCGCAAATTCGGCCTTGATGAGGCGCGCAAATTCGTCGCCTATCAGGTGGCGGGGATCAATCTGGTGGCCGAGAGGCTTCTGGACTGGGGCGTGGATGCGGACCGCCATTCCAAGGGGGAAATGTATCTTGCGCACCGGCCGCGGGAGGCGGCAGCCCTGAAAACCGAAGCGGCTTTTTTGAAGGAAACCTTCGGCATTCGGGCCCGGGTCCTGGCCAGGGAAGACCTGACCGCTGAAGGGTTTGGCGGGCCGGGTTTTCATGGGGGTCTTCATATGCCTTATGGTTTTGCCCTCAACCCGATGAAATATGTGCTCGCCCTGGGCGATCAGGTGCGCAAGGCCGGAGGACGGATCTACGGCAAGTCACCGGTGACCGATCTGAAACCGGATGGCGGGCGCTGGCGGCTGGAGACCGAACATGGCTTTGTGCGCGCCAAGAAGGTGGTTCTGAGCGTCAACGGATATGCCCGTGAACATGTGCCGAAATGGATCCACGGACGCACACTGCCGGTCATGTCGTCCATTCAGGTGACCCGGCCGCTCACCGGCGGGGAACTGGGTGCGCAAGGCTGGACGTCGGGGACGATGTCCGCCGATACCCGTATCCTGCTGCACTATTTCCGGCTGCTGCCGGACCGGCGGTTTCTGTTTGGCACACGGGGCGGCATCTTTGAGAATGCACCCGCCCTGGCTGCCATGCAGAAACGGGCCCGCACCGATTTTGAAACCATGTTCCCTGCCTGGGCGCATGTGGACACCGAGTTCAAATGGCACGGCAATGTGTGCATGTCCCGCAATCTGACGCCCTTTGTCGGGGAGGTGCCGGGCATGGACGGGCTCTATGCGGCCATGGGCTGGCATGGCAGCGGCATTGCGATGGCCTCGCTGTCCGGAGAAAAGGTCGCCGGCCTGATCACCGGTGCGGTAAAGCCATCGGATCTTCCGGTGGCCTTGCAGCGTCCCTTTGCCAGATTCCCGTTCCCGGCCTTCCGCAAACTCTACCTTCAAGGCGCCTATTGGCTGTATGGCTGGAGGGACCGTTAGAGCATCCTGCCTCTGTGCTGCAAACAGGGGCGAACACCCTTGCTCTGCTGCGCGCAGCAGAGTGGAGGATAGGGGCGGGCGCGGGCGTCCGGCTCTGCCCTTATTTAACCTGGATGACATATTTGTTGGAGACGTTACGGATCTTCGTGGAGCCGTACGTATACATATCCATGACAAAGCGGACCCGGAACACATCCTCGCCCCGGAAGCCCTTGTCCGGCCGATAGATAACGGCCGTGCCCTTCACGGTCTTGCCCGCGCAGCGCCCGGCCTTCTCCCCCAGTTTGCCGGAGAATTGCTTGAAGGTCACAGTACCGTGCTTGGGCTGCTGTGTGATCTTCATTTTGGGAATGGTGCCGCTGCCACATTGCGGGCCATAAACGGCGTGGCTGCCGACAGGCGTTGCCCTGTTGGCCCGGACCGTTTCGCGGATCGTGTCCGCCAGTGCTGCGGAAGACAGAAGACAAATGAAAACAAGTCCAAAAAGAAAACGCATCAGAAAACTCCCGTAAAAATACCATTCGTATTTCTGATAGGTTTTAATGCCTGCGATTTCAATCTCCCTCCGGAGAAAGATTTCTCGTTGTGTCTGTTTGACGCGGATCTCGGGCAAGTCACCACTGGATGCTGCGATCCGTGATGCCCTCCGCCGCCTGCCGAAAGCCAGGCCGTACCTCAATAACGGGCACTTGAAACTGGACAACAACGCCGCAGAGCGGGCGGTGAAGCCGATGCCCTTGGTCGAAAAAAAGACCGCTTCATGGGCTCACAAGGCGGCGGCAAATCCGCGGCTATCGCCTATATGCTGATCGAAACCGCCAAACTCGGCGGCATCGACCCGCAAGCCTGGCTGACCTGGGGTCTGGCACAAATCACAGATCACAAGATCAACCGCATCAACGACCTCATGCCAGGGTGTTACGCTGCAAAAGCAGCGTAACAGAGCCCGAGGCAACTATGAAGATCGGCTTCACCGGACGGATACTTTTCTGCGACTGCAAACATAGCAGCGGCATTTCAAAAAAAAATACGTGTTAGCATTGCAACTCAGATTTTCGTAACTACAAATCGCAGGCAAACCTTAAGTTTCATAGCTGCATTGTGAGGGAGGGACAAATGGTTAGCAAGTGCACAGTTTGATCTGATCTTTCGGCTTTTAACATAGGTCGAAACATAGCTTCCTTCCCGGGATGGAATTTTTATGGATAGCAACATCTGGCACAGAGTTGAGGCCATAGCATCTGTAGTAGCTATTGTGGTTGCTTTACTAGGTGTTGGCTGGCAGATAAGCGCACAAAATGCACGACAAAGAGTTTTGTCTGCGTTGGAGTATTGCGAAAAATTCTCAACTGAACCGAAAATCGAAAAATTTACCAAGTATACATCCGACGCTGGAAAGCGCTTTAAATATGCATATCCAGAACTATTTTCAACTGGAAAGAAAATCAAAGAAATTCGAGAGCTTAAAGAAACGATACTATCTAAAAATAATGATAACGGCAGCCTGAAATTTCCCGTTCATGAGGGCAGCCGTTCAGATGAACTTGAATTGAGGAAATTTCATTTCGTGAACAATTATTTTGTGCATGGCATTCTTGGTGCACAAAATGGCGCATTTGACACAAAAACAATAGCCTCGTGTGTCGGTCGTCAAATGATCTGCTTCAGAGAAAAATATTCAATACGCTTGCCAATTTATGATGAAACCGACCCAGACATGCTGAAATTAAAATCATTTATAAATAGTTCGGAGCTGGACGTAGAAAATGAATGTGCAATGGCAACAATGTCGGAGTGGAGTTAGCTCTATCCGCTCTTTTGATTACTTTCATTGAAACACACGCGAAATATTTTTCCTTTGTATCCACCATCATTTCGAATCGAAAATTTATACTATTTGCTAGCTGGGCACCCGCAACAACCCGCTATTTTGAGGCGTCCCGACGGCTTTCAGCCATGAGGCCCGCGTTTTTGCCCCGGATCGGATTGATCCGGGGGTGTTTCATCGATTT
>NZ_JBSWYG010000035.1:0-31360 GCF_056160985.1 Roseibium sp. AWQ4_290
TTCAGGATCCTGATGATCTGCTCTTCGCTGAACCGTGTTCGCTTCATTGTCCGTCTCCTCGTTCAAGACGGACTCTACCTCAAACTGGAGGAGGAAACGGGGCGCAGGTCAAAGGCTTCATAGGCTTCCGGCCCGACACCCCAGTCTGCCTGTGCCCATTCTCGAATTTCATGGGTTTCATCGTAGCTGTTGTTCCACAGTTCGTTGCCATATTCGACGGTGATCTGAAGGTTTGGATCCAGATTGTCCTTGTAGAACTGGGCCAGCTCTCGAATGTAAGCATCATCGACCCCGGGCGGGATGTTGATCCAGAGATCCACACCGGTTTGGTTGGCCAGTTCCGCCATGACTTCCTTAGGCACACCATCCCTCTTGAAGCCATATCCACCCCAGGTCTGGAAACCGAAGGGCGTCATGTCCTCAACGCTTGTGACTTCGGTATCAATGATGTTGTCCCAGTGCATGAAGCGGATTTCCTGAAAGTTCTCGATAACTGCCAGGAAATCCGGGTTGAAGATCTGACCGGCTTCATGAAGCGCGACATATTCCTGTCTGACAATGGAGACGTTGCGTATATAATCTCCGGTTCCCTGGGGGTCGGTTTCCCTGATTTGCACCTGGAAGTTGCCGCTGCCGCTATACTCGAAGACAATCTGATTCAAGTCCTCGTCTTCGCTGATGACCGTGACGTTCTGGAAATCAATTTCGCCGTCGCCCTCGTAGGTCAGGACAAAGGTGCCGGCGCGCGAGGCTTCTGCAGAAAAGAAAGCGCTCCAGTGGGTCGCATCTTCGGGAATTTCAATCGGCCAGCCGTTTTCGTCCAGATATCCGCCATCAACGAGTTCCTGATGGCTGTATTTACCCCATTCCGTGCCGTTGTTGATGACGCCGGGCCGGGAGAATTTCATGATGTCCAGGAAGGGGTCCTGATTGTTCCAGTCAGCCAGTTCCGACAAGTTAACGGTGATGACCGAGGCTTTGAGACCGAACGCTCGGTTTGTCTGCTCAAGAAGAACCTGTACTGTTGGGTCCCAAGTGTCGTCGACGTCTTCGACCGGAATATCGAATGTGGCCGTGTTTGCCAGTTCGCCATCGGTTACGGTGATCTCAAGGCTGTGAAGGGAGCTGGTTTCAAAGTCGAGCTTGCCGGCGTCAGCCACCGTGATTTCGCCGCTTTGGCTGTTGATCGCAAAAATTCCCTGATCATTGCCGGCGGTGATTGCATAGGTGAGCGTGTCCCCATCCGGATCCGAGGCTGTAACCTGCCCGACGACGGTGCCAGCTTCCGCATTTTCTGCCAGTGGCGCAATGGTCGCTGCGGCAAACTCAGGTGCCCGGTTTGTCTGCCCCTGGCCGCCGCCGTCAAGCAGGGTTTCGATTGAAACCCTGTCGCCGTCGGTGGTGCGCACCTGTTCGACCGAGGTCAGCAGCGTTTCACCCGCCTCATGGAGCACGGACACCCGGCCATCCTCCAGGCGGGTGAATGTGTAGGTGGACAGGTTATTGTTCAGCCGGAGAGTATCGTCTCCGTCTCCACCGTCGACAACATCATTGCCGGCGCCTATGACGATGGTGTCACTGCCCTCGCCTGCGTCGATGCGGTCGTCCCCGGCACCTGTGTTGAACCAGTCATCTCCATCCTTTCCGACAAAATGGTCGTCGGCGCTGCCGCCGAAGAACCTATCGTCATGGTTGGAGCCAACGATTGTTTCGACATTGATGACCACATTGGACAGCGCAAGGCTTGTTTCCAATGCCGTGGCCGAGAGTAGGTCTGTCGATCCCCTGGCAGCTATATTCTCATTCAAGCTGAAGTAGTTGGCGGAGACGGTGGTGCCGTTGAAGTCGGCTGTCGCGCCTGTGAGGCGGATGTTATAGGCATTGGACCCGCGCTCGATGCCCAATTCGTTCCCCAGCATGCTCCACTGGTTGATGCTGCCGATCACCAGACCGGTCTCCGTGTCGAGACCATAGGCGGTATCGCCGTCCCCATCGCCTCCATCGACAAAGGTCCCCTTGCCGGACCAGATCTGGAAGGTATCGTCACCGGCACCGCCATCCATGGTCGTGCGGCCGCCCGAGGTGCGGAAAAGATCATCTCCGGCGCCGCCAGAGAACGCCACGTCGTCGTTGCGGCTGAAAAACCGGTCGTCCTGGTCCGTTCCGGCAAATTCAGCGACACCTTGATAGATCGATCCGAATTTGAGGGCCGTTTCAAGCGCACTGCCGCCGAGAGAGCTGTCTGCACCTTTTTCGAGCTGGTTGTTCTGGAGAACATGATAGGTCGGTATGATCTCCGAGCCATCCATCTCGACCGGGTCATTGCGGTCATAGACAAGATAGGCGGTGTCCCCGGATTGTAGTGCCAGCTCCTGTCCCAAAGCGGACCATGTGTTGACCGCCGAGATGTTCAGGCCTTCGGGTTCATCATTGTCCGGGAGAATGACGACATTGGGAAGCTCTGACAAGGGCATGTCGGTGCCGGGCAGAATGTGACTCGCAAGGGCCGCCTTCACCTGCGCAAAGGCTTCTGCACCGTCAACTGAATCGCCATTGATTGATGCGCTGTCGACGAGAATTTCCAGGGCCGCGAACCCGTCAGCCTGGGACAAGCGTGCCATTGCATCATCGAGAGCACGGAAGTCATAGGAAACAGCGCCGTTGCTTGGATCGTAGCTAACAATGAAGTCGTCCAACACCAGTTTCAGCGAGAGGTCCGTCATCGGATCCGGGTTGGCGATATGCGTCAGCTCTTGCGGGGAATATCCAGCCCGGACCAGGACAATTTTCTCCGTCTGGATGAAGCTGCCTTCACTGCTGAAGTCGCGATAAGCGGTTCCATTTCCCGCAGTTACGACAACACCATCAGTCTCGGGCTGAACAATTTGAACCGTATTTGTGTTGGAATTCGTGTTCATGGAGTCACTCAATTTCGAATTATCGTAGTCGTATGACGTAATAGTCAAATAGTAACAATTGGCTATTCCGATCAATTTGGACTCGATACAAAATACGAATCAACTAAAAATTATTTGAGATGAAATAAAAAAATAAAATAGTTCTATATTAATATAAAATTTTATTTTATAAATACTTTTACAGAAAAATTCTTATTGATTTTTATTTAGCAATATAAATACTGGGGGGCGAGCCAATGCGGGATGTGCTTCGGAAAGCGAGCAAGACGACCTTTGAATGCCCTGGGCTCAAGAGGCGCCGACGTGAAAACAAGTGTCATAAGAAAAGCCCGTCACGAGCCAACCTTGTTTCGCCGCGATCTTTCACGGCCGGGTTATCGGTAAATTCTTCCGCAAGAACAGAGAGGCCAGCCAAAACTCGGCATCAACTAGAGGCAATTTCTTTATGCCATCCTTTCGCAGGCTTCGCCGTCTGCGGCCATAGCCAACAACGCGGACGGCATCGAATGTGTCGGGCAGGAGAACGCTCGCAGCTCTTTACCGGTGGTCGACCGAAATGAAAATTTCCCGTCCAGAATGGTGCCGATCAAGTAAGGGGCGGCCTTATGATCAGATGATCTTGAATATTCAGGAACGGCGAAGATCTTCGCACCCCAAAATACACTCAAGTTCTTCTTGAGCTTCGACATCGGCATTGTGTACGTGTCGGCTTACAAGGGCGATGGTTTCGGCAAAGCACTGATAGTCCATGGGAACCTTCCGGACGCTCAATCTATTCAATATAGACGATGTCTATATGATGAAAACGAGGGTGTCAACCAAAATATAGACGACGTAAAGATAGGGTCGACGGAGCGCGCCAAACTACCGTTACGGCAATCTGAAGCAGGCGTTGATCGAGGCCGGACGGGACATAAAACAAGGGAAGAGGCTGACAGGCCTTGATCCTACCACTCGCGTGGTCCAGTTCGACGTTTGGTGCGAGATGCGCCTCTGCTCCATCATGGTCTTGGTTCTCGGGGGCTTCGTATGGGTGCGGTTGAAGCTGAGAAACTGCACCTCGATGGCCGCTCAGAATTGCCCTGAATACGGCGACAAAATTACGCCAGGCCGTCGAACATTACCAAGGGGTCAATAAGATCGATCAAACCACTCCGGGCCGGAAGTAACCATGTCTGTTTGGGGCTGATTTCGAGCATTTTCTGGGGGGAAAGCGAATAGGCGCAGGGAGGACATACCCGCCTGATGCGGAGACTGCTGTCCGAAAAGACACTGCCAAGCGATGCCGATGAGCCGGAGGGGCAGCAGATAATCAGCAATGTGCGCCGTGCCGCATCTTGCGTAACTCCATTATGTAAACTAGCATAACTGTATATAAAGTTAACAATTTTGGCGCGGCAGACATGGCACCGTTTTCAGCCCCTATCAGAGACATCCTTTTTTCGCTTCGCGACGTCGCGGGCGCAGGCAAACTTGCAGACTGGGATGAGGATCTGTCTCAAGATATTCTGACCGCGTTCGCAGCTTTTGCCGAAGCCGAAATCGCGGCTGTGGACGAACAAGGCGATCGCCAGGGCTGCCGGTTCGAGAATGGCCGTGTCCGGATGCCCGACGGTTTTCCAGGGGTCTATACCCAGCTTGCCGAGATGGGTTGGCAGGGTTTGACCGCACCGGAAGAGCACGGCGGCATGGGACAGGGGCCGTTGGTCGCAGCCATGGTGTCCGAGGTCTTTGCCGGTGCCAATCATGCGCTACAGATGGTGTGCAACCTCGTGCCAGGGGCTATTTCCACGCTTCTGCTTTTCGGGACCCAAACGCAGCAAGCGACCTGGATACCGCGGCTTGCACGGGGGGACGCCCTGTCCACCATGTGCTTGACCGAGCCGGGGGCCGGGTCCGATCTGTCACGCATTAGAACGCGCGCTGTGCCGAAAGGTGACGGGTGGTCCATATCAGGGGAAAAAATATTCATATCCGGCGGCGATCAGGACCTTTCGCAGGACATCCTGCACTTGGTACTGGCGCGAACCGGGGCAGTTGAGGACGGGGTGAAAGGTCTGTCTTTGTTTCTGACCTCGCGTTCCGCTGCGGGCCCGGCAATAAACGTGACGCGGATTGAGGCGAAGCTCGGAATTCATGCCTCTCCGACCTGCCATATGGCATTTGACGCTGCGCCTGCAGAACTGGTGGGTGTCGAAGGCGAGGGCTTGAAGGCGATGTTCACTCTCATGAACCACGCCCGGCTGGATGTTGCCTTGCAAGGCGTGGCACATGCATCGCGGGCCCATGCGATCGCGTCCGCCTACGCGAGGGACCGCAAGCAGGGCAAGCTGCCGGATGGCCGCGAAGCGGTTTTGAGCGATCACACAGATGTACGCCGGATGTTGAATGAGCAACGCTCTCTGGCCCTTGGGGCCCGCGCCATGGCCCATGTGACGCTGGTGGAGATGCACCGCGGCGATGCATCGGCGCTGGTCGATTTCCTGACGCCAGTCTGCAAGGTTTTCTGCACGGAAGCTGGCATCCGTTCCGCAGACCTGGGGATTCAGGTGCTTGGGGGATATGGGTACCTTTCGGAGTACCGTGTGGGCCAGACCTGGCGGGATGCACGGATCACCTCGATTTACGAAGGAGCGAACGGCATTCATGCCCTGGCCACCGCCACCCGCGGGCTGACGCTGCGAGGGGGAGAGGGCGCGGACGCCTTTGATGCGCTCATTGGTAGACTGTCGGGAAACGCGAAAGTGCTGGCCCAGCGTGATGTCTGGAGGCAAGCAAGAGCGGCGGTCGAAGCCAGTGCGGTGCCAGCTGAATTGGCGCATGACTTCATGCAGCTCACCGGCGACCTGTTCTATCGGGCGGCCTGGGACCGCATCGCGCGACTGGCAGCGTCGGATGACCTTTCCGGGCTCGCCGACAAGGTGCTTTCGCCACAGCGGATCTGGGCAGCCTAGAGCATCTTGCAGACTTATCGCACGATGCTCTAGCGCACCGCGTAAAGCTCGACCTGAACGCTGTTGGCCATGCGGGCGCCTGTTCCGATGAAAAGTGTCCTGTTTACCCAGTCATATCTCGGGTCGCCTGTTTCCAGTCTTGCCTGCGTGCGCATGTAGTAGCTCGCCGCATCGACCTGTTCGCCACGTCCGAGTGCCTCAATCACCTCCCGTGGACCGTGCCGGTAGCCATAATTGATGATCTCGATCGTCGCTCCATCATCGGTTTCCATGGCATATCGGGTGTCGAGTTCGGCCATGCCATCTTCGAAAATGGTTTGCCAGTCGGCTCCGATATTCAGGATCCGGCCGCACAAGTGGGGGCCTGCTACCGTGCCTCCGATGATCGGAATGATGCGCCTTGTGCCGGCACGCCCGGTACCCATCGATCGGATGTCGGCAAGATCAACCGTCAAACGGCAAATATGTTCAAGCGATGGGGTGGGGAGCGTCATTGCGTGTCCTGATTAACTGTTTACTTGGTTAACAATATGACGTATCAGATTGGAGATTACAATACATGAGGCAAAGAATGGCGCAGTCGTCCAAAGCATCCCGCAGTCAGACAGGTTCAGAGGCCTCGCATGGAGACCTCGACGATTTTGTCGGCTACAACCTCAAGCGCGCATATGTCATCGTCAGCGAGGATTTCCGCCGCGCGCTCGGTGAGGACGGATTTGCTCCACGCGTATTTTCCGCGATCTCTCTGATCGTGCAGTTTCCCAATATCACGCAAAGTGAATTGGCCCGGAAACTGGGCATTGAGCGTTCCGGGCTTGTTGCAATCATCGACGAACTGGAAAGTCGTGGATTTGTTCAGCGGCAGGCCGTGCCCGGAGACCGGCGTGTTCAGGCCCTGGCGCCTACGAAGGATGGCCGGACGGCATATCTGCATGCCCGGGAAGTGGTCCGCACCCATGAGGAGCGATTGTTCGCTGATCTCTCGCCTGACGAGATCGAGACCCTAACTTCTTTGCTGAAAAAAATCAGAAACATCGAGGTCTGACCATGCAGGACTGGAACGGATGCTGCGCTGTCGTGACCGGGGGGGCGTCAGGACTTGGTGCTGCCACCGCTCGCAAACTGTCCGAGAGCGGCATGAAGGTCGGTCTTTTTGACCTGAATGAAGACAAGGGTCAGGCCCATGCAAAAAGCATTGGCGGCCTCTTCATGCGTGTCGATGTATCCGACCCGTCATCTGTGGCTCGAGGTTTGGACAAGGTCACGGGGGCTTTTGGCGTGCCGCGTGTTCTTGTGAACTGCGCCGGGATTGGAGGGGCGGCTAAAACCGTGTCACGCGGCGAACCACACGATTTCAGTCTGTTTGAAAGAACGCTGCGCGTAAATCTGATGGGCAGTTTCAACTGCGCCTCGCAGGCGGCAGCACGTATGGTCGCGGCACAGCCGGTTGATGATGACGGTGCCAGAGGCGTCATCGTCAATACCGCTTCCGTCGCGGCTTACGATGGCCAGGTGGGCCAGGTTGCCTATTCGGCATCCAAGGGGGGGATTGTCGGAATGACCTTGCCCATGGCGCGTGATTTGGCCGACAAGGGCATACGCGTCTGCACGATCGCTCCCGGACTTTTCCTGACGCCCCTGCTTGAAGAATTGCCGGAGGACGTGCAGGCGTCGCTTGGCGCGCAGGTGCCATTCCCGTCACGGTTGGGAGACCCGGCGGAATATGCAGCGATGCTTGCCCATATCACGCAGAACCCGATGCTGAACGGCGAGGTCATCCGTCTCGACGGGGCAATCCGCATGGCCCCACGCTAACTAAGACACCTGGGAGGAGGAACACGATGAATTCGCAAGCGACCCCGAAGACTGCGGATTTCTGGGATCCGGCATTCGTTTACGACGAGCGCGCAGACGGCACGCTGATCATGCGCCAAAAGGGTAGTCTGCCCGACCATTTGCCGACATTGGCGGGCTATCTCGACAAATGGGCCGATGCAACGCCGGACCACACATGGATCGCGCGGCGGGGTCCGGACGGGGCGTGGGTGCGAATTTCATATGGTAATGCGCGTGACCGGGCCCGCAGCATCGGCGCGGCCCTTCTGGGCATGGGCCTTGGGCCGGATAGCCCCTTGCTTATCCTCTCGGGAAATTCGCTCGAACATGCGCTCTTGGGCGCGGCATGTTTCTACGTCGGCATCCCGTATGCGCCGGTGTCGCCTGCTTATTCTCTGGTCTCCAAAGACCATGGCAAGCTCAAGGACATTGCGGCCAATCTCAAACCGGGCGCCCTGTTCGTCGATGATGCTGGCGCATTCGCCCCGGCACTCTCGGCTATTTCGGATGAAGGGCGCAGGGTCATTGCGCTGGAGAATGTTCCCGCAGATGCCGTGCGTTTCGAAGACCTTCTGTCAACGGATCCCGAGGGGGCGGTCAGGGCACGGCAGGCGATTGGGCCGGACACCGTTGTCAAATACCTGTTTACGTCCGGCTCCACCGGGTCTCCCAAGGCGGTCATCAACACGAACCGAATGATCTGTACGATGCAGGCGATGGTGCGGGACTGCTACAGGTTCCTGGAGCACACGCCACCGGTGGTCCTGGACTGGGCACCCTGGAACCACACTGCTGCGGGCAACAAGGTTTCCTACCTCGTGATGACCAATGGAGGAACCTATTACATCGACGACGGCAAGCCCGTGCCTGGAAAGAT
The DNA here is from genome assembly GCF_056160985.1 of Roseibium sp. AWQ4_290. Taxonomy (NCBI): domain Bacteria; kingdom Pseudomonadati; phylum Pseudomonadota; class Alphaproteobacteria; order Hyphomicrobiales; family Stappiaceae; genus Roseibium; species Roseibium sp. AWQ4_290. The sequence continues at coordinate 8,586 of NZ_JBSWYG010000035.1, forward strand.
CGAAGAGACGATCCGAAACTTGCGCGAGATTTCCTGCACCTGGTATTTCAATGTCCCCGTGGGTTGGGACAAACTGGTGGAGGAACTGGAGCGTGATGAAGCGCTGGCGAGAACATTTTTCGCAAAGCTCTCGATGATGTTCTACGCCGGGGCAGGAATGGCTCAACTGACCTGGGATCGCCTGAGGGCGATTGCCCGGAAGACCACGGGTCGCGACGTTCTTCTCTCGACCAGCCTCGGGGCGACCGAGACCGCGCCCTTTGCCCTGTCCTGCACCGAACCCCAGGAGAAGTCCGGAAATGTCGGCGTACCGGCCAAGGGATTGTCGATGAAACTGGTGCCGAACGGCGGCAAGCTCGAACTTCGTCTCAAGGGTCCCAGCATCACGCCAGGCTACTATGGCGATCCTGGCAAGACGGCCGAGGTCTTTGACGACGAAGGCTATTACATGATGGGGGATGCCCTGCGTCCCGCTGATCCGGCCGACTTCTCCAAGGGGTTCTTCTTTGACGGGCGCGTTGCGGAAAACTTCAAGCTCAACACGGGCACGTGGGTCGCGGTCGGCTCGGTGCGCGGCGCACTCGTTGATGCGATGGACGGTCTGATCCGGGATGCGGTCATTGTGGGCGAAAACGAAGCGGAACTCGGTGCGCTGCTGATCCTGTCGGAACGGGCTGAGCAGATGGAGGCAAACCGCCGTGCCGCCGAATTGTCCGAAAAGCTGAAGGCTGCTGCAGAAACAGCTACGGGGTCCGCCACGCGAATACGCCGGGCGATGGTGCTCGAAAGTGTGCCGAGTTTCGACAAGGGCGAGATAACGGAAAAAGGCTCTCTTAATCAGCGGGCCTTGCGCGCCAACCACGAAGACCTTGTCACAGCAATGTACTCAGACCAGGGGTCTGTGCTGAGGGTCTGAAACTTCCGGTTAGAGCATCCTGCGCTAAGTCTGCACGATTTGACCGGATCTGCTTTGTCTGCTGAGGCGGCGGATCGCGCGCCTTGGTGTTTCCCACCTCAAGTGCGATCCAACGATGTCAGCGGACAAAGCAGACCAGCCCCTCGGATGATGGAAAGCATCCCATCTGCAGCGTTGCGTCGCTTGCCCGATACACCGCATCGCGCTGCGCAAAGCGCCTTGCCGAAAGATCTGCTTTCCAGCATCAAATGGTGCAGGCTTATCGCACGAGGCTCTGATGCGGATAAGCAAGGTGCCGCAAGGTACTATTTGCGGCCCTGCTTTCCTTTATTCCCGCGTTTTCAAATTGCGTCGATCAGCCAAACAAGCCAGAGCGTGATCGCCGGAAAAACGACGAGGATCACGACCCGAACCATATCCGTAATCACGAAGGGCAGCGCGCCCTTGTAGGTCTGGCCGATCGGAGTGTCCTTGGCCATCGAATTGATTATGAACAGGTTCATTCCCACTGGCGGCGTAATAAGCCCCACTTCAACAACGATCAGCACCAGAATACCGAACCAAAGGCCGAAGTCATTGACGCTCATCCCGAAGTCGAGGACGGACATGATGGGAAAGATGATCGGAACAGTCAGCAGGACCATTGACAGACTGTCCATCACACAGCCGAAGATCAGATACATGATCAGCACGATGGTCAGGATGAGCCATGGCGAGAATCCTTGCTCACCGACCCAGACGGATGCCATTTGGGGAAGCTGAGTCAGTGACAGGAAATTGTTGTAGATCCCCGCGCCAAGGATAATCAGGAAGATCATGCCCGAGGCGGCGGCAGTTGAAAGGATTGCCTGTTTCAGCCGGTCTGCGTTCATTTCACCGGATGCTAGAGCTGCAATGCCTGTCCCTGCCGCACCGACAGCGGCGGCCTCTGTAGGGGTGAAGATGCCGGCATAGATGCCGCCAACCACGACAAGGAAAATCGTGACGACCGGCCAGACTGCAACGAGTGCCCTCAGCCGCTCCCCCCAAGGGATCCGTTCCTTGACCGCGGAGCTGTTCGGCGAGACCCGCACCCAGATCGAGATGGCAACCATATATCCGACGGCTGCGAGGATGCCGGGGAGCAATGCCGCAACGAAGAGCTTTTCGATATTCTGTTCCGCAAGGATGGCGTAGATCACCAGAATAACGCTCGGCGGTATCAAGATGCCCAACGTGCCGCCCGCGGCAAGGGCGCCGGTTGCCAGTGAACCGGGATACCCGTAGCGCCGAAGTTCGGGCAGGGCCACCTGGCCCATGGTGGCTGCTGTCGCAAGCGACGAACCGCAAATCGCACCAAACCCCGCACAGGCTCCTACGGCCGACATCGCAACCCCGCCCCTTCGATGTCCGAGGAAACTTTCGGCTGCCTTGAACAGCGAGGACGACATGCCAGACAAGGTCGCGAACTGGCCCATCAGCAGGAAAAGGGGGATGATCGAGAATGAGTAGTTGGAGAAGGTTCCGTAAGTCAGCGTCTTGAGCTGATTCAAGGTCATCATTGGTGTGCCGATGACCAACCAGGTGCCGCCGACCCCCACACCGATCATTGCCAGCGCGATGGGGGCACGAAGGAAGACCAGTAACAGCAGGACCGGAAAGGACCAGAGCGCGAGTTCGATATTGGTCACGCAGGCTCTCCTTCATAGGGCCATCCCGAGAGTCGGCGCAGCGATCTGATAATGCAAAAAAACGCAACGAGGATGAACCCCAGTCCGCCGACGAGGCATGCGGCATATCCTTGCCAAACCGGAATTTGCGCAATCAGGGTTGTTTCGCCGTAGGAAAGCTTGTCCATCATACCGAGGTAAAGCCTCCAGGTGCCGACGACGGCCACCAAGAACATCGCGATGTTGAAAATCAGGTCCAGAAGCTTGTCCATCATTCTGGGCAGAACCGGTGCAAACAGATCGACGCGCGCATGGGCTTCGCGCAACTGTGTCCAGGGCAGAAACGCAAAAATTGCAGCGGCCATGCCAAACTCGGTGATGTCATAGATGCCCCGAATCGGGCCCAGTCCGATATTGAATGGACCCATGGCCCGCCCGGCAATGGACACGCATGTCAGGGCAATGATGGCAAGCAGGGCCGCGCCTCCGGCCAGCGCCAGGACATTGGCAATCATTTCAGCAATGCGGTTGAGAATGCGATACATGCGTTCCCCGTTCCTCTGAGGAGGTGAGAGGCGGCCTTGGCCGCCTTTCCATTTGGGTTAACGTTAGGTCAATCGCTGTGCTTTTCGATCAGAGCCTTGGCCTGTTCAATCAGCGCAGCGCCATCAATGCCCTTGTCGTTCATGTCCGAGATCCAGCGTTCGATCACGGGTTCAGCAGCTTTTTTCCAGCGGGCGACTTCCGCATCGTCCAGGGTGACGATCGTGTTTCCAGCTTCTTCGGCTATCGATCTGGCCGGCGTGTCCATGTCCCACATCACCTGCGTCGCAAATGTCGAGAGCGCCGCCCCGGACGCCTTGTCGAGAATTGCCTTCAGGTCGTCCGGCAGTGCGTCATACTTGGCCTTGTTCATGACCAGGACGATCGCGGCGGTGTAAAGCGCTTCCTCCCCAGCGAACTCGGTGTGATTGTCCACGAGTTCCGAAAGCCGGATGGCTGTGGTTACTTCCCAGGGGATCACGGTGCCCTTCACAACACCCTTGGAAATCGCCTCAGGGATCGCGGGCAGAGGCATTCCGACCGGCTCCGCACCCAATTCGCCCAGCAGGTCGTTGATGATGCGCGTCGGTCCACGAAGGGTCAGTCCCTGCATGTCTTCAAGACTGGTCACACCATCCTGGGTATGGATCAGCCCCGGACCGTGCACCCAGGCACCCAGCACCTTGACGTCCTTGTATTCGTTGCTTTGGAAGTCCGTTTCCACCATTTCCCAGAAAGCCGCTGCCGTTGCCACTGGATTGGTCATCATGAATGGCAATTCAAAGACCTCGGTGCGCGGGAAGCGGCCCGGGGTGTATCCGACGACAGTCATGGCAATGTCGACGACACCGTCGCGCGCCTGATCCATCAGTTCAGGCGGACGTCCGCCAAGGGACATTGCGTCAAAATGCTCGATCTTGATGCGGCCGCCGGAGGTTTGCTCAATGCCCGCCGCCCAGGGTTTCAGGATCTGCGCCGGTATCGGTGCAGGGGGCGGCAGGAATTGGTGTAGGCGCAGCGTAACGTCTTGCGCATAGGCCGCGCTGCCCAAGGCTGCTGAGGCAATCACGCCTGCAATCGCCGTTTTGATGAAGTCGCGTTTTTTCATGGATGTCCTCCCTAGTTCTCCATGCATTTGTAAATTTCTGTTTTGTCCCTGACCCTAATCAACCGGTGTCTGCTCACGTTTTCAAGTGCCCCGCCCTAGGCTGTATCAGATGTCCTCTACCTGAACTTGGGGGCCCTTTTCTCAAGGAAGGCACGAAGTCCTTCCTTCGCACCGTCAGACGTCTGGCTCATTGCAGCGGCCAGGCTTTCGGTGAACAGCCCATCCGATCTCGACATGTCTCCGATCCGGGAAAGGGCGTTGATCATCAGGTAGTTCGAAAAGGGCGCATTGTCAGCGATCTTGCGCGCCAGCGAGCGTGCAAGGTTGAGACCCTCCCCTTGTCCCACGGCATAGTGGGAAAGACCCAGGCGCGTTCCCTCCTCGGCATCATAGTTTCGGCCCGTCAGCATCATTTCCCGCATCCTGTCGGCTCCGATCAGACGGCCGACCCGCACGGTTGCGCCGCCGCCGACGAAGATGCCACGCTGCCCCTCCGGCAATTGGAACCGGACACCTGCCTCCGCGATGCGGACATGTGTCGAGGCCGCTATTTCCAGTCCTCCGCCGATCACCGCTCCGGTCAGGACAGAAATGACGGGCAGTCCGCCAAATTCAATCAATTCGGAGACACGATGCCAGTTGCGCGAATGGAAGACGCCTTCGACCGGTTCGCGATGTTCGTGCTCGGCCAGATCAAGTCCCGCACAGAAATGCCCACCTTCGCCGCGCAGGATAACCGCGTTCACCCCTGCGGGCGGATCAGAAAAGAACCGGTCCAGCTCGTCCACCAAAGCGTCATTCATCGCGTTTCTTTTTTCGGGGCGATTGAACACAAGTATCGCAATGTCGCCTTCGATCTCTATCCGCGTGACCTTGCCGGTCTGGGCTGTCCCGTCCTGCATTTTCAGTTCCATTAGATTTCAGTTGTTTATTGTTGTATCGGTAAACAGTTTTAATGTATAGCGTTTTCAGCAAGACCCCGAAAAATCGTGACTGGAGCCGTGGCATGGTTGACTTCAAAACTGTAAAGGCCATTGATTTTCATACACATGCGGAAGAGCCCTGCAATCATGGGCGTGACGATGGGTACAACGAGTTCCAGGCAGGCATGGCGGCGTATTTCAAGAATCCGGCGGGCGCTGAGGGTATGTTGCCGACGGTTCAGGATACTGCGGCCTATTATCGCGAACGCAATATCGCGGCCATTATTTTTCCCGTGGATGCCGAACGTGAAACCGGGTTCCGCCGGTATTCCAATGAAGAGGTTGCCCAGCTTTGCGCTGAAAACGATGATATTCTGATCCCCTTTGCGTCCATCGATCCCCACAAGGGCAAAGCCGGAGCGCGCGAGGTGCGCCGTCTTGTGCGCGAATTTGGTGTGCGCGGTTTCAAGTTTCATCCCACGATGCAGGGCTTTTTCCCGAATGACCGGGAAGCCTGCTATGCGGTTCTTGAGGCCTGTGCCGAAGAAGGTGTCATTACGCTCTTCCATACGGGCCAGACCGGTGTCGGCTCAGGCATGCGCGGCGGGATGGGGATGCGGCTGAAATACTCAAACCCGATGCATCTGGACGATGTGGCGGTGGATTTTCCCGACATGCCGATCGTGCTGGCCCATCCGAGCTTTCCCTGGACCGAAGAGGGCCTTGCCGTCGCACAGCACAAACCCAACGTCTATTTCGACATGTCGGGTTGGTCGCCGAGGTATTTCCCCGAGATCTTCATCAAATACGCAAACTCGATCCTGAAGAAAAAGATGCTGTTCGGCTCCGATTGGCCTGCAATCACGCCGGATCGGTGGCTGGCCGATTTTGAGAAGGCTCCATTCAAGGACGAGGTGCGTCCACTCATTCTGAAGCAAAACGCATTGCGGCTGCTGGGCGAGACCGCCTAATCTCTTGCCGGGAGGATGACATGGCAGAGTACGCGCCGCTGAATGAAACGATTACGCTCGGACAGCTCGATCTCGATCCGTTTCCGATTTATCGCCGGCTCCGGCGGGAAGCACCAGTCTGCCGGGTCAAGGCGGCGGGCCGTACTTTCCTGACCAAGGCGGCCGACACCAAATACGTCAAGGACAACCCGGAACTCTTCAGTTCGGATGATCCAAACACGCCGATGAAGCGTGCGTTCTGGGCGCATACACTGATGCGCAAGGATGGTGAGGCCCATCTGCACGAACGTTCGGCCATGGCGCCTGCCTTTGCCCCGAAGGTGATCACGAGCGAGTGGATGCCACGGTACCAGAAACTCGCGGAGGAATACGTGGCACGCTTGCCGCGTGGCGAGGTGGTCGATCTTTTTGCGATCCTCTCGGGTGCTTACGCCGCCCGGGGGCTTGCTATCCTGCTGGGTATTGAAGAAGCCAGCGACGAGGACATGATGGAGTGGTCGCAGGCTCTGATCGAAGGGGCCGGTAATTTCGGTTGGCTGGACGCTCCATTCGAGCGTGCGGACCGGGCCAATCAGGGGATACATGCGCTTCTCGACAGGCTACAGGACCGGCACCGGGCTGCGCCCAACTCGTCTGCGTTTTCCGTCATGCTCAACGCGCAGGATCCCATCCCCGAAAAGCAGATATATGCGAATATCAAGATCGCGATCGGAGGTGGGATCAATGAACCGCGAGATGCCTTGAACACCACGCTCTATGGTCTCCTAACCAACCCCGACCAACTGGCCGAGGTCAAAAGGACCGGTGACTGGATGCGTGCGTTCGAGGAAGGCGTGAGGTGGGTTGCCCCGATATCGGCTTCTTCGCGACTTGTGACCGAGGATACCGAAATTCGCGGTTGTCTTGTTCCCAAGGGCGATACGGTGATGACGATCCAGGCGAGCGCCAATCGCGACGAAGACGTGATCGAGAATGGCGAGGTCTTTGACGTGTACAGAAAGGACTGCCGCCATCAGTCCTTCGGCAATGGCCCGCATTTCTGTCAGGGCACCCATGTCGCGCGCCGAGCGATCGGGCAGATCATGTTGCCCCAGTTGTTCGATCGGTTTCCGGATATGCAACTTCCTGATCGAGACGCGGTGATCTGGCGCGGTTTCGGGTTTCGCGGACCGGTGCAGATACCGGTGCTTCTTCAGTAGCCTCTTTGGACTTGAGGAAATCAACAGGAGGTGACTATGCACGGAAACAGAGTTCTCATCGCGGGTGGCGGTATTGCCGGGCTGACCCTGGGGCTGACCCTTCATCAGATTGGCGTTCCCTTCACGGTATTTGAAACAGCGCACGAGATGCGTCCCCTTGGCGTCGGGATCAACCTGCAACCCAACGCGGTCCGCGAGCTGTTCGATCTTGGTTTCGATGCCAGTGTCTTGGATGAAGTTGGCATCCCGGCCGAGGAGTGGGCGCTCGTCGGCCTGAACGGCAGGGAAGTTTATGCGGAGCCGCGCGGGATCAAAGCAGGCTACAGGTGGCCGCAATATGCCGTGCATCGGGGTGAATTTCACATGCTGCTTTACCGCACCCTTGTCGAAAGGGCCGGGGAGGACGCCGTCCGGCTTGGTGCCAGGGTGAGCGGATACGTCCAGAGCGAAGCGGGCGTTGGTGCACATCTGACATTTGCGGATGGCACGGTTGAAGAGCTTCGCGGCCGCCTTCTGATTGGCGCGGATGGGATTCATTCGGCAATACGCGCCCAGATGTATCCCGGCCAAGCGCCAATTCACTGGAGCGGGGCGATCATGTGGCGAGGAACGGTTCGGGCCAGACCGCTCAGGACGGGGGCCTCCTTCGTCGGCTTGGGCACGCACCGCCAGCGCATGGTCATCTATCCGATTTCGAAGCCGGATCCTGACGGCTATTCGTTGGTCAACTGGATTGCCGAGGTCGTTGTCGACAGTGAAAAGGGCTGGCAGCAGGAGGGGTGGTTCCGGCCCGTTGAGATTGAAGATTTTGTGCATTTTTTCGACGGGTTCCGTTACGACTGGCTCGATGTCCCCGCGCTGCTGGAACGGGCGGATTGCGCCTATGAGAACCCGATGATCGACCGAGATCCGATCCCAAGCTGGGTTGACGGTTCGGTGGCGTTGATGGGAGATGCGGCCCACGCCATGTATCCGACCGGATCCAACGGGGCGAGCCAGGCGATTGTCGATGCAAGGGTGATAGGCGCAAAAATGCTCGGGCATGGCGTGTGCGAACGCGCCTTGGCGGCTTATGACGCGCAGCTGTGCTCGCCCGTTTCCGAATTGGTGCTTCGGAACCGTGGCGCGGGTCCGTTTGGCCTGTTGAATTTGCTGGACGAGCGATGTGGCGGTGATTTTGAAAATATCGATGACGTGATACCGGCGGACGAGCGTGCGGCATTCATGGCTGGCTACAAGACGGCTGCAGGCTTCGCGATGGACACACTCAACAATGCAGACCAAACGATACCGGCGGGAGCCAATGTCACATTGACTGCGCAATAAGCAGCACCGCAACAATAACCCGGGGCTCCAAGCCCAATCTGATCAGGTCGTTCACAAATTGCATTAATCGGTGATCCGGGCCTGTCACGGGGCGTTGCATCCCCGAAGGGCGATAGCACCAAGCCGGTCATGAGCATCAAACCCTTTGCAACGCGGGCAAACGGAGAACTGAATCGCGCCGGATGTGCCGGAGGCTGTTTGGTTTAAGTTATGCGGCTTCGGCCGTTTGATCTAGCGTGGCGTAGTATTGTTCCTCTGCTTCAGCCGGAGGGATGTTTCCGATCGGCTCCAGCAAGCGCCTGTGGTTGAACCAGTCGATCCATTCGAGTGTTGCGAATTCGACTGCTTCGAAGTTTCTCCACGGTCCACGCCGATGAATAACCTCGGCCTTGTAAAGCCCGTTGATCGTTTCTGCGAGAGCATTGTCGTAGCTGTCACCAACACTCCCGACGGAGGGCACAATGCCAGCTTCGGCCAGCCGCTCCGAATACCTGATCGACACGTACTGAACACCCCTGTCGGAATTATGTATGAGACCGCCGCCGTGAGCAGGTTGTCGATCATGAAGCGCCAGTTCCAAGGCATCGAGGACAAAGGTGGCGTGGGCCGTCCGGCTGACACGCCAGCCGACAATGCGCCGGGCAAATGCGTCGATGACGAAGGCGACATAGACGAAGCCCTGCCAGGTGGCGACATAGGTGAAGTCCGAAACCCAGAGCCTGTTCGGCGCTGGAGCCCTGAACTGGCGGTTCACCCGGTCGAGCGGGCTGGATGCAGACTTTTCCGGGAACGTCGTCTTGACCGGCTTACCGCGAATGATCCCTTGAAACCCCATGGCCCTCATGAGCCGGGCCACCGTGCAGCGGGCGACGTCAAAGCCCTCCCAGTGCAATTGCCGCCAGATCTTGCGCACGCCATAGACCTGAAAGTTCTCTTCGAAGACACGGCAGATCTCGATCTTCAGAGCAATATCGCGGCGAGCGCGGGACGATAGGCGATCCACATCCTCACGCTTGGCGATATTCTCATAATAAGTCGACGGGGCAATCGGCAGAACCCTGCAAATCGGCTCGACCCCAAACACCGGACGGTGTTCTTCGATGAAGGAAATCATCGCTTAAATGGGCGGTCGAGCTCCGCCTGGGCAAAATAAGCAGACGCCTTGCGCAAGATCTCGTTGGCTTGGCGAAGTTCACGGTTCTCCCGCTCCAGGGCCTTCATCTTCTCGGCCACATCGCTCGGTAGGCCAGCTCGTTTGCCGCTGTGGACCTCTGCCTTCTTGACCCACTCATGCAACGTCGCCGGTGCGCAGCCGATCTTGGTTGCGATAGAAGACACTGCGGCCCAACGGGACGGATGTTCGGCTTCATGGTCGAGCACCATGCGGATGGCGCGTTCGCGAACTTCAGATGAAAACTTGTTTGTTGTTTTGCTCATATCGGCTCCACTTTCTCAGAAGTTGGAGCCTCCGGTAAACCCAGGGCGGTTCAGTCTTCCTCCTTCATCCATTCAAAGGTGGAAAATTCCAGTGTGCAATGGCCCGGATATCGGGGAGAAGGTCAAACACGACAATCTTTGCGACAGGACCATAAATCATAGGTTGTGTCGCTGTTCGTCTGTCTTTTCATGCTTCACGACCGCGAACCGCGGATTTAAATCAACACTTAGATAGCGTCGATAATCGCGCAGAAGCGCGTTTTGCAGCAACGCGTGTTCGTAAAAATTCATTCCTAAAATGAGGTGCATCTATTTACTTGAGTAATTTACTCATGTATTTGTCATGCGCATCGAAACGATGACCCAGCAAGGCGTCAATGTCTGACAATTCGTCTATTAGGTTGATATTGCTGTATAATTCATTCCATCAAGCGACGCTTGTGGTTATGGTGCCTATCCTTCAGGAGATTTACGACCTCTCGCTTTCATCGCTCGGCGCCATCATTGGCGGCGGCCTTCTGGTCTCGGCCTGCACGACCCCGATATGGGGGTACGCGGCGACCAAGACCGGCCTCCGAAAAGCGTTGATGTGCAGTGCAACGGGCAGCCTCGTTGGCATCCTTTTGCTATGCTGCTCCTTGGTCTTGGCACAGAGCTCAACCGAGTATGTATACTTTGGGTTGTTTTTGCTGATTGCCGCGCGATTGATTTACAGCGCCTCCGCAGCTGCGGCTTTGCCGGTAGCGCAGGCCCTAAGATCCAACCACGGTAACGGCAAATCACTGCTCGGCGCGATCGGATCATTGAACGCCATGAACGGCATCGGCAGGGTTGCCGGCAATGCCCTGGTAACGCCACTGCTCCTTGCCGGTGCAGCCATGCCAATCCTGGTTGTCATACCCGCATACCTTTACGCCCTGACAGGCATCGCGCGCGCGCCACAAAGTCTTTCGAAAACAACCTCTGAGGCTGATCGCAAGACTCGGTTGGGTCTCAGCGGTCTCCCGATACTCGCAATGGCCATTGCTGCGACCGTTCAAGTCACGATCGGCGCCGCCTATGTGCTCCTCGCGCCGCTGATACTCGAAAGGCTTTCGGCCGATGCCACAGAGGCCACATCAGCCGCAGGCATCGCTCTGACCTTTGCGCTCCTGTGTGGCATCTTCACCCAACTAGTGCTGACACGGCTGTTTTCCGACAGATTGCACCTCGCGCTCACAAGCGGGATTTTCATTCTGTTCCTTGGCCTGCTGGGTCTGGCGGAAGCATCGACCCAACTTCAGTTGTCCTTCGCAGCCTGCGCTCTCGCCATTGGCACGGCCCTGGCCCTGAGCGCCAATCTGACGGCAAAGCTTCAAGAAACACCCAAGGCAGACAGACCACAGGTATCAACGTGGCTCGCCAGCGCGCAAATGCTTGGCCTGGCCTGCGGAACCACCCTGTTTGCCTACCTCGGCGACGTCGATCTGACGCTTGCGCTTCAGCTCGCAGCTCTACTGGTTTTCCTGGTTTTTATCGCCGTCCTCATCAGCAGGGTACGGCCCGTCCAGCCCCTCAGTCCGCGCAAAGGAACTTCTGAATGACCTCCTTGGCCCCAGTTGGATCACCCAATGCTCCTGATGCGATCAAGGACCTGATCGGCATAGGCATCGGCCCATTCAATCTCAGCGTCGCTGCCCTTCTCGACAGCATGCCGAAGATGAATGCCGCGTTCTTTGACCAGAAGCCGGAGTTTGTCTGGCATGCAGGTCTGATGTTTCCTGGCAGCATCCTGCAGACTTCATTTCTGAAGGACTTGGTGACCCCCGTCTTGCCGACAAGCCCCCACTCCTTCGTCAATTATCTCGTTGAGCAAAAGCGCTTCTACGATTTCATGGCCGGGCGCTTTACTGGCGTCAGCCGCACCGAGTTTTCAGACTACATGGCTTGGGTCGCACACCGCCTGCCAAGCACTCGGTGGGATAGCGGAGTGCGCGAAGTAAGCTTTGATGGAGAGGCGTTCCAGGTTGAGCTTGATAACGGCCTGAAAAGCCGTGCGCGGAACCTGTCAGTCGCCACCGGCATGAAACCAAACAAGCCGGATTGGGCCGTCCCTCACATCGGTCCAACATGTTTCAATGCCGGCGATTATCTCCACCGTGCAGCATCTTTCAGCGGCAAGCGCGTCGCGGTAATCGGTGGAGGTCAAACAGGTGCCGAGATCGTGCTTGATCTCTTGACCGCACCGGGACGTGACCCCGCGCAAGTATCCTGGATCAGCAACCTCCCCCGTTTCTCGCCATTGGAAGAAGGAGGCTTCGTCGATCAGGTCTTCACACCGGGCTATGTCTCGACTTACCAGACGCTTCCCCAGGCTGGAAAACGCAGCGAAGTCGCAGGACAAAAACTCGCCAGCGACGGCCTCACGCCCGCCACCATCGACGCCCTCTATGAGGAAGTCTACCGCAGGAAACATCTGGCAAATGCGCCCGACACCGTCACCCTTCTGCCGGGTCGCAACGTTTTTGCACTCGACCGGGACGCCACGGGGTATTGCATCCATACGGACGTGACCCCCTGCCAAACGGCGGAAACACTAGGCGCCGATGTCATCATTCTGGCGATAGGTGCAAAGCCGAGCCTGCCGGAGTTCATGGCACCTCTATGCAATCGCATCGACTGTGACCCTGCCGGCATTCCCCATCTGTCACAGGACTACCGGATGACCTTCGACGGCCCGTCCGAGAACCGCATATTCGGCCTCAATATGGGCCTCGCCTCCCATGGGATCGTTGACCCGCAAATGAGCCTTATGGCCTGGCGCGCCGGTGTCATCGTCAATGCCCTCGCGGGCAGCCAGGTCTTCGATGTGGAGCCTAGCGCCGACATCATCAGCTGGCCGCGATTGGACCAACCTGTCGCGACGTCTCTGGAACAAGCAGCCGCTGCCGGCTGAGCCCTTCGCAACAGGACCAGATCATCATGAACGAGATGTCCGCCGATGGCTTTGCCGACGCCGTACAAACCGCAGCACGCAAGGCCGACCATGCAACAGCCACGGCCTTTTTGAACGCGCTCTTGCGCGAATGGGATGGCTGGTCTCTAATCTCGCAAGAGAAAGCTGAACAGCTTGGCATGTCAGGCACCTATGCCAAGCTGCCGCTCGTCAAAAGCGATGAAGCACTGCTCATTGAGGTGCCGTACGCAGGTCGCTTCAGACAGAAGATCTCGCTACCCTTCCTGCGCTGGGACAAAAAAACAAAGCCTCGTGAAATCGCCCTCGCCGAAGCACTGACACTTCTTGTCCTCGATCCCCAGGCAAGCCCCGGTGATCCCACATTTCAACTCAAGCTCTTGCAGCGGATCCTGGACAGCCGGCTGGGCGTTGAGCGTGCCTATGCGTCTTGCCGAAACAACAAGCCCGCCGATCTTTGGTCGTTCCAGGACGCCGAACAAGCGCTTATGTCCGGACATCCGACACATCCGAACCCGCGCAGTAAAGACGAGGTCGACGACACCAGCTCAGCTCTCTACAGCCCCGAGCTTGGGGGCAAGTTCCCACTCTTTTGGGTCCTCGCGGAGCGTTCGATCCTCGTTCTGAAAGACGCCGGCAAGCACTCTGCCGAAGACTACTGCCGTGATCTTGCCCAGGCGGACGAAACACTGCCGAAAAGACTGAAGGTCGAAATCCCGGACGGCTTTGTCCCGGTGCCGTGGCATCCCTGGCAAGCGTCGAGACTGTTGGCCGACCAGCGAGTGATCGACTGGGTTGCCCAAGGGAAAATGATCCCGGTCGGCAGCACAGGTCAGCCGTTCGCAGCAACAGCCTCCATGCGCGGCGTTCATGCCTATCACGCACCGTCCATGCTGAAATTCTCGCTCAGCATGCGCCTCACCAACTCCAAGCGGGTGCTGTCGCGCAAAGAGGTCGAACGCGGGATCCAGATGTGCCGCCTTCTCGACAGTCCGATCGGCGCTGACATCTCTCAACAGGAACCCAACCTTCACATTCTGCGTGAGCCGGCCTACGCCGCGCTCAAGGCGCAAGATGGTGGCGCGCTTGAAGAAAGCTTCGTGATCTTTCGCGATAACCCCTTCCGCGACCCGGCATCAAACGGCCCAGTCATGCTGGCAAGCATTTGTGAGGAACGGCTCGATGAGCGCTCTCCACTCGGCGCGCTGATTGAAAGACGCGCCGAAGAGACTGGTAAGGATCTTGCGGCCAGTGCAGGCGAATGGCTGGCCGCGTTCGTTGACGTTGCAGTCGCTCCACTTGCAAGGGTCCGCTCCCGGCATGGCCTCCTGTTCGGCTCTCATCAGCAGAACATGATGATCTCGTTGAAGGATGGCTCGCCGTCCGCGGTCTGGGTGCGCGACTGCCAGGGGACAGGACATCTGACCACACATCACGATACCCTCGAACGTCATGTTCCCGACATTGGGCGATACAGCGAGAACGTCGCTCCTCCCGCTCTCGGCGACGGGCTGCTTTGCTACTACGTGATCGTCAACAACCTCATGAACGTTGTCTCGATGCTGGCGATTGACGGGCTGCTGGCAGAAAGCGCGGCCTACGCGATCTTGCGCGAAAAACTCATCGCATTGCGGGCGACGTGTGATGCGGACACCACGTTCTACGACATGCTTTTCGAAGCGCCCACCCTCTGCAGCAAGGGCAATTATCGCACCAGCCTCAGCGGCGTGAACGAAGCCTCCGGCGACGCCAGTGGGCAACTCGCCAGTTTCCTCGAAATTCCAAATCCCTTGTCCTATCCGGAGGCAACCACATGAACATTCACGCATCCGTCCAAAAGGACGCTGACAATACCTTTCTTCCAAGCCTTGTGCGTCCGAACCTTGCTAGCGCATTACCAATCCTGGCGCGTCTGGTCTCGGACACCCAAGCGGAACTGTTCCTCGATGGCGAAGCCATTGCATCGGCAGAACTGCAAGGCGATGCAGAGCTGCACCTTTCGTTCACCTGGAAACAGGCCCTCGACCAGGAGGTGACCATCGCCGCCGTGCTGGTCGCTCTGGAGTGCTCTTTCGCTGCAAATGAGGCGCTTGACAGGCTGGTGCTGAACCTCGAGGAAACGAGCTTCCCGCTGCGCAGTCTGCCATTTGTTTATCGCGATGGTTCTGATCTGGTCGTCTCGCGATCCGGGTTCTATCAGGTGCCACAGATGTGGATCGGACATCCCCAAGTCAACCGGACTCGCGCTGGACTTGTCGATGGCCCTGACGGGCGCGACCATCCCCTGCGTGCGCCCCATCCAGATGGCCTCGTGTACCAGCGCTTTGATCCGGTGGCTGAGTTGACCGTGTCATTCCGCACCGTCGACATCGACAAGGATCTTGATCTGTTTCATCGCTGGATGAACGACGGGCGGGTCGCTTTTTTCTGGGAACTAGCCCTCCCCAAGGACGAGCTGCGCGCCTACCTGGAACAACTCATCGCAAAGCCGCACACCTACCCGTTGATTGGGGCTTTCAACGGTGAGGATGCCGGGTATTTCGAAACCTATTGGGTGCGCGAAGACCGGCTCGGCCCCTTCTATGACAGCGGTCCATGGGACCGGGGCTGGCATGGACTTATTGGCGAGCGCCGGCACCTTGGAAGGGTCAAGACAGGTGCCTGGTTGCGCGGCCTTGCCCACTATCTTTTCCTCGACTGCCCGATGACCGAAAACATCATGGGAGAGCCACGCGTCGATAACGCCAAACTTCTCACCTACGCTGATGCGCTTGCATATGAAAAGGTCAAGGAATTCGATTTCCCGCACAAGCGTTCAGCCCTTATGCGCTGCCGCCGCGATCGCTTTTTCAATGAGGTTCGCCTGTGAACGTCGTTGTAGCACCTCAGGCGATCGAAACGGTTTCAGGCTGGGAAACCGTTTGCCGTGAAAGCCTGGCCAAACTTCTGAACGAGCTGAGCTATGAAGAGGTGATCGCCCCCGAAGCCCAAGGCGCTGAGCGCTTTGTTCTGAAACTGCAATCAGATGCCGTCTACAGCTTCGCAGCGAAGCTCGGAGCTTGGGACAATCTTCTGGTGCATCCTGAGAGCATTCAGCGAAAGCCCGAAGCAGAGGCCTTCCCGTCTCCGCTGCAATTCGTCGTTGACGCCCGCGCGGAATTGGACATGAAACCAGACACCGAGGCGACATTCCTGCGCGAACTTTCGAACACGCTCAGGCAGGACCTTGTTCTTCTGGAGAAAAACCAACGAGTGCGAGGCGAAGATCTGGTCAACGCTCCCTCGCATGTGAGGCACGCTTTTTTGGAGGGGCACCCCAAGGCCGTCGCGAACAAAGGCCGTCTCGGTTGGGGAATGGATGACGTCCGCAGCTTTTCTCCCGAGCATCAGCAGGACTTTGAAATCGTCTGGCTTGCCGCCGACCGCACTCAATGTCGAATTGGAGACAGTTCCAGCGTCGACGAGCGTGCATTCCTAAGCCAATGCCTTGGCGACGAAGAAGAGCAGAGACTGTTCGGAGTCTTTGAAGACCAAGGGCTTTCGCTCGCCACACATACTTTAATCCCGGCACATCCCTGGCAATGGGATCATGTGCTACAACAGGTCTATGTTGGCGAGCTGATGGAAAGACGGCTCGTCTTCCTCGGCGCCTTCGGAGGCCGCTATGTTGCGGGTCCAAGCCTCAGAACGCTGACATGCATCGACCGCCCCGGATCGCCTGACATCAAACTTGCCCTCATGATCCTGAACACCTCCGCATGGCGTGGCATTCCTGGACAGTATATCGCGCTCGGCAGCGCCATCTCGGACTGGCTCGAAGGTCTGGTCGCCGGCGATGAGCTCCTCGCCGCCAACGTCACGATCCTTAGGGAACAACGCGGCATCTGGTATCGCCACCCGATCTATGACCAGGTGCCGAACGCGCCCTATCAGCATCTGGAGACGCTCGGCGCGATCTGGCGCGAGAACGCCAATAGCCGGATCTCAACGAAACAGGATGCCTGCCTCTACGCCGCGCTGCTCCACGTGGCAGGAGATGGAGTTCCACTTGCTGTCCATCATGCCAACCGCGCCGGGATGCCTATCTCGGAGTGGCTCACCGAGCTCTTCCGGACCACCGTCGTTCCGCTCTATCACTTTCTGGCAAAATATGGTGTCGGCTTCATTGCCCATGGTCAGAACATCACCGTCGTCCTTGAAGATCATCGGCCCGTCGGCCTCGCGATCAAGGATCTTCAGGGCGATGTGGATATCGTCAATCAGACCTTTGCCGAGCATTCTGGCTTGCCTGACGAGATCCGCTCAATCCTGCCGAACAAGCCGCCCGAGTACATCGTACATGATATTCAGACGGCCCATTTCGTCACCGTCTTGCGCTTCTTCTCAGCGCGGCTGGCCACGGCGGACGCAATCACCGAGGGCGATTTCTACGGCCTCCTGTCCAGGACGCTGAAGACATACATGTCCGAGCATCCCGAGCTGGCGGAACGCTTCAAAACCTTCGAGCTGTTTCATCCAAGCCTGCCGCGCGTTTGTATCAACAAGGTCCGGTTTGAAATTGGCTATGGCGACGCGGCCGAACGGCCTCTTCCCGCGCTTGGGACGGATTTGCGGAACCCGCTGGTTCGCTTTGCAGAAGGCAATTGCTGAGACAGTTCTATCTGGTGTTTTCCAATGTGTCCGATCTGCAACAACACAATCAATCCGTACAATTTACAGTGCATAAACTTGAATAAATTATTCATGTATGATTGATGTAGATTTAACGGGAAGCCAGACTGCAGCCGCTATCGAGCCACCCAATTCCCTGAAAATAAAACCTTATTGGGTGGGCATCCATGAAAATCAGATCCTACATTCTGTGGGCGAGCACGGCATTGTGCACGCTGCCGGCACACGCTCAGGACAACTCCGGCGAGACCGTCTTGCTTGATCAGATTGTTGTGACGGCAAACCGTAGCGAAGGGGCCCTCGGGACTGTCGCACAGTCGGTTGAGATCATTTCTGAAGAGCAGATCGAGGAAACGAAGATCCTCGCTACAGACACATCCGATCTTGTGTCTAGGCTGGTGCCCGGCTACGCGCCGAGCAATCAGACCATATCGGGCGCGTCCGAGAGCTTCCGCGGCCGCAGCGTCCTGATCATGGTTGACGGTGTTCCGCGCAACACCCCTCTCCGGAATAACTCGCGCATCCTGTCCCTGATCAACATGGACAACATAGCCCGTATCGAGGTCGTCAATGGCGCCTCAAGTCTCTACGGCGCGGGCGCGACGGGCGGCACGATCAACATCATTACCAAGCGCGGCGTCGAAGATGGCGTCAACGTCACCGCAACCGTCGGCGCAACCGCCTTCACCGCAAACCTGCCGGAATCGATTGCCCCCAACGCAAATGTCTCCGCCGAGGGGCGTAACGGCAAATTCGACTATTTCTTATCGCTCTCCGGTGACTTCAGCAGACGCACCTATGATGGAGACGGCAACGAGCTCGCATCAGACGGCATGCTCGGACAGGGCGGTGCAGACCGCATCGGCGAAGGCGAAGCTTTCGGCGTCATCGGCTATGAGACAGACGCCAAGCGTTTCGAGGTGAGTGCCGATCTCAGCTACGCCCGCCAGGATCCTGACTGGTACACGGACTACTCCAGCGGCACCGCTGTGCCCGACTACTCCAATCCCTATGACGGCGAGCCGCTGGAAGAGAACTCCCAGTATTTCACCGCCCGCTACACGGATGCAGACTTTTCTCTGGGCAATCTGGAAATCAAGGCGTTCTACAATCACATCGAGAAGCAGTCGCTCATGACGGAGCTCTCGAGCGTGAACACCTTTGTCTATACATCGGACAATCAGACGGTCCTTTACGGCGACCGCTTCGGCGCGACGGCCTCCGTCAACAGCGCTCTGGATTTCCTGACGGAAGGCTCCAACGTCACCTGGGGCGTCGATTATACCTTCGATCAGACGACGCAGGAGACCATCGGTGGCGCAGATGTCATCGCACCCATGACACAAAACCAGATCGCCGGCTTTGCACAGGCTGAAATTCCGGTCGTCGATCGTTTCCGCCTGCAGGCAGGTGCCAGGTTCGACCAGTTCTTCCTAAGCGTCGACGATTTCACCCGCCCGGAGTCACAGACCAACCTTCTGTCGAGCCTAGGCCTGCCCGTCGCGACCATTGGCGCGGTCGATGTGACCGGCGGCGACTTCAGCTACAATCAGTGGACCTTCAACATCGGCGGCGTGTTTGACGTCACCGAGGAAATGCAAGCCTACGGCAACTTCTCTCAAGGCTATGCTTTGGCGGACGTTGGCGCGTTTACACGCCGCGCAGGCGCGAACACAACAGCTGAACTCTGCTCGATCTCCGGCGTTGCCGGTGTCTGTACCGGTACTGGCACCACGAGCTTTGCCGACATCTCTCCCGAGCCTCAGCTTGTGAACACCTACGAGATCGGCCTGCGCGGTGATTGGGATAGATTCCGCGCGAACCTGAGTGCCTATTTCTCGACATCCGACAAGGGCACGACCTTTGACGTTTCCTCAAACAGCGTCTCCCAGCAGAAAGAGCGTCTCTGGGGCGTCGAGTTTAACGGAGAGGCAAATGTCCTGGACTGGATGACCGTCGGCAGCGTGCTGGCCTATTCGGAAGGTCAATACGACACGAATGATGACGGTAAATTCGACAGCTATCTGCCCAACAACCGCATTCCGACGACGTTCAAGGGCCTTTTGTACAGCACCATGAGTTTCGAGCATGACATCACTGCCCGCGCCGAAGTCGAGTTCTTCTCCGGCAGGTCTCGCGACATTGACAACAAGATCGATGGGGCTGTCCTTCTGAACGCCGCCGTTGCGAAGACCTTCGAGCACAACGGCAAGCTCTCGCTTGGCGTCCGCAACATTCTTGATACCGACTACATCAACCCGACCGCCACGGCCACGCGCGGCATCAATGTGGCAGGTCTCGGCCGGACAATCGCCCTGTCTTACCAGGTCAAGTTTTAAGTCTCCAACGTTGACCGCAGGCGCTTGGCGCTTGCGGTTTTTCCCTTTCCGAGGGCATGCCCTCGACAGTTTTGAAAATGAGCCAGCCATGCGTCTGTCCAGAGCAAAGCTCAAGGGAACCGCGCCCACCGGAAACGCTGAACGATACCGTTTGTTTGCAACGCTTGGTGGGCTCTATCTGGCGCAAGGCATTCCCACCTATCTGATTGCGGCAGCCCTTCCCCCGGTCCTGCGGGAGGCCGGTGTTTCCCGCAGCGCCATCGGTTTTTTCTCCCTGCTCATGTTGCCGCTGGTGCTCAAGTTCCTCTGGGCTCCGTTCATCGACCGCTTCAGGTTTCTCAAGATCGGACACCGGCGAGGCTGGATCGTTCCGATGCAACTGGTCACGGCCTCTGGCATCGCGGTCCTGGCGTTCATCGAGCCAACGAATGTCACTGGTCTCTTTGTGGTTTGTCTAACGATGGCACTGGCCATGTCGGCGCAGGACATTGCGACTGATGGCTACGCGACCAACAGTCTTTCGGAGAAGGACAGAGGCATCGGCAACGCCTTTCAAGGCGGTGCCGTCGCCCTCGGCGTCGTGATCGGTGGCACCCTGTCCCTTATTCTCTTCGAGACCTATGGATGGACACCGACACTTCTCTTTGTCGCCGCCTTGTCTCTGTTGCCCCTGCTCGTCACGCCTCTGATGCGAGAACGAGCGGTAGAACCTCAGCCATCCAGGGCTGAAGGAAATACGATTTCAAAGCCATCGCTGCGCGCGTTTTTCATGCGTCCGGAAGCGGTTCAGATCTTTGTCATCGCGCTAGTCTTTCGGGCAAGCGAAGGCCTGGTCAAGGCGATGGAAGGCCCCTATCTCATCGACGTCGGCCTGTCTCTTTCCTGGATCGGCTACCTGTCCGGAGGCTCGGCAGCCACAGCTGGCATCATCGGGTCGGTCATCGCCGTCGGCCTGATCAAGTGGCAGGGAGCCAACAGGTCGCTGATCATTCTTGGCCTTCTGCGCACCATCTGCTTTACCGCCTTCGCCCTGCACGCGCTGGGGATCTACGAGCCCCTTTGGACGGTGATGTCGGCAGCGGCATTCCAGACCTTCATTCGCTACATGGAAATCGTCATCCTGTACTCGCTCTTCATGAGTGTCGCCTCCAGGTCGCAGCCGGGCACCGATTTCACCCTGCTGGCCTGCGCTCAGCTGATTGTCTATCTCATCGGCTCCATGACGTCCGGCATGATCGCGGACCACTTCGGATATGACGGTCTCTTCGTGCTGGCCGCCGTGCTGTCGGGCCTCGCGGTACTGGCGACAATCAAGCTTCTACCGGGCAGGTCAGGGAAATCGCTTCGCCAGAGTGCCGCCCAGAACGAGGCCGCGTCATGAGCCTCGAAGCCCAAACGACTGTTGTCGTTGCTGATCCTGCATCTGTTCTCGGCGCACTTTTGGAACACCTCAAGAGCCACGATCTGAACCACATTGATCAGGGCGATGGCAGTGTCCTGATCCCGATTGATGAGGACAGTCAGATCCTTGTTTCCCAGGCGCCTCAAACACTGACCTTCGCCGTTTCGGCGCCCAGCCCCAACAAGCTCTTCGTTTTCAAGGAGGGCGTGGTGCGGCATCTGGAGGAACTCACACCGGAAGCAGCCGCATCGATCCGCTGGAGCGACGATCTTCAAAGTGAAGGCGCAAACGACGATATCAGGCCGCCGAACTTTCACCTGTTGCACTTGTCCGGAAAGAGCGAGATCTTCCCCGGCATGTTGCGCCTGACCTTTGCCTGCAAAACCGCAACCTCACTCCAGAAGGACGGCATTCACGTCAAGCTTATGCTGCCATCGGATGCCACGCGTGCACCGCAATGGCCTCATGTCGCCTCGAACGGAGCGACGCTTTGGCCGAAGGGCGTAGACGAGCTTCACGTGCGCTACTACACACTGAAAGACGTTCGGGCAGACCTGACCGAAGTCGATATCGACATCGTTCGCCACCAGGGCGGGATGATCGCCGATTGGGCCGAAAGAGCGGTCGCTGGCGACAGCATTGGCCTCATGGGCCCGGGTGGCGGCGAAAGAGTGCCGCAAGAGTGCCAATCCGTCTTGCTGGCCGCCGACGAGACCGCGCTGCCGGCCCTTGCACACCTTCTTGCGACCCTTCCCAAGACCTGCACCGGCCACGTGGTCACCGCGCTGCCGAAGGCGAGCCTAGCCTATCTTCCAGAAACCACGTTGCCAATTACATGTCTGGGTTCGAAGGACTTCTCCGAAAGGGTCGAAGGCAGTTTGAAAGCGTTCGCTGAAGCCTGCTCGCCGGATTTTTGCTGGTTTGCCGGTGAGTACGACAATGCCCAGTCACTGCGAAAAGTCTTCAAGCAGGAGTTTGGGCTCGGTAAAGGGCGGCAATACGCGATTTCCTATTGGAAACGCGGCCGCTCGGGCGATGCCAAAGGCACCGCTTAAAGCTTGTCTTATGATTTTTTCGGCTCATTGGGACAGAATGAGCAAGTGCAGGCCACTCCAAATGGCCAGCACTGGGGGCAGCGGGATCGACAGCAGAGAACACTACAGACAATCGACAACCCGTTCGGCACGAGGTTGTAACCCATGTCTCCGGTACAAACTGTTACCTATGTCGTGAGCGTCCGTTGAACCCGACCTGCCGCTTTTCGATTTGGTGCGTTAAGTGTCCGCTTAATTAAATGGACATTTAAGGGCCCTTAATGAGTAAGCGAAGAAAGCGGCG
>NZ_JBSWYG010000036.1:0-30117 GCF_056160985.1 Roseibium sp. AWQ4_290
ATCCGGACTGCTTCTGCGCGAAACTCCGCGCCGTGACGTGATGCCATGAACATTCTCCTTTGTGGCAAAATACCAAGTCAAAGGAGCGGTACAAATCCGGGACAGGTCCACTCTGGTCGCGCAATACGGCGAGCCCAGGGTTGTGGTGACCGACAAGCTGCGCAGCTACACCAGACCGGTTCAGGCCCTTGCTCCGTCTGCCGATCATCGCGCTCACAAGGGATTGAATAACAGGATTGAGAATTCCCACCGCCCGACACGGAAACGGGAGAAGATCATGGGCCGGTTCAAATCGCCCCGCCACGCTCAACGATTTTTGTCCGCCCACGATCAGATCAATGCGATCTTCAGACCGCGCCGCTACTAACTGTCCGCACTCTCATACCCGCACGCAAGAGCTGATGCGTACGGCCTGTGGCAGGACTACGCCGACGAAATGAACGCCTGAAATCCGTCTAAATCGGGGACACATGCTGACCATCTAAAATAAGTTGGCGATGCCGCGTTAGGCTACGACTTTCAAGCCTTTCAGTTCCGCCATTTTTCAGAAAGCGTCCAAAGCGCCTTGTTCAGTTTTACGTCTTGATCGATGCCTTTGACCGCTCGGGAGCTGGAGCGGCGAAGGCGTCCATCTTCATCGCGGAAACGTGCCTCCAATCCGCCCCGGATGGCGTTTTCCTGAACGACGTTAAAAGTGGTCCAGAGGTCGTTTCCCCGGTCGCCCGTGCGGCGGGCGTTCAAAAGCTGGCTCGGCTGAATGCGCGTCGTGGTTTCCCCTTCGCTGTCTCCGAAGCGGGCAATGTGCGCTGCCTCCGCAGACACCTGCTTTTCGTCGCGGTCAAGGATCAGACCGCTCCAATCGGCGGGCGCTGCGAGAGTCTTTTCAGCTTCCTTCATCACGCGGAACGTGCCGTCAATCACCTTGTGCCGTACGTCTCCGCTGTGGCGAACCTTCACACTTTCGAGGGTGGACGTCTGCGCGACAAGGGAATTAAGGCACCGGATGCGGAACAACCCGGCCATGATATCGAAGGCGGACGTGCCGTCATTTGCGTTTTTGAGCAGGATTTCGAAAACCGTATCACCAACGCTAAACTTTGCATCTTCGTCGAGACGGCGAAGCCGGATCAAGTGCTTGGTGAAGTCCTTCTTGCTGGCATCGCGGGTACGGCCTTGCTTCACACCAACCGGCATGAAACCTTCGTCCATCAAGGCACGCAGAACTTCGATGGTTGGAATCGGCTGGAACCGTTCGGAACGGCTCTCGTGGGCTGAGACTGCAAAGATCGATGGGGCACTCCGGCGCATTTCGTCTTCGCTGAGAGCGCGGGCGGAATCAAAACGTGCGGTGCGGGCATAGACTGAGTTCATTGGTTTGCTCCTGTTTCCTGAACTTGGTCGGTTTCATTTTCCGCGTCGCCGGAAACGGGGAGCATGGTCAAGATCCGGAAAAGGGGAGGGGGATCACCCGCGCGCACAAGGCGAAGCCGCGGAGCGTGGGTACACCCCTTTGCAGGCCGTGGAGCGGTTTAATCTTGACCAGGTGGGGGGCAGAGCCCCGACACAAGGATATGTCCGGCTGTGCCGGTCCTTATTAGAGAGCAGGGGTCGGTCCGGCCCGTCAGGGCTGGTCCGTTTCGATATCCAAAACACGCCAGTTTCGGTCAAGGTGGAACGGCAGAACTGCGGACCTTTCGGACTTTCGATCAAATGGAACAAACGGCCCGGAGCGGTCGTTCGTGCTTCGCGTAGCAGATGTCCGGAATGCGCTCCATTTCGGACGTTCGCTCCTTCAAGTCCTAATGATGAAAGAAGACTTTCAAAACGCTGGATGTAAATCACCGACATGTAGGACACACCTGCCGCAATAATCGTTGGCGTCAACGCCCGCTTTCCGCAAGTGTGTCAAAAAGTACATTGTACGAGACTAGCTCTTAGATTCAGGGAAAACGTCCGGTTGCGTACAGGGGCAAAACACCCTGTCCACAAATTACCTTGACAGTATTCTGGTCAGGCAAATAATTTGAACAGCCTTTTCGGACAGGATTGACCCTATGTCACGCACCTTCGCCTACGCCCGTGTGTCGACGACCGGACAGACGACGAAAAACCAGATTGAAGAAATCAGGACGGCCGGGTTTCACGTCGAAGACCACCGGATCGTGACCGAGACGATTTCCGGCAGTGTGCCGATAGCGCAGCGTCCGGAATTCTCTCGGCTGGTGGACCGTTTGGAACCCGGCGACATTCTCATCGTAACGAAGCTCGATCGCCTTGGCCGGGATGCCATAGACGTCAGTTCCACGGTCAAGGAGCTGGCTGAGATGGGTGTGCGGGTTTATTGCCTCGCGCTCGGCGGCGCCGACCTCACCAGCTCAGCTGGCATGATGACCATGAACGTGCTGAATGCTGTTGCGCAGTTCGAGCGGGATTTGCTCGTGGAACGGACGCAATCGGGCCTCAATCGCGCGAAATCTGAGGGGAAAGTTTTGGGCCGGCGCCCCAGCCTGACAGACAGTCAAAAGCAGGGTGTAAGATCTTCCCTGAATTCCGGCATGGGCATTTCCGCGGTCGCTCGGGCATTTGGTACCAGCCGCCAAACGATCATGCGCGTGCGAGACGGCGAGTGTGAAACATAGAAAATGAGCCTTGCATTGGCGAGATAAACAGCAAAACTAAAGTTAGTTGTATTCATCAAATCAATTGATCAGGGGTTACAGTGATTACCGAAAATCAGGAAATGAGGATTCGCTGTGCAAGGGAAGATGAGCTGGATCAGGCTGGACAAATTGCGGTCAACGCGTTTTCTCGCTTAAGAAATTTACTCACACCCGAAAACTGGCTCAAAATGGAGCATGGCATATATTTTACAACAGCGCAGGACACACTCGGTACGCTTCTTGTTGCAACAAAGTCAGGAAAAATTGTAGGTTCTGTACGCTACACTGCCCCAGGTCATGGCGGACACATCATCTATCCAAACGCCTATGCTTATGTGCGAGCATTGGCCGTGTCGCCCAACCACTTGAGATACGGCATCGGAAAAAAATTGAGCGAGGCCTGTATCGATGCAGCCCGAAAGGATCAAGCGAAAGCGTTGGGTCTTCACGTGGCTACAGCAAACAAGGCAGCGAGAGCTCTTTATGGGAAACTTGGCTTCCAATACCTTAAAGAAGCACCCGAATATTTCGGCATCCCATATAAAGTGTATCTATACAAATATTGAATCCAGAGCTGAACTTCTCTTTCCTGAGAGATGAGTTAATGTCAGTTCAAGTAGAGTTTCTTCATAGTTGAGCGGTTCAATTATTTTCTGGCATGGTTGCTCCTAGGATTCTGTGTCCTGTACATCCTTCCCCATATATATCAACTGGTGGCTCTTACGACTCGGATGCGGTCGAATGCAGATTTCTTTAAAGCCAGCCTTGCGGTAGAGGGCTATGTTGGCCGTCATTTTGGTGTTTGTGTGCAGCCTCAGTCTTTTTGCCCCCATCGCAAGCGCGACTTTTTCTGCGTATTCTAAAAGCGACTTACCAAGACCATTCCCTTGAAAATCTGGGGCAACTGCGATGCTCCAGACCATCATGAAATCAACATGTTCCTCAAGGACGAGCGCCCCAAGGGCCGTCTCATTATGTTCAGCCAACCAAACTAAGCCCTGTTTAATCCAAGACGTATAGTCTTCCGTTGCTGGTTGCGGTACCACTCCAATCAAAGCTTCATAGACAGGTATGTAGGCCGCCTTGCTAATTCTGGAGACTGTTCCCAAATCATGTAACGTGGCTAGGCGAAATGTCCATTTATTCACTGAATAACAAATAATTCCTTTTGCTTATAACAAGCTGTACCAATTGCTTAGAAGTTGTCAGTTCAGAGCCTCAATGGACATATGCAATGTTCCTCATTCGTTCAATCTTAGCGAAGGATTTTAAGCAAATCTTGTTCTGACCCCTTAATGTGAGTTTGGACGGCCTTGTCGCAAAGATTGGCGGATTAACCGTGTCTTGAGATTTGCCTGTTGAAAGGGCGCTCCAGTAATTGGAGTTCCGCGTCATGATCCTCAGTGCCATCGTTGAGAAACTGAAATGCCAATCGAAGGGTGACTTCAAAGGCAGACAGTTCGAGGCCTGGCTGATCATCCAGGCGGTGTCCTGGTACTTGCGTTATCCGCTGAGCTATCGGGACTTGGAAGAAATGTTCCTGGAACGCGGCTTTGAGGTGGACCACAGCACCATCAACAGGTGGCTTTTGGCGTATGCGCCGCTGATTGAAAAGCGGCTACGCCGGTTCCGAAAACCGCATTGCGGCTCGGTCCGCATCGATGAGACCTATGTGCGCATCAAGGGCCAATGGCGCTATCTATATCGTGCCATCGACAAGCATGGAAATCCGGTCGATTTCCTGCTCACGGCAAAGCGCGATCTGAATGCAGCCAAGCGGTTCTTTAGAAAAATGTTGAAGGATGCCCCGCTGCTGTCGCCGGGTAAAATCGGCACCGATGGTGCCGGCACTTTTCCTCCGGCTATCGGGGATGCGGTTGACGGCGGCCTGCTTCCTCCGGATCCGGTGCACTATGTGACCGAGCATTTGCAACAGGGTATCGAGAGTGATCATTTCAGGGTGAAGAAGAACATGCCGAAGGTCGGCGGATTCCGTTCGTTCAATTCAGCCAGAAAATCCATCGCCGGTTTTGAAGCCATGCTGTGGCTCAGGAAGGGCTTCGGCTTGACCGGTCAGTGGAGCGTCCGCGAACAGAACGATCTGCTTGCGATGATCTTCGGAATTGAAAAAGTTAACGACACCTAAAAATAGCTCCCAAAACGGGAGAAACCTGTCCGTCAGCGAAAGTTGCGACACGCCCAAGGGATCGGGCGGTGATTGCTTTGCGCCCGTACCGAGGTCCGATGCTGCGCTGGGGTCAGGCTAAACTGCTAACTGTAAAAGCAGAGACCATGTCGAGACGTGGGTCTAGAACAATTCCGGTACCCGGCAAGGGAGAGCTATTTTTCCAGTCATGCAGGCACACAGCACAGTTTTTCAAACACCTCCGGAAATGCACTGATTTGTGTAACCGGGATCGATATTGTGGCGGCTTTGCCTCCCTGTCTCAAAAAGGAGCTGCAGAATTCATCATACTTCTCTAAGTCGGCACTCCGGGATCTTAGCAAGCCATGCCAGGGTTTGAAGGATGGATCGTCTCCCAAGAAGGCATTGCCGGTCATGAGTTCGGTAAAACTGGCTGCATCGTCGATTGCCTCGACAGCAATGTCATGCCCGCCATGTATCAGCCGCGGAAACAGGACCAAGCTCAGAGGGGCCGATGGTATAAACTTCTTGTTGCCGGCGGTTGAGAACCACTCCATCGGATAAATGCGCTTGGTGGACTTGTCGAAACTGTTTGCAAGGCTGCGGCCCCAGGACTGGGTTTTGTAGGGCAGTTCCCCATTCTCATACCGGATGGCCTGTTTTTCCAGAACGGGATAATTAAGAAGAGTTCCCTCGCAGTAGCTGGAATAAGAAGGCCAGGAAAAAGCGTGGAACCCGTCCTGTCCACGGACGACTTGGATTCGGTCATTGGACAGAGGGCTGGCCCGGGAGTTTAGAACGAGTTCGGTCATCAGGGTTGTTTTCCCCGCGAGAACCTCACCGACGAAGGCCATGGCCCGCCCGTCCACGGTAACGCATGACGCGTGAAGAAACGGATCATGAGAGCGCCGCGCGATCGCAATGCCTCTGAGAGCATGAAACAGAGCCTCACCGGCTTCAATTGCGTTGATGGCAGGGCTGTAAGCAAATATCAGGTGATCATCATCGAGTTTTGTCGCTACGCCGCGCCTTTGCCAGACCAGCCAGCCAGAACCATTGTCATTCCGGAGGCCGTCTATGGTCCAATAATCATGTTTTGTGATGTGGATTGGAACATGGGCTGCCGATGCCGGGTCTGTCAGGAGGGTGTTGACCGGCTGTGCCCTTGCCGTGACCTGGAAGCTGGATGTTTTTTTCTGCAGGCCTTGCTGGCTCGCCGCGTAGGCCGACATGAAACTTTCAATGTATCGAAGGGGCTCAGGAGTATCGATGTCAATTTCAAATGCCGTATTCAATAGTACAATATGCACGGTACAATCTCCAAAATTCTCGCATAACGGGAATATTTGACATTTTCCCGTAAAAACTGTCTTCTGGCAATGTGTAATTGGCCCCCTACGAAAGTCGATTAATCGCATGAGTTACGAACAAGCCTTTTCAGGGTTGCAGACGGCGTATTCCAATGCCCGGCCACAGTATCCCGCAAGCGCCCTGGGGCACATAAAATCGACAATCGAGCGGTCTGAAATCGGCCCAGTGCCGAAATATATCCTGGATGTCGGTTGCGGCACCGGCATATTCACCCGGCAGTTGGCTAGCCTCTGGCCGGATACGGAGATTCTCGGCCTGGACGTCAATGAGGATATGCTTTCCGAAGCCCGGTCTGCTTCTGGCGGGAGCAAAATCGGTTACAGGGTTTCGCCTGCGGAAGAGCTTCCTGCGGGTGACCATAGCGTCAGTGCCATTTTTGCAGCCCAAGCCGTCCAGTGGTTTGACAGACCCCGATTCTACGTCGAATGCCGACGCACCTTGGTCGACAACGGCTGGATCTGCCTGATCGAAAATAACCGTTGCTGGCGTGACGATGCCATGCTCGACGCCTATGAGGGATTGCTGGAAAAATATTCACCAAATTACTCCCGGCACTACAGGAGCCATGATTATTTTAAGGAGTTGGAAGATGCCGGCTTCGCGCGGCAAATCCGGGTAAGTTTTCCATGGGTTCGGGAAATGGAGCCTGAGGCATTCGTCGAAATGACCCGGTCGTCGACAAAGATGCAAGCCGCGTTGAGAACCTATGGGGAGGAGGTCTCTTCTGCGGTCAATAACCTGGTGGCACAGCACCTGAGCTCGTCAGGACAGCTTGGTATTGTTTATGAAACCGTGGTGATTCTAGGAGTTTCGGCCCGGTAACTTACGTAGACCGATGTAAGTGAACATATGTTTAGACGTGCACGGCGTCTTGGCGGATGAGGTCCGTTGTGCTCCGGGGCGGGCAGCGGTCTAGGGATGGGATGGCTCCCACAACGATTTGGGGACGCTCCCTACGCCCGGCCGGTAAGGGTTCGAAAAGGATCTGCGGTGGATCACTGCACCGGGACGTACCACCACTCCTATTGCTTTTAATTGTAAAAAAATAATATACACTTTTTGGTTGATTCTTCTGGCAGTCACGCTAACCTGACGCAGCGATACTTTGTGTCTTGAGGTCGAAAATGCATGACTTGATTATTGAGGATACGACCCTGCGCGATGGCGAGCAGTCTCCGGGAGTAGCTCTCAACTTGGATAAGAAGCTTCAGATTTTCAATGCTCTGGTGGATGTAGGTGTCAAGTGGATCGAGGTTGGTATCCCTGCGATGGGGGGAGAGGAAATCCGGGCGCTTCAGGCAATGTTGGAGCAGAAGGGAGAGGTCAATATCATCGGCTGGAACCGTGGTGTTGAAGCGGACATCGATCAGAGCCTCAAGCTTGGTTTTACCGCATTGCATATCGGATTGCCGACGTCGGCGATCCATTTGCAAGACAGCATAGGCAAAGGTAAGGACTGGCTTATCGGGGCGGCTCGCGATTTGGTTGCGAAGGTCAAGGATGCAGGCGCTTTCCTATCGATCAGCGCGGAAGACGTAGGCCGGACAGAGCGGGCGTTCCTGCAGGATTATGCCGGTGCCGTGGCCGAAGCCGGAGCGGATCGCATCCGGCTGTCCGATACGATTGGTATTCTGGATTCCGAAAGTTATGCCGACAAGGTCCGGGCGGTTCTGGAAGCCGCCGATATCGATGTCCAGACACACTGCCACAATGACTTCGGTCTGGCAGTTGCGAACACGTTGGCGGGCCTAAGGGCCGGGGCTAGGTATTTCCACGTCTGTGTCAATGGAATGGGAGAACGGGCAGGTATGCCGGATCTTGCCGTCACGGCGATGGCCCTCAAGCATTTCGATAACGTTGACCTGGGCCTCAAGACACACCACTTCACCGAGCTGTCCAGGCTTGTTTCCCGTCTGACCAACGTGGAGGTCGAACCTCATCATCCGGTTGTCGGCCGGAATGTGTTCGCCCATGAATCGGGAATTCACACCAACGGCATGCTCAAGAATGCCAAGACCTTCGAGCCTTTCCCTCCCGAAGAGGTTGGTGGGACGCGTAGACTTCTCGTTGGCAAGCATTCCGGAAAAAATATGGTGAAGCAGTTTCTCGAGGAAGAAGGAATAGCTCCTGTTCAGGAACTTCTTCCCCCTTGCCTTGAACAGGTCCGCCAAGAGTCAATTGATCTCGGCCGTGATTTGACACATGGCGAGGTGAAATCGATTTACCACAAGCTTGCTGAGGCGGTTCCAGCCGCGTAGCCGCAAGGGTTCAACATGGCATTGTTCAATGATTTTGTCGGCAAGGCCTCGGGACGCGAGGCGCTTGCGCACGGCGAATTTGTCGAGGTGGCAGTCGACAAAATATACCTTCAAGACGGTAATACGCCGACAATTGCGAAATTGTTCCGCGAACACGGGATCGAGCGCGTCTTCGATCCCGCAGCGGTGGGCGTGTTCTTCGATCACTCGACAATGGCGCCCTCGATCCAGATATCCGACAAACTCAAGGCGGCCCACAATTTCTGCCGCCAGTTTGACCTGCCTCGGTTTTCTCAGGGCACCGGTATTAGTCATGTGCGAGCCTATGAGGAAGGCTTTTACGTGCCGGGTAAACTGGTGCTTGGATCCGACTCCCACACCTGCACTGGCGGCGCGTTGCAGTGCTTGTCGCTGGGTATGGGAGCAACCGACATTGCCGCAGCCATGATAACGGGAACGACCTGGTTGAGGATTGTTGAAACGGTCCAGATCAAGATCGCGAACGTTCCGGATCAGATGGCCCGGACCAAGGACGTTATTCTCTACATCTTGGGCAGACATGGACAGGAACCATTCCTTTACAGGTCTATTGAGTGGATCGGAAACTGGCCTGAGCAATTAACGCTGGATCAAGCGTTTACAGTTGCCAGCATGTCAGTGGAATTCGGCGCTAAGGCTTCTTTTCTCACGAAGTCGAAGGCATTCGATTGTCCTGGAATGAAGGTGATCGAGCAAGACGATGCGCACTCCCTGTTTGACGTGGACATCTCCGGCTTGCCACCGATGATCGCCTGCCCGCACGATCCAACGAACGTGAGGCCTGTGGATGAACTCGGGCAGCAAGAGATTGATTATGTCTTCATCGGGAGTTGCACGAACAGCCGCCTGGAGGACATCGCGGAAGTCGCGGGAGTTTTGAAGGGGCAACGGGTCCACAAGGACGTTTACTGCTTGCTTGCTCCCGGGTCGCAGCACATTTACGCGCAAGCAACCCGTGCCGGTTACATCGAGACCCTGATTGAGGCAGGTGTGGTGATCTCGCCGCCCGGATGTGCCGCCTGTGTTGGTACCCAAGGCCATATTCCTGCTTCCGGCGACCGGGTTCTTAGTACGATGAACCGTAATTTCCTGGGCCGGATGGGAAACCCGAAGAGCGAGATCTATCTAGGGTCGCCGATTGTAGCCGCTCACACGGCACTTCGGGGTTACATCCCGAAATCCAGGGAGCTTTGCTGATCATGATGCAGTTGCGTTTGAGGCAAATAAAGGGTGTCGTATCAACGGACGATATTCTGCCGGCCCGGTACAAGCACATGTATACCGAGCCGGAAGAGTTTGCCGAACATGTGTTCGAAAATATGATGCCAGGCTTTGCTGGCAGCCTTGGCGAGGATGAGTGCCTGTTCTCAGACAGCATTTTCGGGATAGGCAGTTCCCGCGAGCAGGCGGTCACTGGTTTGAAAGCCGCCGGTGTGAAGGCAGTTTTGGCGCCTGGCTTCGGACGTATTTTTTTCAGAAACGCCTGGAACAATGGCCTCATGGCTATCGCGGCAAATACAGACGGCCTGAGCAATGGTGAGTCTATTGAGATCGACATAGGACGAAATCGGCTGTCGTCCGGGGAACGCGAAATTCCCTTCGATCCGATACCGGCATTTTTCCTTCAACTTGTCCGCGCAGGTGGCCTGCTGGCCTATGCCAAGCAAAATGTCCGGCAAAAAAAAATATGAGAACACCATCAGGAGAGACAGCTGTGCCAATGGTTGCAAACAAGCTGCAAGAAACCCTTCGGCGAGGTGGAAGTGCGCGTATCATCGAAGCGCATTCTGGCCTCTGCGCCAAAATTATCGAAAGTACCATTCGCCAGGACGGTTCGCGGTTCGATGGTATTTGGGTGTCCAGCCTGACAAGTTCAGGTGTTTGTGGTCTGCCGGATATCGAGGTCAACCTTATCGAACGTCGGCTGGATCTTATCAGCGATATAATTTTTGCCACTGATTTGCCGGTAGTCGTTGACGCCGATACTGGGGGAGAGCCCGCACAATTTGCCTATTTGTGCGCGAAGCTTGCGACTATCGGCGTTGCGGCCGTGATTATTGAGGATAAACGGTTCCCTAAGCGAAACAGCTTCATGGGTACAGAATATTCCTCGATTGAGGATCTCGACTATTATTGCGAGAAAATCTTCACCGCCAAGAGCAGACTAAGGGGGGGCGGACCGATGATTTTCGCCCGCCTCGAAGGTTTGATCGCCGGTCAGTCAATGGATACTGTTTTCCAGCGCGCCGAAGCCTACACCGGCGCCGGCGCGGACGGTTTGATGATCCATTCCAAGGCTAAAACGCCAGATGAGATTCTGACCTTTTTAGATCGCTATCCGGCCTTTTGCCAGCAGATTGGTCATCGGCCTCCCCTCGTCGTGGTGCCAACGACCTATTCGCAGATTACGGCAGGAGAGCTGTTTGAACGGGGTGCGAACGTCGTTATCTATGCAAATCATTTGTTACGGGCTTCGATGCGGGCCATCCGGAACACCTGCGAGGAAATTCTGAAAGCTGATAAAAGCCAAACGGTTGAAGCGCACATCGCGTCGGTTGCCGAGATCTTCGAGATTACGGGCTACGAGGAAATGGTGTCCAAATAGATTTCACCAGCAACGGCGTTTACGATCATGATTATTGGAGCTTACATTTCATACGGTACAGGCCATCATCCGGCTGCATGGCGAATGCCCGAGGTAAAGGCGAACAGCGCAGTCTGTTTTAATATGTACAAGGAATTGGCGCGGATTGCCGAAGACGCCAAGCTCGATTTCGTGTTTCTGGCGGATGCACCTTCTGTTTTGAAAGATGATACGCAAGGGCGATCGGCGCGTGTGGTGCAGTTCGAACCCGTCACGTTGCTGTCGGCTCTTGCAGCTTGCACCAAGGATCTCGGCCTGATCGGTACAGCTTCGACCACATACAAGTTGCCCTATAATCTGGCTCGCGAATTCGCTTCGCTGGATCTCATCAGTGGAGGCCGGGCTGGTTGGAACTTGGTGACGACCTCTCGTGTTCAAGCTGCGGCCAATTTCGGGTTTGCCGAACATCCGTCTCATCAGGAACGGTATGAACGGGCGGAGGAGTTTCTGGAAGTCGTACTGAAACTATGGTCGAGCTGGCCAGAACGAGGTTTTCTTCGCGATAAGGAGAGCGGTCAATTTTCCGATCCGGCAACCGGACAACCGATCCATCATATAGGCAAACATTTTTCTGTTGCCGGGCCGCTGGATGTGCCGCAATCCAGCCAAGGACATCCGGTACTGGTCCAGGCGGGCGCATCGGAGGCGGGACAGGAATTGGCGGCGCGCCATGCTGAGCTGGTATTCTCCGCCGCGCAAAATTTCGGGCGGGCCCAGGCGTTCTACCGGAGGCTGAAAGGGCGTCTCATGCAGCACGGTCGCCAGGCGAGCGATCTCAGGATCTTGCCGGGTTTGAGTATCTATGCCGGGCGATCCATGGTGGAGGCGGAGGAGCGTTTGCGGGCACTGCAGGCCAAGCTCCACCCGGAGTTTGGCCTGTCCATGCTGTCGGATCTGGTTGGCGGCTTTGATTTGAGTGTTTTTGACCCGGATGACCGGTTGCCGGTTCTGCCCCCGACCAACCAGAACTCTACCAAGAGGAAAATTGTCGAATATCTGGCCTATGACAAGGGGCTGTCGATCCGGCAAATTTATGAACACATGGCTGTAGCGCGGGGACATTGTACCTTGATCGGCAGCTACGAGGATGTTGCCATGGAAATGATACGCTGGGTGGAGCGCGAAGCCGCAGATGGCTTTAATCTCATGCCTCCGATCATGAAAAGTGACCTGAAGGAATTCTCAAAACATATTTTACCAATACTGCAAGACAAGAGATATTTTCAGAGGGACTATGCGCCCGGCCCGCTACGCGAAAAACTTGCAAATAAAGAACTCTCTAAAGTTGTAGAGTGTATTTAATTAGTGACAAAGTTGTATTTGAGCGCTATGGTGAGGTTGCAAATTTTCACATGCCAAATGGCTTGGAAGATTTGCATTTCACCTAAAAAATTGATTGGAGATTTAGATGGAAAAGAAAGCGCCGACCCGTGAGAGCTACGTCGCTCATAAGGATGTCGTTGTCAAAAAGCTCGAACTCCTGACCACCCGTCTCGCGGAATTGCAGGCCCAGGTGCGTGTCGCGATGGCAGAAGTCGTCGCGTAAGTAATCACGTACATTGATTAGCCAGCGGTTCGGTTTGAAGTCTTGGATTGCCAGAGTATCGGAATATTGCCGGTGCAGTTGATTGTCTTGCCCTTGCTACAGCAACGGAAAGAAGAAATCCGGATTAAACTCGAACTGGATCGCTGGCGATTGGTATACCGATAGGTAAAGCCTTTTTTTGATTGGCGTGGAGTGAAAAAATCCAAGCCGTTCTGCAACCGCCATATAGGGAATTGCTTCCTGTGCTCCATGAAGCTGCTTCCAGTACGAACGCCCATGAAAATCCATCTAACGATCTGGAGGAATATGTTGGCGGATTCGGCGTGGAGCTATCCCAAATTCTCGATGAAATCCCAAAGCGGTTTCATCAAGATACCGCCGTCTATCTAACCGGATCCCTTGTTGAGGGGTTTGGGAACGAAAGCTCAGATCTCGACGTCATTATCGCTACCGATCAATCCTTGGAGAATATCCCTTTCACTGTGAAAAAGGATATTATGGTCATAAAGATGATCTTCACTCCAAAGAGGAGAATTGATCTTGAGTATATTGATATTTCGACAATATTAAATCCGGTAAAGGAAATTGGTGAGCTTGATATTCCTGTAGATTTTGTTGCCGAGCGGATCGACGAGCGGCAGGAATTGATGATTCATCGTCTTGTTACGAGCCGGCCGATTTTCAATAACGCCGCTTACCGCGAACTGTATGGCTGCGTTTCCCGGGATCTGTTCCGCAGGTACATGGTCAAGCGGTGCTTTCATAAGATCGATGGTGCTGCGCTGGACTTGGAAGGTTTCCTGAACAAAAAACAGGTCAATGACGCGATACTCCGGCTGTTCGACATCATTGATCTGACAGTCGATGCCTTTCGTTTCAGTCAAGGTATGACAAACCCCTTACCCAAGTGGCGCTTGCGAAGCCTTGTATGTCTGGGAACCTCCGAAGCGAAGGAACTGCATGATTTTTATGTAGAGCACCGGCTGAAACGGATTTTGGTGGATCTGGAGGATCTTGTGAGCTTGAAAGCTTATTGCCGGAATATTCTTTACTGGTCCGACAAGCTGCTGAGAAATGTCTATGCCTAAGATCTATCGCAAAATTCCGGCAGTTTTTCGAAAGTTGCCCGATCCCAAGGGTACCATTGCCATGATCCATAATGGACGTAATAAGATCGAGATTGACGAAAGGCTCGAGGCGTTCTGGTTTGAAATCGATAACCTCAAGGATTACGAGCAACTCTACCTTCGATTTCTGGAAATTAGTGGATTTCAGGCAGACGAAGGTTCTAGAGACGTCTTCGAGCAGATCGTCCAGCATTTCCTGGACGCAGATTTTATAGAAGTGATAAAAGATAACGAAGAAAATATTCAGCTCCACTGAAGGTAGTTATTTTTGAATAGTAGATAGTTTGTGTTAAAATTATTTAGTATAGAATAAGATATCTTGTAAAAATTGCTATGTGCTGCAATTTTTATGATTTCCAACACATTATTATTTGACTGACCCCGCCGGGACTTAAGCAAGTGCTTGGACGTATGTTCGTTCGGACTGTCGGGGTTCTCAGCACCGCCGGACGATGGGCAGATTGGTAACGCCGCTCCAAGTGTGGCCCGAAAGAAACCCGCCACTGAGCTAAAAGGGGCGGGTTTCATCTGATTGGGTTCCTTCGCGGAAAACGGCCCCGTTAGCGGCTTGAATTCAGCTAAACAAAGCCGCGTTTGTTTCGAAGAAATCTCCGGACACGGAACCGACAACGACGATCTTGACCGGTCCTCCGCCTGAGGCAATCCTTAGCTCGCCGGTATCGGGATGAGGATCGGCGAACTCCGCAACCTCGTAGAGCGCGTGACCTTCTTCCACTGGCAGCTCCCCTCGGATCTCGACCTTGGGTGTACCTTGGTCCGGCCAACCGCCATTGCCGAAGAACAGTTCAACGGTACAGAGCGAATTCCATTGTGCTGGAATTTCCAGATTGACCCAGCCGGTCTTGAAGTCGAAGTCCGTGGTGCCTTGCGGATCCGATTCATTCGACTTGACTAGTGCCTGACCGTTCAGGGGGGTGCCGGAACTGACCTTGTAGTGAGTTCCTTTGGGTATGTTGAAGAAGCGTACCGAAAGGTCCAGCGTCGCGCCGGAATCCCCCTGATTATAGCGGGCATTCATGATCTGTTCGGGTTTGTTGCCCCGTATCATCTGCACGTTGCGCTGCGCTATATTAGCGTTGTTGGAAAGAACGCTTGCCAGGCTCTCGATATTGCTGACGCCTGCCACTGGGTTGCCATGACCGGGCGTTTCGGCAATCGCGATCATGCAATAGTGATCCGAGACATCTGGCGGGATCCATCGGAATGGATCGGTCGACGCGCCGATAGCTCCTGCTCCGATAGTAAAGGGCGGCCGCTGATTATTTGTGGACGTAGCGAGGATGTTTTCTTCCCAGAGATAGGGATAAAGCAGGATATTCGGTTCAGCAAAATAGAGAGTCCAGTTCCCCGAAAGCTCCCCTTCGGTAAAATTCTTGCCGCGAACGTAGAGATAGTTCGGCCGCCCGATGTTTAGCGCGTTAGGGTAATAGGTATCGTAATTAGCCGGATCCGTCAGAAAGGACGGGTCGGTATAGGGCTCAGAATTAGGTGCAATCAGAATGTCAGGCGAGTTAGAGGACGAGGAGCGAGGTACTGTACCCGTTTCGCCCGTGTTTGCCCGCACGACAATGCCCGGCCATGTTTCATCAGCCATGATAATCTCCTCCAGATCTTTCAGCCCAGGTCCAGCCGCAGTTTTTCCAACGTGGTCTTCTGAACCGGGCCGCCGCCGCTGCCCTTGATGGACGACAGCGTTATGGTGATGATGCTGTCGGCGGTCAGGTCCTGGGGGTTTTTGATCCAGAGTTCGGTTGTGAGCACCGTATCGCCAGCCATTGCATTCCTGTCCGAGACCCCGAAATTATCGGCCCCGGATACGTTCCGGCGGCTGACGTTGAGCTTTCCCGTACTTGAAGAAATAGCCAATTCGCTGCCTTCGGGCATACCTGCCCAGCGTAGATCCAGATCCAGCTCCGCAAGCAGGCTGTCCTGTGTATAAAACGCACCGATGGTAATTGTTGCCGGGTCGTCCACTTCGACGTTGCCAGCCAAGGACACAACGTTGAACGTCAGGTCGTTTTCGGTTTCTTCATTGATTTCAAAGCCGGTTGAGCCCGTCAGCGTCGTGCCGCCCGATATTGTTCCGACAGACGTCTGTAAAGTTGAGGATAGTCCCGAATAAAACCCGGTTAGGGTCAAAGTTGTTACAACATCACTCATCTTCAATCTTCTCCCGTTGAAAAGTTCTGCATTAGCCGAGGGCGTAGGTCTCGGCTTCGTATTTCGAAATCATGTAGTCCAGCAGATCGATCCGTAGCTCCGCGAGCTCAATGAACTCCGTTGAGCCATAAATCTGCGCCGCGGCAAAGAAATCGGTCCACCAGGGAATAATGTCCTTCAGCAGGCCCGGGGTGGCACCGCTGCCCAGCACCTGGTCGATCGCTTCGCCGATTTCGACCGGAGTGGGATTAGGTCTTGTCAGGAGCTTGCCCATTATCCCGACAAGCCAGTAATTCGACGGCAAGTTGGCCGGCGGTACGATATTCGGCGCGGCTGTGTCGTCGCGCACCGGCTGGAATGGCGCCGGGATCCGGCTGACATAGGTCGTGCGATAAAGTATCCGCCAAGGCTGGGTCGGGTCCGTCAATGCTTCACGCATGGCACTGGCTGCCGCGCTTGTGGAGTTGTTGAGCCAGTTTTGGTCGACGACCTGGTTGAGTGCTGTAAAGTTCTCGTCTGAAGGTGCCAGCATGAAGGCCATGTACCGGTAACCGTCGACCTTGCCCGGCGCGGGGCTCGTCTCATAGCCTAAAAACACCAGCTCGCCACTTTCATCGGTGCGCATTTTCGGTGCCGGCAAGAAGTCCGTCGGGGCAATGCTGCAGGCAAGTGAAAAGCCGTTTGATGACGCCTCGGCTTTGCTTGCGCTCATCGTGAACGAACCGCCAAACATCGCATCGGTCTCGATATAGTAGCCGCCGAATGGAGTGCCGATGTCGGCCTTGATTTCGCCGCCAAGTGCGAATTTCAGATCACTCGCGCCTGTGTGTTTCTCGGTATAGGAATTTGCGACGCTTTGTTCTTCGCGTCTTAGACCGCCGGCGGCCGTCCAGACATAGGTGTTCACCAACGAACGCAAATTGACCTTTGCGGAAAAATCATAAGCCGGGTTTTCCTTAAGCTTGTTCTTGACCGAACCGAGCGAGCCCAGGAGACTAAAACGGGCGGTATCGAACTGGTCGAGATACGCTTTGAGCTGTTCTTCCTGCTTTTCGATCTTGCGCTTCATATTGTAGGCTTCGACCGGCTTGAAGTAGCTGCCGCGTTCATTGTTGGCCCCCGGGTAGTCTGGATCGTTGACCAGTCCGACCTTGCCGTCCAGGGTGCCGTTTTTCACGTATTTTGGGTTGATGGGGAAATCGATGATGTTTGTATCGACCGGGATCGTGTCGTTCGGTACCAGCGTGTAGCCGACCGGAGTTTGCGTGCCTTTCAACGCTTGCATATAGAGATCCGCAACCGCGGATTTGACGATTGCCACTCCGATGTTATTTTGGATGTAGCGTCGCCCGACCGTTGGGTTCAGAATATTGTCTGCAGGCTCCCAGTCTCCGGCTGGCGCCAATGAGGAGCTCAGCGTCTGCGTATAGGTATGCGACTGGGTGACATCGTCGCTGGAGCCTATGCCGCCCGAAAGCGAGAATTTAGCGCCGAGCTTGAAGGTGTTTTTCAGAAGTTTTGTTTCGGCTTCGGCACCAATCCCCACCGAGGTTGAGGTCTCACTTTGCTGATAGAACCCGCCCTTGATGTTGAAATCGGAAATGAACTTGGCCGAACTGCTGGCGCTGAAGGTCCACGTCTTTGATTCACTTTCGACATAGGTGACGGTTGAAATACCGGCATAACGAATTGCCGGCCCCCCCATGTCACCCGACCAATAGGCAAGCGTCTGGTTCTCGCTCGGCAAGGGCGGTCCGCCCTCGATATATCCAATGATTGATGGTTTGGTTTGCACCTGTCCGACGAAGATCGTATCGAGATCGCCGACCTTGTAGCCGAGCTGCAGCACCGTATTGTCGGCGATGGTCTGGTAGAAATACCCCCGGAGCATGACCGAGAAGATCCTGTCGTAGGCATCTTTTTGCGTGCTGCCGTATTCAATAACACTCGGCGCGCCCGTTATCTGTGCGACCGCATAGGCGGGAACCCCGCCAAGTGCATTGACTACCGTGTCGGCCTCGTTCTGTATCGGTGCGGCATCCGCCGTCCAGCCAGGAACCGCCGAGGTGGGTGAGACGCGGCCATTATTGCCTCGGCCGGTGGCATCATAGATAACGGTCCCAGAACCGGCTTCGATTTTCCAATAGCCGACCAGTCCTTCTTCGCTGCCGACGTAAGGCGTGTTTTTGGCTTCAGCGATCTGCTGGCCGGTAAGCCGAACATCGAAGAGCCGGATATCGTCGAGTTGTCCCTTGAACGGCAATTTGACGCTGCTGCCATCCATTGTCGCGCCAAAGGTGAACTGCGTACTGCCATAATCTCCAACATCCGTGGACAGCTTGCGCTGTGGCAAGGAAGCGCCGCCGTCGACATAGATTTTGGCCTGCGCCAC
Organism: Roseibium sp. AWQ4_290; assembly: GCF_056160985.1. Lineage (NCBI taxonomy): Bacteria > Pseudomonadati > Pseudomonadota > Alphaproteobacteria > Hyphomicrobiales > Stappiaceae > Roseibium > Roseibium sp. AWQ4_290. Next base: position 18,365 of record NZ_JBSWYG010000036.1, read on the forward strand.
ATCCTGCCAGACCGTCCAAAGCTGGTTGGAGGTCAAAACCAAGTCGTTGTTCTTGGTCTCATCCCTGGCAATTTTGCCTTCCTGGTCGGCAAAGTCCCACCCGGCCACAAGCCCGTCCATGTTCGCGGGGTAGCCATGGAACAGGTAAACTCTCTCTATCTCGGCCGCATTGAGTGTCCGGCTCCATATGCGCGCATGAGAGAGCAGACCATTGTAGTTGAAGGTCTCATTTCCGGAAATGCCCAGGTAGAACGAACTGGTTTCGCTGACCACAGACACTGGCTGTGTCAGATCCTCGACATTCGCCTCCTTGACGAGCTGCCCATTCACATAAAGTGAAGAACGGACAAAGTATTTGGTGTTGACCATGGAACTCGACCCGGTGGTGTCGGAAATCGATCCGGTCGTGAAATTGACTACCATATGATTGGTCTTGCCGAGCTCAAGGCTGCCGGCGATTGAATGACTATAGGGCGTCGGCGGCTGCTGGTAATCGCCGCTTTGCTTTTCCATTTGTACTTGAAGGTTGATCTGCCCAAGCGTGTCGAGAGAGAGAGAATAGCTGCCCGGTTTTTCAAAGATGACCTGTTTCGCGTTCGCGGTTTGCGGCACGATCCAGACTTCAAGTGCCATATCGGAGCCTGGGTTGAAGGCGTCACCGTCCGAGACGGATCCGTATGCCGCATTGCTCAGATTGACGCCCCATCCCTGCTGGGACGACAGTGCCACGTGCGTCCAGTCTTTGATGATCCGGTTAGACAACAAGATAAAGTCGTTGCGTCCGGCGTAGGGCACGTCGAAGGCGCCCTTTTCATCCCACGGCGTACTCGCGGGGTTGATGATCGTGGCATTGAATTCCGGGCCGGTGTCAGCGGAATTCATTACAGTGGTGCCTGTGCCCTCCGCCAGGTTCCAGCGTATCCCGAGTTGGGCGTCGTTGTCGGGGAAACCATAAAGATAGGAGCCGGTCGCTTCCTTGTCACTCAAGGCTCGTTGCCAGAAAGCAATGCCATTGAGCTTCGCGGGCACAGTCTTGTTAATGTCGGATCCGGCCATCAGTGTGCCGAGCTTTTCAGTAAAACTGTTGTCGGTTTCGGCGCTGACCGGATCATTGCCATCCAGGAAGAGCTTTAGTGTGATTTTGTTGTCGCCGCTCTTCGCAACGGTGATCGTTAGGCAGGTCCAGCTAGAGGCAGACAATGCCTGTTCCGAAGTGACGACGGCTTTGCCAGTGCGCAGATTGGCTTCGGCAAATCCCATTTGGTTGACAGACAATGTCAGATATTCAACCCCGCCGGTCACCGTAAAGACCGACAGAACCGTGCCACTGCTGTTGTCGTCGTCCAGTTTCACATAAGCCTGAACCGTCAGCTCAGGCGGCTGAAAATTCAATGACTTTTGAAAGTAGGTCGCGGCTGCGGTGTGAAGCGCCGGTCCTTGCTGGCTGCCGATCATGTATTGGATCGGAAGAGTGGGATCGCTGAGATTACCGGTCACGTTATAGGTGAGCGTGCGCGTGAGCTGTCCTGCATTCGACGCATCGGGTTTGAGCCACCCCTCGATGGTCAAATCCTTGCCCAACGCCAGGCTTTCGGCAGGCATAAAGGTTTTGTCGACGTCGAAGGAGACAGTACCAGAATTGTTGAGGTTGGTTTTCAGGCTGAAATTTGATGTCACGCGCATCCAGCCGCCATTGACGCCGAGAACCATGATAGGTGCTTTGCCACCGGCATAGCTGGCCGTATCCGAAAGCCGCCCAACGCCGCCATTGGTAGGCGGGTCCGCAATCATGCAGCCGAAAAGCCTCGACCCGCGTATCTGCGTCGTATCGCTGTCAACGGTAAAGCTAGCACTTTGGAACGGCTGCGCGGCAGTTTCGACGATGGGTTGGATCGAGGCAGTGTCGTAATTCGGCCCCTGATAGATCACCCGCAACAATCCTGCATACGCGAGTGCGTTCGCCGTTTCTGCGGTCTTTGTGTTCATGACCGCGCCGCTTAACCCGTTTGTGAGTGCAAAGAGGTTATTCGCAATCGTGTCGAGATACCCTTGCGGATAGACGAATTGCCCGTCCTCTCCGTTAATCACCTTTGCGAATTGAATCTGATCGCGCGGGACTTCCTCTAGCTTAGTGCCCGCAATCGTGACTGTGCAGTAGGAGCTTGAGGGGCCCGGCTCGATGACCAGCGAAAAGTCGTTGAGTGCGTCGCGGACAAAGTAGATCACATACGCCTGAGCTTCATCAGAACGATTCAACGTCACCTCGGAGGCATAGGCTCTGGTTCCCGGAGTTGTAACGCTACTGTAGTCATAGGCCGTCGAGCGTCCGGTCAGAACATCTGTCAGGCCCTGAGCCGACGCAGGCACTGCAGGCCAATCATGCGCGATGTTTCCGTCAGACCAGTTTGCCGGCTGAGCGGACTTAAGCGACAGATCTATTTCGTCAGGTTTTTCCGCCTGGGTTACAGTTACCGTATTGAGGCCGAGCGTCAGTTCCGGCACTGAGGTAAACAGGAAATAGCTGTCATTGGCGGCTGTAGGTGCCAAGACAAGTGGAAGCTTGCCGGTGTAGTCGAAAAATGGCTCCGAGCCATCCAGAATGCCCTTGTCGTCCGGACTGCCCGAAGCCGCTCCGTTCCAGGTTCTGACGAACTGGTCGATATTACGCGGTAGACCTGTCCATGTTTCGGTACCTATTCCGTTGGTTGTGCTGATGGTAACGTCGCACAGCAGCGTCGAAACGGCCGATGGCCGTACGGTAATTTCGGTTGGGTTGAGTGAAGTGCCGACCCGGTGTGCAACAAAGCTCAATATGCCGCTTTGCGCATTGGTGGGGGAGGCCATGACCGTCGCGTTGACATGTACCCAGTCCTCAGCCCGATGCTGATAGAACATGTTGACGGCTTCCGGGGTGATCGCGGAAAGTACCGAACCAATAGTTGCGCTGCCGCCACTGCCGGTGCTCCAGTCGGTGTGCCAGTGTGTGGAAAAAGTCGCGCGTGCCGACAATTTGGAGAATTGCGCTACTGACAGATCGGTTTCCGTCCCGCGGTAGTAAAGATGCAGTAGCCCATCTGACCCGTTGATGAGACAGGTTGCCGACTGCGGTACGATGAAATCGGCGAGGCCCACATAGTAGCTGAGGCCATCGCTGCTGACATAGAATTTGCCATTGGTATTGGCGGTCACCGGCGCCGAGGAGGGCTCCGCTTTCGGTCCGAAAACCTGCACGGTAACGCCGGATGCAGCGGTGTTGGGCGTGATTGCGGGCTGGCTGCTGTAGTCCACCGTGTCACACGGAAGATCGAGGACATCGGTCCCGCCGACCGATACTTTGACCTGGTTCAGGGCACCTTCAAAACCGCCGGTTGGAGCACCTATCAGGCTGATGGGTGTGCCGGATGGTTCCGCGGTTACCTTGACGCTAGTCAACGGGACAACATTTCCGTTCAGCTTGACCGCAAAGGGATTGTCGCCGGCCCCTCCGTAGATGACATCAACTGCGGCCCAGTTTCCGGGAAACAGGATTTGCTGCATTGTCCGGCAGCTGACGGCGGCACTGCCATCTCCGAAACCGATCTCCAGCTTGCCGCCGTCGACGATACGCACATAAGGCGCAGCGGTCTTGGAGTCTGCTGCTGGATCGCCGCCGATGACCTGCAGACCGTCGGACAGCTGCTTCAGCGAGACCATGAACGAAATCTCATACGCGCCCTTGATTGCGAGCGGGTTGGGGGTGCTTGCCGCGACCAGATCGAGATAGGAGGCCGTTGCAAAATAGAGATCGAATTCGGCCGGCGAAATTGCTTCAGCCACGACCGCTCCGGAAAAGCTGGCAACCGTCCCGGCTGGCCCGACCGCACTATCGATTGTAGTAGTCTCGATCTTATCTGCGTTCTGGACCACGATCGTCACCATGGCCCGCACTGCGCGTTTTACACCGATGCTCGTGCCATCAGGCTGAACGACATTTTCATGTTTGGTATAGATGGCGGCTCGCGGCGGTGATTGAACCGGTAAGTCGGCCCCGGCAGCATCTGCGCGCAACGTGAAAACTGAATCAGGTTCGATTTCATTCAGCTGCGTGATGGTCTTTCCGGCATAGTCCAGAAGGCCGTTTTCGCTGGGCGGAAAATTGAACATGGCCAAGCTGGTGCCGTCCGGCTTCAGTGTCATAAACTGCCAGGCCATCAATTCCCGTCCGCTGACTGGAAGGAAAAAAACCTCGAAATTGCCATCGCTGACGCCGTCCACCATCGACAGTTCCAAAGCAGGCTCCAGAAAAGGCTGGCCCTGGGCATCGACAAATCCCTGGCTGTCGGAATTGTCAGCTGGCATGTCTTCCTTGCCGGAACGGGTAAAGCGGACTTCCCAGGCAGGGTTGAGACTGTAGGTTGTCGTCTTCTGATCAGAACCGGATTGCGATTTCAGCAAGCGGAAACGGTTGACGTAAAGCGTGCCTAATTCCGACTGCTGCACGACAACCACAAAGCTTTGGTCCGTGATGACGCGGAAAGGATCGCGGGAGGGGCGCATCGTCTTCAGGTCGCCCGCAACCGTTATGAGGCTCATGCCGGCCTGCCGGACCTGATCCGGGAATTGCAGTTTGCTGAAACCGGTCCATTCGAGTTCCGGTTCGTCCACGCTCGTGTCCTGACCGAGCACGTTGAAATAGATGTCCGGGCTGTTACTCCCGGCCACCCTTCCGAATACGATTACAGTGCCTTGGAAATTAATGGAAACCAGCTGGTCAAATTGGTGCATGAAACCGGACTCACTCGCAATGGTTTAATTTCCTCACGATATCACACGCACTGGTTTTGTCTATCATTAGACACAACCAAAATTGCATCCGCTTTAGCGGACTTGTGGCCTGCATCTGGGTCGAAGTGCTTCTCCAAAGGGCTGGCCATTCCAAGGGGCTCCGCCCCCGCTCAGGTCAAGGATGAACCGCTGGCGCGGCCGGGAAAGCGGCTTCCCCACGCTCCGCGGCTCACGCCTTGTGCGCGCGGGGACACCCCGCAGAAGGCCGCGCAGCGGTTTATCCTTGATCTGCCGGGGGGCGGAGCCCCTTCTGTCAGGAGAAAAGCCCGGCTTCTCTGCCGGACGATTTTTCACGGGGTAGGCGCGTGGATCAGGTTCGCAGAAGAAACGCGATCGGGCCGGTGCGCCGGCGCGATCCTGTTGCTTTGGAGGACCTGGGCCGCGCGCCGTAGGGGCGAAGCCCCTCCCCAGGATCAGCCCGGCCCGTCAGGGCTGGTCCGGTCCAGGAGCCGACCAGCCTTCAATATTGATTTTTCGGAGGAAAGTGCTACTTTTAGAGCCGGAGTGGGACGGCAGGTTTCCCCGCCGCCCCCTTCCCTACAGTATGAATTGGACCCGAAGAGTCACTGACCAGGTGCTTCGGGTCTTTTTCATTGTAAGGGTAACGCTAATGGGCATGAACCACATCGCATCACCTCCGGTTTGAGGGCAAGGCCGTTGCCTCGGCCGGGCGGGCCTATCCTACCCGGTCGCGCCGCTGGCCCGGCGCTGCTGCTTCCGCCCTCAAAACAGATTGGCTCCCTGCTGCTAGTGCTTTGCGCGTTAGGCTGCGACTTTCAAGCCTTTCAGTTCCGCCATTTTTTCAGAAAGCGTCCAAAGGGCCTTGTTCAGTTTTACGTCCTGATCGATGCCTTTGACCGCTCGGGAGCTGGAGCGGCGAAGGCGTCCATCTTCATCGCGGAAACGTGCCTCCAATCCGCCCCGGATGGCGTTTTCCTGAACGACGTTAAAAGTGGTCCAGAGGTCGTTTCCCCGGTCGCCCGTGCGGCGGGCGTTCAAAAGCTGGCTCGGCTGAATGCGCGTCGTGGTTTCCCCTTCGCTGTCTCCGAAGCGGGCAATGTGCGCTGCCTCCGCAGACACCTGCTTTTCGTCGCGGTCAAGGATCAGACCGCTCCAATCGGCGGGCGCTGCGAGAGTCTTTTCAGCTTCCTCCATCACGCGGAACGTGCCGTCAATCACCTTGTGCCGTACGTCTCCGCTGTGGCGAACCTTCACACTTTCGAGGGTGGACGTCTGCGCGACAAGGGAATTAAGGCACCGGATGCGGAACAACCCGGCCATGATATCGAAGGCGGACGTGCCGTCATTTGCGTTTTTGAGCAGGATTTCGCAAACCGTATCACCAACGCTAAACTTTGCATCTTGGTCGAGACGGCGAAGCCGGATCAAGTGCTTGGTGAAGTCCTTCTTGCTGGCATCGCGGGTACGGCCTTGCTTCACACCAACCGGCATGAATCCTTCGTCTGTCAGCGCACGCAGAACTTCGATGGTAGGGATCGGCTGGAACCGTTCGGAACGGCTCTCATGGGCTGAGACTGCGAAGATAGACGGAGCGCTCCGGCGCATTTCGTCTTCGCTGAGAGCGCGGGCGGAATCAAAGCGTGCGGTGCTGGCATATACTGAGTTCATTGGTTTGCTCCTGTTTCCTGAACTTGGTCGGTTTCATTTTCCGCGTCGTCGGAAACGGGGGCGGCGGATCAAGGACCGTATGCGGGGAGGGGGATCACCTGCGCGCACAAGGCGAGAGCCGCGGAGCGTGGGGACACCCCGCAGGAGGCCGCGCAGCGGTTTATCCTTGATCTGCCGGGGGGCGAAGCTCCTCCCCAGGATCAGCCCGGCCCGTCAGGGCTGGTCCGGTCCAGCGGCCAGCCTTCATATTGATTTTTCGGCGGAAAGTGCTACATTTGGATCCGGAGAGAGACGGCAGGTTTCCCCGCCGCCTCCTTTCCTAGGTTATGAATAGGACCCGGAGAGTTACTCGCCAGTGCTTCCGGGTCTTTTTCACGTCTAGGGAAATACTAATGGGTATGAACCACATCGGTACTTCCTCCGGTTTGAGGGCAAGGCCGTTGCCTCGGCCGGGCTGGCCTATCCCACCCGGTCGCGCCGCTGGCTCGGCGCTGCTGCTTTCGCCCTCAAAACTGATTGGCTCAGCGATAGCACATCTGGCGGTCAATAGGTTAACGAGCAGTTAACTTCTCATCCCACCATACAAGGACTCGTGCGCCTCTTGGATCGCATCGAACGCCTCTGTCTGCATCACTTCTTCATTGCTGCAAAGCTCGGGCATTCCAAAGCGTGCAGCGGCCAACTCCCGAAAGTCCCGATAGTCGTCTGCGGCGAGGATTTGGCACTGGATGGCGACCGAGCGCACCATACTGGACACCTCACCCACCCACGCCTCATAGATCCGTCCCACGCGGATGCTATCGAAGCGCTCGGCTGCAAGCCGCAAGGCATTGTTGAATTTCGCTTTCCGGCGCACTGACAGCCAATAGTCTGCGGCGTTTGCATCGACGCTCGGGATCGTCTTCGTTTTCAACATGTCGAAACCTCCTGTCGATGGATTAGCGGCAGGCGAAGCCGGGTTGACTGGCTTGTCCGAAAATCGAAATTTCGAGCCGAACAGCCTCTTGCAGTTCCAGCCGGTACTTACGCGCGCTCCGCAGAAGTCCAAGGCGGGACGAACGCCCCTCAAGCATCCGGCAAGAACCGAACAGGGAGAAAAGGACGGCCCGGCCAGTAACCGGCTTCACGCCCATTCTTCCGACATAGTATTTCCGTCCGTTGGCGTTGACGGCCTCCGGCTCCTCGCTTGCTCTGATTTTCCGATAGAGTTTCTTCCAGTCGGTGCGGTTCATTTTTGTGCTCCTCGTTCGCGGCGTATCGCCTTTCATTTTCCGCGTCGTCGGAAACGGGGGAGCCGGGTCAAGGACCATGGCAGGGGAGGGGGATCACCCGCGCGCACAAGGCGAAGCCGCGGAGCGTGGGGATACCCCTCCCCTGCCATGGCCGCGCAGCGGTTCATCCTTGACCTGGCGGGGGCGGAGCCCCTTTCAGCAAGCAAAAGTCCGGCTCTGGCCGGTCATTGTTCTAGGGGTAGGGGAGCGGGTCAGGTCTGGAAAAGGAACGGGGTCGGGCCGGTGTGCCGGCGCGATCATGTTGCTTTGGAGGATCTGGGCCGCGCACCGTAGGGGCAACGCCCCTGCCGAGGATCAGCCCGGCCCGTCAGGGCTGGCCCGCGTGTCAGTCCTTGCCGTCCTGACGCCCGCCGCGCGCAACAATATCGAGCGTGTCATCCGCAAGAGGACGCTGAAGCTCTTTCGCTTCGTCCCATGGCGCGGACAGCCAAGTTTCAATTTCTTGCTGTTCCGTCAAAATAACCGGCATGGCCTTCGGGTGCATCGCTCCGACTTCCTTGTTTGGCTCGCACGTCAAAAACGCGAACAGGTCGGCGGTCACTTCGCCTTCCTTCACCTTTCGAACGCTGGTCCAGTTCGTCCAGATACCGGCAAAGACAGCAAGAGGGCGGTCTTCGTTGAAGGCGAACCAGACCGGCTCACGCGCCTTTGAATCAAACTCGGAAAAGGAATTGAACGGGACAACACAACGGTGGTCGATGCTGAGCCAGCGGCGCCAGTGCGGGCTTTTAGTGTTGCGAACGTTCGTCACGCCCTTGTCGGCCGACTTGCCTTTCAGTGCAAATGCCGGTGATGGCATTCCCCAACGTGCCAAGGTCAATTCCCGGTCGGCACCGATATTACGGACGATGGGAGCGGAATAGTCCGGATAGATGCCCGGCTGCGGTGCCAGGTTGCCGATCGTGTCGGCAACTTTCATCGCTCGGGTGAAATCCAGGACGGCTTGCCGCGCCGAAGTGTGGGAGTAGAGATTGCACATCAAACCACATTTCAACAGACGACAAAAAATAACAAGGGATCAGCCCGGCCCGTCAGGGCTGGTCCGCTCCCGTGACGAGCTGGCCCGGTCAAGTGGGGTATGTACTTGACCGGGCCAGAGTGAAGCCCCTTATCAAACTTCAGCCGGTTCCTTTAGAGGGGTCCGCAACCGGCTATCGTTTGATCGGGAGGCAAGGGGCTCCGTATTCGATGGCGGGGTTTCCCCGAAGGGGAAAGGCCGCCCTGCGGGAGCTTTCGCAGGGCAGCCCTTCATTGGACAGCGTTACGCTGCCTCTTGAATGACTTCCTCGGACGCAGGAGCTTCGTCTTTGCAAGTCATGATGTTCGGCACCCAACGCGTTCCGGCGACTTTTTCAGCAGCATAGGCTGCGGCTTCCTTTTTCTTCATTTTGAGAACGGGCGCGGCAGCTTCCTCGCCGCAGGACTGCACGAGACTGTCATGGATGACATCGAGCTTGACGCGGGCGAAGTAGGATTCGGCGGTCGGCTGGAAGTGATCGGCCATGTCGAGGTCTAGGGCCGCGCCGATCCGGTTGCCGTGATCCACGCCCGCGCCGTTGAAGCCGTCGCCATGGCTGACAGCGTTGATTGTCTGGGCGACAAGGAAAGCTTGCAGCCGAAGCAATTCCTCCTGCGACACACCCATGCACCAATCCCAAAGGTCAGCCGGATTGACGGGCAGAACCGATTTCCAGCTTTCACGGACGCGTTCAATGGCATCGAGGTCGGCGCACTGGCCCGCGTCTTTGATGTGTGTTTCAAGGCATGCGCTGTCGAGCGACACTTCAACCGCCCCATGGGTCCATGCCGCACGGTGCTCGTACAGCGTCTTGATCGCCATGGAGTGAACGCTAACAACAAGGGCCAGGTTCGGGTTCCGGGCAAGCTCAAGACGGAGCGCTGCGGTCTTGCGAGCGGTCAACTCGGCGACCAGTGCTTTCGAGTGATCGGAACCGGCCTTTTCGTCTGACGCTGTATCAGAGCAGGCTTGTGCAGCCACCTTCACGTCCTTCGGATCGATCAAGCCGCGTTCAATGCGCAGATCGCCATGATAGCCAAGCGACAGGATTGCCCCGGCCTTTGCCTTCTGCTCGTCGCTGAACTCCGGTTTCCACGCGGCGCGGAAGTCCTCAAGAGCGTTTTCCGCTGCTTCGAAGGCGAGCCGGTCGTCTTCGTCTCCGGACTGGTCGTAAACATCGCCAGTCGTCTCAACCGCGTTTTCCAGTGTTTCAAGGTGCTTCTGTTCCTCGTCGGACAGATCGCGGGCCATGGGATAGACACGACCGTATTTCTGCATGTCCGTGTAGTCGATTTCCGGCTGGTAGCGGCACCACTTCCAGCCTTCGCCAGCAACCTCAAGGGTGAGTGCGTCGATCTTTTCGGCCACGAGTTTATCAATCAACGCACCGTCTTCGGCATATCCGCCATCTGTATCAAAGAGGTCACAGATCACCGTGCCGCCCGCCTCGCGGACAGCATCGAGGCCGCCAAGGAATTTGATGCGTTTGTCGGACGCAGGAATTTTGCCATTGGTCAACGCCTGACGAATTTCGCGGCTGCTGCGATAATACGGCGAAAGGTTATCCCAAACCCGTTCCTGTTTTTCATGATCATCACAGACGGTAAATGCCTGCAATTGGGCAAGTTCCATTTCTCCCTTTTCGAAAATCTCGAACAGGCGAGGGGAGACGCGGGCCAGCTTGAGGCGCTTCGTCACGACAAGTTCGGTTTCGCCAAAACGGCTTGCGATTTCGCTGACGGTCTTGCCATCGTCGGCCATCTGTTTGAAAGCCCGGTATTCATCGGCAGGGGACATGCCTTCGCGCATGATATTCTCGGCAAGGCTGATTTCGGTTGCGTCGGCCTCGTCGCTGAGAACGCACGTCACCTTGACGGATGTGGGCATTCTCTTGTTGGAAATCAGGTGCTCAATTGCCCGGAACCGACGCCCGCCAGCGGTCACAAGGTAGGTGCCCTTTTTCTCACCTGGGCGCACGACAAGGTTCTGCAGGACGCCAACAGAGGCGATGCTTTCAGCAAGCTCAAGGATGCCTGCCTGCGTGTAGGTCTTGCGGACGTTCTTCGGATCAAGCGCCAGCTTCGAGAAAGAGATTTCAAGGCGGTTTGTGTCGGTCTTGGTCATTTGGTATGCTCCTGTTTCCATGAAACTTGACCGTTGCGGCTCGTTTCATTTTCCGCGTCGTCGGAAACGGGGGAGGGCGGTCAGGGACCGGAGAGGCGGAGGGGTGTCCCCGTGCGCACAAGGCTAGAGCCGCGGAGCATGGGGAGACCGCTTTTCCGGCCGCGCAGCGGTTTATCCTTGACCGGCCGGGGGCGGAGCCCCGCTAGCAAATCCATGTCTGGCGCAGCCAGGCAGATATCTGCAAAGCAGATCCAGCGCGAACGATCGTACCCCGAATGGGCCGAGACAAAGGCGGTTTCGGCCGATGGACTATCTTGCTGGCGGAAGGCTCTTTGAGACTTCTGCCGGCGCTAGATGGTCCCGGCAGAAATCGTGTTTGGCTCGGTGGAGGCCGCACAGCGGCCGGAAGAGAGCGTGGTCCGGTAGGACGCGACCAGAACAGATAAGAGCGGCGCTTGGCTCTAGTTCGCTTTCCCGTCCAAAATCGCTTTGAGTTCTGCGTACAATTCGTCTGTTTCTAATTGGTATTTATCCAAATTGTCTTTGCTTGCGGCGGCGAAATCAGGAATGAACAACCTAGTATTTGGGTCGGAATCGTAGGTCAGGTCTGCAATTTTCTCAGACGTTTTTTGAGCGTCTTCTTTGATATTTCTAAAGGTGTAACCTTGGCAGCTCCCGATCTGGACCTGTCCCGGATTTGTACCGCTCCTTTGACTTGGTATTTTGCCACAAAGGAGAATGTTCATGGCATCACGTCACGGCGCGGAGTTTCGCGCAGAAGCAGTCCGGATTGCGCTGACCAGCGGCTTGTCGCGTAAGCAGATCGCCAGAGATCTTGGTGTTGGTTTCTCGACCTTGAACCGTTG
>NZ_JBSWYG010000037.1:0-28148 GCF_056160985.1 Roseibium sp. AWQ4_290
CCGACCACAAGATCAATCGCATCAACGAACTCATGCCTTGGTGTTACGCTGCAAAAGCAGCGTAACAGAGCGCGGCGCCGCCATGAAGACCGGCTTCACCGGGCGGACACGCATAGCCAGCACATGGACGCACTCAAGCGGGTCATCGCGATGGCCCAGATGCTGGAGGCGCCTCTCGTGCGGATCATGACCAACAAGAAAGAACAGATCCTGTGGGGCAGGGGCGGGGCCGAGGTTTGGAATGTTGCCAAAGGCGCCTGGGATGCCACACTGGCTCTGATCGAACCGGCCATCCGTCTTGCCCGCGCAGAAGGCATCGCGCTCGCGGTGGAGACCGGCAACGGCACCATGGTCAATTCAAGTTATACGGCCCGCAAATTGATCGACGATCTTCAGGCCCGTGACTGCCTCAAGGTTCTGTGGGACCCGGCCAACAACTGCTGGTGCCATGAAGAGGCCTATCCGGACGGCTACGAGACCCTGCGCGGCGGTTATCTTGGCCATATCCATATCAAGGACGTAAAAGTGGACACGCCGAGGGCGACACTGGAAGTGCGCCCCTTGGGAGAGGGGCAACTTTCAGATCAGCTGCCTCAAATCGCCGGGGCACTCCGCAGGGATGGCTATGATGGGGTGATCTCCCTTGAAAGCGTCTATCATCCGGGCAATGGCGACTTCGAAGCGGGCTTCCGCCAATGCCTTCCCCGGTTCAAGGCACTTTTTGGAGACACGTCCCCCAAGCCACGCGCCTAAAACAGCAGAACAGGGCCGTTCAAAGGCCCTTTTCCTTGAGCCAGGCTGTCACAAGTTCGGTCAGGCGCGCGCCGGAAAAGGAGGGAAAGTGCCCCCCGTGCACAATACGGACGGGGAGGCTGGCCAACCGCTCCATGGACCGGACATAGTCCTGCGCATCGGCATGATAGGTGTCTTCGATCAACGGACCATCATAAAGGATATCTCCTGAGATCAAGATACCCGTCGCCGCTTCCCAAAGCGCGATCCCGCCAGGGCTGTGACCGGGTGTGTGGATCACCTGAAAAACACGGTCGCCCAGATCAATGATGTCTCCATCCTCCAAAATCCGCGTCGCAGGCGCGGCTTTGACGGCATAGCTGGTGGAGCTGTAGGGCACCTCCGGCAAGGCATCGAAAATTGCGTCAGTCACATAAGGATCAGCGAGCGTGTTCTGCCGTGTTGGATGCGCCAGAAGATCCGCCTCGGCAGAATGACACAGCCGGCAGGGAAACTCGTGATGGCAGCCGATATGGTCAAAGTGGGTATGGCTGGCGACGGCATCCAGAGGCCGCTCGCTCACAAGGGGCACCCATTGCCTTAAAGACACAACCCCCATGCCGCTGTCCACCATGAGGTCCCGGTCCCGTCCGCGCACATGCCATATGTTGCAGCGGTAGAACTCCTGGATATGGGGCTCGTCTATCCAGGTGATGCCGTCACCTGCACTGCGCAGGCGGTACCAGTCCCGGGGAGGGATGCGTTTCATGTCACGTCTCCGGCAGAAAAACAGGGTTTGTACCGTAAAGGGAAACGTCTTGCCCAACAGCCGGAACCTGCCCCTGAGGCAAATGGGCGGTCAGGGTCAGGTCAGGGGCGGCGGCGGGGGCAAACCGGCACCTGTGATGGGCTCCGAAAAACCCTGTTTCAATCAACCGGGCCGGGCCAAGATCAATGTCCCCCTCCAGGCCGATATTTTCCGGACGCAGGCACAAGAGTCCGTTTTGCGGTGCCAGATCCAGCGCCCCCAGCGGAGAGGTCACCCTGCCTTGTGCCGCCACGACCGGGATGCGGTTCATTTCACCCATGAAATTTGCGGCAAACAGGGTCCGGGGCGTGAGATAAACCTCTTCTGGCGTACCACAATGTTCGATATGCCCGTGGTTCATCACAACGATCCGGTCCGCGATTGCCATCGCTTCTTCCTGGTCATGCGTCACATGAACAAAGGTCGTGCCGACCCGCCGCTGGATGGCTTTCAGCTCGTCCTGCATCTGACGGCGCAGCTTTAGGTCCAGCGCCCCCAGGGGTTCGTCCAACAACAACACATCCGGCTCCACCGCCAGCGCTCTTGCCAGGGCCACTCGTTGTCTCTGGCCGCCCGACAATTCGTGCGGTTTGCGGCCGGCCTTGTCTGCCAGACCGACCATATCGAGCATCTCCATCGCGCGGCTGATGCGCGCGCGCCGGTTGACCCCGCGCATGCGCAGCCCAAAGGACACATTATCGCGCAGGCTCATATGCGGGAACAGGGCATAGTCCTGAAACATGGTGGTTGTCGGCCGGTCTTTTGGGGCCACATGGGTCATGTCACGCCCACCGATCAGAAGCTGGCCTTCGCTTGGTGTCAAAAACCCGCCAATGATCGACAAAAGCGTGGTCTTGCCACAGCCGGAGGGTCCGAGCAGCACGACGAACTCTCCCGCGTTTATCTCAAGATCGATCTGATGCAGCGCTGTAAAGCTGTGAAACCGGTGTTTGACGGATTTGATGTGCAGATCAGCGGTCATGTCGACCCCTTCCGGAAAAAGGTGACTTCCAGCACCAGAACAATCAGGACAGAGACAAGGAACACAAGCGAGCCGACCGCATTGGTTGCCGGCGACAGGCCTGAGCGCAGCATTGACCAGATTTCCACGGGCAAGGTCACGTCAAAACGGGTGAGCAGAAAGGCGATGATGAATTCATCCCAGGAGAAGGTGAATGCCAGGAAAAACGCCGCCCCAAGCGCCGGCAGCAACATGGGCGCGGCCACGAACCACAAGGTCTGGACTTCTGAGGCTCCCAGATCCCGCGCGGCTTTCAGGGCGTTTTTCTGGTGGTCGCCGATCGCAGCATAAAGGATCGCAAAACACAGAGGCAGATTGATCACCACATGGCCGATCCCGGTCGCCAGAAGCGAGGGGCGGATGCCGATGCTGTTGAACATCTGCAAAAGACCAAGGGCAATGATCAGATAGCTCACCGTCATGGGTGCAATCAGAAGGCTGCGCATCAGCGCAGATCCAGGAAGCACCACCCGCGCAAGACCGGAGGCTGCGAGAAATCCCAGCACCAGTGCCACGAACGCTGACACGAATGCGACAGCCAGAGAATTGACAAGCGCTTCCATCATGGCACGGTCCCCGAGGACCTGTGCGTACCATTTCAGCGTTGCCCCTTTGAAAGGCGGCACCGGCAGGCGCCCGTCCTGAAAAGAGAACACCACCAGCACGACAACCGGCAGCAGGATGAACACAAAAACCGCCGCAAGATAGGCCCAGGACAGAATGGAGGAACCGCGCATCAGACCCGCTCCATCTTCAGCCAGCGCGCTGTCACCAGATAGGCGACACTCACAATCGCCATCAGGACAATGGACAAGGCGGAGGCCATGGGAAAGTCGCCGCGCCGTCCAAGCTGCAGCATGATCAGCTGGGGGATGGTCAGCTCGTTGTTTCCACCCAGGATCTGAGGTGTGATGTAATCGCCGATACACAAAACAAAGGTGAGAAACGCACCGGTGACCACGCCCGGCAGGGTCAATGGCAAGATCACAAACCAGATCACCTTCCATCTGGACGCTCCGAGATCTTCGGCAGCCCGGGCATAATTCGGCGACAACTGAATCAGGTTTGAATAAATCGTGAGGGTGAGCAGCATGACAAAGAAGTGCACAAATCCGGTCACCGTGGCCGCGCGCGTAGCCATGATCTGGACCGGTTCAGCCAAAACCCCGAGCCCGACCAGCGTGTTCATGACCACCCCCTTTTCGCCCAGGACCAAAGCCCAGGAGTAGGAGCGCACCACATAGGAGGTCCAGAACGGCAAAACCGCCAGAAGCAGCACCAGGCGCCGCCAGCGTTCTGGCACCCTTGTGGCAATGATCCAGGCAAAGGGCCACGCCAAAAGCACTGAGATCACGGTCACAAGCGCTGTGACTTCGAGGGAAACGGCAATTCCCTTACGCAGCGGCGGGTCGGAAAAGATTTTGATGTAGTTGCCCAGATCAAATCCCTGCACCACGGTGCGCCCCTCCATGTGGGCAAGGCTGATCAGGATCATCGCCCCGAAGGGCAAAATGAAAAACACCAGAGTCCACAAAAGGGCAGGGGCGGCAAGCACCGCACCCTGACGTTTTTCCTGTGCTTCAATACTCATACCAGACCTCAGTTCTGAAGCATGTCGGTCCAAAGGTCCTGCATTGCGGCATCCGTGTCCGCATCCGGCACCGGATAGAGCTGGGCACGGGACAGATAGTCTGCCTGATCGCCCCAGCGCAGGATTGCCTTTTGTTCAGAGGTCAACACATTTCCCGCTGCTTTGTTGGCGGGCATGCCCCAATAGCAGGACGAGGTTGCCAGACGGGCCTGTCCTTCAGGCGAAGTGATATATTTGATGAATTCAGCGGCAAGCTCCGGTTCCGCGCTTCCTTCCACCACGCCAATCGACTGCGCCCAAAGCAGGCCGCCTTCCTTGGGGATGGTCCAGTCCAGATCCGGGTTCTCGGCATTCAACACGGCGGTCAGCCACTCGCCGCCACCAATCACGATATCAACCTCACCGGTGGCCAGGGCCGTCTGGCTCGCCACCACATCGGACACCTGTTTGGAGGCGGTTTTGAGTTCCATCAACGGCGTCTTGATCGTGGGCAGCGTTTGAGCATTCAGGTCTGCCGTGGCAACCCCCGCTTCCAGCCCAACCAGCCCCATGACCGGAAGATAGTAGTCATAGATCGCAATCCGGTTATCATATTTGCCGGACCACAGCGCATCCAGACTGGTCATATCCTCTGGATCAACGGCAGACTTGTTGTAGGCGATTGTGTTGTAGCCGAATTTCTCAACGGCGGCATAGACTGTGCCATCCACTGTAACATGATCCTTGAAGAGCACTTCGGGAAAATAGTCCCCGGTCGGTGCAGTCCCTTCAGGCAACGGCGCCAGAAATCCGCGCTCCACAGCCCGGCCCACATCCACCGCATCAATCACAAGGATGTCCCAGTCCCCAGGCCGGGATTGTTCCAGAAGGGTCAGGCCAGCAGCAGTGCCTTCGTATTCCTTCACATTCACACGCACATCATGAGCCTTTTCGAAAGGCTCCAGCAGCGCCGGATCGGCATGGTCACACCAGATCAGGGCATTGAGGTCCTTGGCCTGGGCCGTCGTGGCCAGTCCGGCCATCAGAGCGGCCGCGGCGCAACTCAGCTTGAAAGTCATGTTCGTCTCCGGTTGGTAAAATTGCAGTATTTTTATTTTCTGTAGAAAAAAGTTGAACGCATTCACTTTTAGAGTCAATGCTATTTTTCAGCGAGGAATGAGGTGCTTATGGCAGGACTGCGCGAACAACAGAAAGCGACCAGAAGGCGGGCACTTTTGGAGGCAGCAAGCCTGCTTTTTAAGCAGAGCGGCTATGAAGCGGCTACGATTGGTGAAATCGCTGAAAAGGCGGACATCTCGGTCGGCGCCTTTTACAACTACTTCACCAGCAAGGCTGATGTGCTTCTGGCGATTGTTTCCATGGAAGTGGAAGAAGTCCTGCACCAGGGCGAAGCTATGCTGGAGGGCAACCACACCACTGCGCCGGAGGCCATTTGCCAGCTCGCCTCCATCTACAATGAGCACTGTCTCGTCTACCTGACTAAGGAAATGTGGCGCTCTGCCATGGCCCTCGCAATCCAGCACCCTGAGACACCTTTTTCCCACCGCTACAGGATGCTCGACACGGAACTGACCAAGCAAATGACAAAGCTGCTTGTCGTCTTGCAGGGGCAAGGTCTCTTGCGCCCGGAGATCGAACCGGAAGCCTTCGGAGAGGTGCTCTTTTTGAGCTTGAACGGGCTCTTTATCGAGTTCACCGTGAAAGAAGACATGACACTTGACACCTTCAGTCAGGCCTTCGCCCGTCATGTGAAAGCGGTTTGCGCCTTATCAGGTCCGTTCAGATTCGGCAAGTCATGCCGCCAGTCTGCTATAAACGGCACATGAACCGGGCCCGAAACTATGCTTTCCGCAAGCTGAAAAAGGACGATTTTCCTCTGCTGAATACGTGGCAGGCACATCCACACGTCCGTCAGTGGTGGGACAGGCAAGAGCTCTACACGGACGAAGAAATGGCCGACCCGCGCGTAGCCCGCTGGATCGTCTCCTATGACGCACGCCCCTTTGCCTTCATGCAGGACTATTGTGTGCATGGCTGGGACAACCACCACTTCGCCGGGTTGCCAAAAGGATCGCGCGGCATCGATCAATATATCGGCGAGCCGGACCTGCTCGGCCAGGGGCATGGCACGGCCTTTATCTCCGCCCGGCTCACGTACCTGTTCGAAGACGGTGCCCCGGTGATCGGAGTGGACCCGCATCCTGACAATACCAGGGCAATTGCGGTCTACCGCAAACTGGGGTTTGAACCGTCCGGACCACCAGCGGAAACCGCATGGGGCCGGATCCTGCCAATGCTCGCCAAACGTTAAGCCAATCGCCAGAGGCCTCAGCCGTCCGCCTTTCCAAGCCGCTTGATCTCGGCCTCGAGCGCGGCAATGCGCTCTTCGCGCTGCGCAACGGCGAACGCCAGCTCCGCAGCATCGACCATCTGCAGAATGTGTTGCGGGCAGTTCACATCCCAGGCAGATAGGTCAAACAGGATCGCACGTTCAGCTCTTCCCCGGCCATCTTCAGGCCGGAGGCTGTCGAGCAGCGTATGATCCTCCTCGATCACCTTCGCGCGCCCCCAGAGTTCACCCGCCGAGGCTGCGCATAATCGATCAGGAAGCGGATGCACCTGCTGCCCGTGATCTCGAACGTCCTGAAGGCCTATCCGCAGATCGATGTCCGGCTGTCCCAGGCCGACCGGTCCGTCAGCCTGCAGGAAGAGCATATTGATGCCGCCATAGGCATCGGCCATCTGCCCGAAAGCGGCCTGCGAGCCTGGCTTGTTGGACATGTGCGCTGGGTTTGCTGAGCATCCACCAGATATTTGACCAGCAGGGACGCCCCTCAAAAAGCCGAAGACCTCTCCCGGCACGACTGGATTTCCTTCTCCGGTCTCATGGCGTCAGACAAGTGGCGTTTCGGGGAAGGGGTCTCCGAACGGTGGGTGCCCGTTCACGCGCGGATGATCGTGAATAACGCCAATGCCGCCAGTGAAGCCGCCGCCACCGGTCTCCGGGTCGCCCGCGTGCTGTCCTATCAGGTCGCAGACGCCGTTGCGGAGGGGCCCTTGAGATTATCCTAAAGGAAGAGGAAACCGCGCCCCTTCCGGTCAATATCCTGTACGCGGCAGGTCTCATGCCACAAAAAATACGCGTCTTCGTGGATTTTGCCGCCCCGCACCTTGAGACGGCCTTGCACCGCGCCACATTCCAGGTGTGAGGGCTCCTTGCAAGAGACTTTGGGGAACGGCCTCGCATAACGCCCTAATGATTGGGGACTGCAGAACAGTTGGACCCGTAATGCTGAAAGACAAGAAATCCGAAACCGATGCGGAAAAACAAAAGGCCCTGATACGCCGGCTTGTAACCGAGGTAAGCCGCGACAACCCGGACCTCTACTACCAGCCGACCAGCCTTGTTGCGCGGCTGATCCAGACCCACATCGCCGAGGGCCACACGCTGAACGGCGAAGACCGGATGCTGATGCAACGCCTGACAACCCGCGACCTGGAAGTCCTGCTCAGCTTGCATTGAGACAAGGCACGTCAAAGACGCAGGCGCTTTTGTCGGGGCAATTTTGCCGATCGGCTTCCTGCGCGACCATCACTGGTCAGGCGCAATCTTGAGCAGACAACACTAAAGACAATCAGCAACCCGTTCGGCACGAGGTTGTAACCCATGTCTCCGGTACAAACTGTGACCTATGTCTCCGGATCGCACGATGAGGAAAATGGCGGTGAGGGTGGGATTCGAACCCACGGTACGCTCTCACGCACGGCGGTTTTCAAGACCGCTGCCTTAAACCACTCGGCCACCTCACCAAATGCAGCCCGGCGCGCGAAGCGCGGCCACAGCTCCCGTTTCCTTTGTCTGGCGGCGAATGTCAAGAGCCGGACTTCACGGCCAGGCAATTTGCTGAAAAATCATGTGGACCTGCGCTGATCATCTTGAACGGCCTCAATTGGCACGACCCTTGGGACAATCCGGCGCCGTGCACGGCAAGCGCTGCGTAAGGCCGTTTCTGAGGTGGGGTCGGAACATGCACCCGGCATCGGAACTTCGCCAAAGAGTGGGGCCGCCGGTCCGGTGTCGTGGGCAGGGTTTTGAACCGGCGGCCAAAGCTGGAGGTGGGGTCCAGCATTGCCGTGACAGGGCGGTCACGAGCAATGACGTCACCCTAGCCCGCCGCGCTGAGAGGGGATGTGACCTGCATCACATCCTGCCTGTTTGGCGATTTTTCCAACGCTGTGCCCCTAGCGCAACAGTCAAGGCACACAGAAATACGGATTTTTTCAAATTACATTTCAGTGTGTTAACCAAAAATTTCCCAAGGGATCTCCAGCATTTTTCAAGTTTCCTGTGCGTGGTGCCTGCTTTGGGAGGTCAGCAGTCTCGACGCGGCATTTACTTTCAAGTAATAAACTTGCGATTTAAACAGGCACTATGATCGGATGCATTGCGGGGGCTGTGCATCGATAGGGGACTGATCACAGGATCGGATCGTAGCCTGAATCCAGTGCTAGAAGCTTTGTTTCAGCACCGGGGGATCGCGTAAGCTGCGGGGCCGCCAACGCGTAGTGAGTAGGACGGCAGGGATGCAAGGGACAGACGGCGCCAACAGCCTGGGGGCTGGATCGTCATCGGGTATAGCGACACATCAACCGCGAGATAAGACAGACGGGCAGGCGGGCAGCCGATTGCGCCGCTTCGGGCCCGTTATGCTGGCTGTTGCGGCTGTCACTCTGGTCGCGGCCTGTAGCTCCACTCCCCAGACCAAAGCCAAGTTCAGCCCGAAAAAATACGGCGTCAAGGCGAGCCCGAAAATGGTAGCAGCCGGCAAGCCGGTCCCCAAAGGCGGGGGCCGCTATGTGGTCGGAAAGAAATACAAGATTGCCGGCAAGTGGTATTACCCAAAGGAAGACCCCAACTACAAAAAGGTCGGGCTTGCCTCGTGGTACGGGCCGACATTCCATGGCCGCAAGACTGCCAATGGTGAGATCTTCGACCGCAACTCTCTGACAGCCGCCCACACCACCATGCCGCTGCCATCCTATGCCCGTGTCACCAACACGGCCAATGGCCGCTCGATGATTGTGCGCGTGAATGACCGCGGACCGTTCCACGGCAACCGGATCATCGACCTCTCAGAACGGGTCGCAACCATGCTGGGCACCAAATCCGCGGGCGTTGGCAAGGTTAAGGTCGAATATGTCGGCCGCGCACCGCTGCACGGACAGGACGAAGCCTATCTGATGGCCTCCTACCGGGGTCCCGGTTCGGTTGTGCCCGGTGGCACACAGCCCGGAACACTGCTGGCACAAGTCACCCCGGAGGTCATTTTCGGCTCGGTTCCGGCTCCTGCCTCACGCCCCTATCTGGCAGCGCTCAGTCAGACCCGCACCGCCCAGACCGTCACTGTTGCCTTTGATCCGGCTATCGCGTTTGAAGCAGGCGGGGCAACCGTCAAGGTGGCGTCCAACAACCATTTCGGCCAACTGCCGACGCAGCATGCATCCGGCTACGCTTCAGCAAGCGCTGACGAGACAATTCCGGTTCCCGGCCGCCGTGTGACGCTTGAGCCCGGAAGTGCCGTCTCCTCCTATGCGGCCAACCAGAGGATCGCAGACGCGCATGAGACCCTGTCCACTCTGTCGACATCCGGTCTTTCCATGCGTCAGCTTGCTGCTAATATACCGGCAGGCGAATAATCGGCACGTCCTCAGCGGCCGGAAAATTTGCCGTTTTAACCGCGATGAAGTGTCAAGGTAATCCGGCCTATGTACCTGTCAAACCTCGGATTTTGGCTGCAGCCTCGCACGATCTGCTTACCCCTTTTTACTGCGCTTGTTTCTGTCAGCACGCCCCAGATGGAGCCCGCTCAAGCAAGTGACGGTCTCGATACAAGAGCCCCCAAAGCCTACCTGCTGGAACCTTCCTCAGGCACAGTCCTGTTTTCCAAGGAACCGGACACCCCCTTCAAACCGGGATCGCTGGTAAAGGTGATGACAGCGGCCACGGTGTTTCATCTTCTGAGAGACGGGACCCTTTCGCCTGACCAGCTTTGTAAGGTCAGCGAACATGCCTGGCGTACCGGTGGCGCTCCGTCGCGCACCTCCACCATGTTTGCGGCCATCAAATCCGAAATCGCAGTGACGGACCTTCTCAAGGGGCTTCTGGTTCACAATGCCAATGACGCAGCCATCATTCTGGCCGAATGCGCTGACGGATCGGAAGAGGCCTTTGCCAAACGCATGACAGATCTCGCCCGTTCCCTGGGCATGGCTGGCTCATCCTTCGGCAATCCGACCGGCTTTGACGATGTTCCCAGCCAGACCACTGTGCGGGACCAGGCTCGGCTTGCCGAATATATTCTGGAAGAGCATCCGGACTATTATCCGCTGTTCTCCATCCCCGAATTCACCTGGAACAAGATTTTTCAGCGCAACAAGAACCCGCTTCTTGGCGAGATCCGGAACCTGGACGGGCTGGGCGGTGGCAATGATCCGGAAGACGGGTATTCGGGGCTTGCCTCGGTCAAGCGGGACGGACGGCGCGTGATTGCAGCCGTCGCCGGGCTCAATTCCGACAAGCACCGGCTGCAGTCACTCAATCAGGTGATCGCCGGTGCCTGGGAGTACTATGCCATCCAGACACTCTTTACGGCCGGAGAAACGGTTGTTGAGGGCCGTGTGTTCGGCGGCACGCAAGGGGCAGTGCCCCTGGTCGCCACAGCCGATGTCGACGTGTTGCTCGCCCGGGGTGGCAGCCTCGATTACCGGCTGCGCGTCGTCTATGAGGGCCCTTTGAAGGCCCCCGTTTCTAAAGGCATGCCCGCTGGCGAACTGCGCGTGATCGGCAAGGAGGGTATCGTCTACCGGGCCCCTTTGGTCACCGGGAACGCAGTCAGCGCAGGCAGCTTGATGGACCGGGCCGTTGACGGCCTTCAGGAATTGCTGTTCGGCTGGATCGGTTAAATCGCAAAGCCTATTGTTCGCAGATCTTTGCCCAGCATAACTCGGCAAAGCAGCATCAACATTTGCGCCGATCCCTGCTAAAAGCCATGGCACAGACAGGCACGGGCGGGAATCAGGCGGATTTCCGGGCCAGCTGCCTCAGCGCGTGGTGCAACCAAAAAACCGGGGGCAGTTTGCCAGGACATTTCATTTCATTTGAAGGCGGTGAGGGGGCCGGGAAGTCCACTCAGATTGCCCGGCTGAAAACCTATCTGGAAGGGTTTGGGCACGCTATCACCGTCACCCGCGAGCCTGGCGGGTCTCCGGGCGCTGAAAAGATCCGCACGCTGCTTTTGTCCGGAGAGGCAAAAGATCTGGGCCCACGCGGTGAGGCGATGCTGTTTGCCGCCGCACGCGCAGATCATGTGGATGCAACCATCCGGCCCGCGCTTGAGCGGGGTGAGTGGGTCCTGTGCGACCGCTATGCGGATTCAACCCGGGTCTATCAAGGGGAAGCCGGAGTGGATCAGGACTATCTGAAGCTGCTGGAAACCGCTGCTGTCGCAGGCACCCGCCCGGAAATGACCATCTTGATCGATGTGCCACCGCAAATCGGTCTGAGCCGTGTGGCCAAACGCTCCAAGACAGATGCCAGCGGCGGCCCGGACAGGTTCGAGGACGAGGCGCTCGCGGTTCATGAGCGCCGCCGGAAACTGTTCCTGCAGCTCGCGCTGGACGAGGCTTACCGGTTCACCATCGTAGACGGCTCCCGCAACACGGATTTTGTCGAAAAGGAAATCCGCAAGGCGGTCTTGACCCACTTTGCAGAGGATCTGAGCAGCCAGGGCCCAGTGCGTCCCGGTGAAGGGGGGCCGGCCTGATGGCGCGCAAAAATGAACCGGCCGACACACCCGAAGTCGACGCCCTTCCGGGCGTCCCGCTGCCCCATGAACGCACGCGGCTGATCGGGCACAAGACAACAGAACAGGCGCTTTTGGACGCCTACCGCTCCGAGCGCCTGCACCATGCCTGGATCCTTGGCGGACCGAAGGGCATCGGCAAGGCGACCCTGGCCTTCCGCTTTGCCAAATTCGTGATCGCCCATGGCGACCGGTTTGGCCCTCAGACCTCACAGGCAACCGATTTGAGCGTGCCTGCGGACCATCCGGTGTGCAGGCAGGTCACCGCAGGCGGGCATCCGAACATTCTGCATCTGCGGCGGCCGTGGGATGACAGGGGCAAGAGGTTCAAGTCGGACCTGCCCGTGGATGAGGTCCGCAAGACCGTTTCCTTTTTCGGAACCACCGCTTCCGCCAGGGCCTGGCGCCTGTGCATTGTGGACTCGGCCGACGACATGAATGCCAGTTCGGCCAACGCCTTGCTGAAAATCCTTGAAGAGCCGCCTGAACGCTGTCTGTTTCTGGTGCTCAGCCACGCCCCGGGGCGCCTGTTGCCGACGATCCGGTCCAGGTGCCGCCGCCTTGACATGACGCCCCTGTCCGAAGCAGAACTCGCAGACGGCCTTCAAGAGCTGGCCGTGGATGCGCCGGGGTCTCCGGAAGATCTCCGCGAAATCACCAGAACCGCCGAGGGCAGCCTCCGGTCCGCACTCACGCTGCTCTCTGGTGACGGGCTGCAGATCGCCAAGGGTCTGCGTCAGCTTGCAAGCCATCCCGGGCAGCTGGATCTGGGCGCTGTCCACGCCCTGGCCGATCTGGTGGCGGTGAGGGGCCAGTCCGACAATTGGGAAAGCTTTGAACATATTCTGGAGGCCTGGCTCCACGACAGGATGCGCCAGGACCTGAGAACCGGCGTGCGGGCCGCCTACCGCTTTGTCGAGCTGCGTGACAGAACCCTCAAGGCCATCCGGGACGCGGACGCGCTCAATCTGGACCGGAAGCAGGTGGTTCTTGACTTTTTCTTTGCTCTGAAAGCTGCCTGACCCGCTCAGGGCTTGGGGTTCGGGCCAAGAGAGGCTATCAAGACCAACCGGGCGGACTGGCCAGAGTCGGTCCGAAACCCATATTCAGGATCTTGAATGTTAGTCGACAGCCATTGCCATCTCGATTTTCCCGATTTTGACGGCGAGCGCGCCGAGCTGATCGCCCGCGCCAAAGACGCCGGGATCGGCCTGATGGTGACGATCTGTACCCATATCCGCAAATTCGACCAGATCCGCGCCATTGCCGAACAGCACCCGGAAGTCTATTGCTCGGTCGGTACACATCCGCACAATGCGGGCACTGAACGGGGCATTCCCGTGGAAGACATTCTGGCGCTCGCCGCCCATCCGAAAGTGGTCGCCATTGGCGAGGCCGGGCTGGACTATTTCTATGACAAGGCACCGCGCGAAGCCCAGGAAGAAGGCCTGCGCATCCATATCGAGGCGGCACGTCAAACCGGCCTGCCGCTGGTCATCCATTCCCGCGATGCAGATGATGACATGGCCAAAATCCTGCGCGAGGAAATGGGGAAGGGGGCTTTCCCGGCCCTGCTGCACTGTTTTTCGTCCGGCCGGGATCTGGCCCTGACCGGCATCGAACTCGGACTGTATGTCTCCTTCTCCGGCATTCTCACCTTCAAACGCTCAGACGACCTGCGTGCCATCGCCCGGGATCTGCCTTCAGACCGGCTGCTGGTGGAAACCGACGCCCCCTATCTGGCGCCCCAGCCCAAGCGGGGCAAACGCAACGAGCCCGCCTATACGGCCATGACAGCGGCGGTTCTGGCCGAAACACGCGGTGTCTCCCCGGAAGAGATCGCCCAGCAGACCACGGAGAATTTCTTCCGCCTGTTTCGAAAAGTGCCACGGCCGGCCGCCCTGGCAGGGATATCCGCGCAATGAGCCTCACCCTGACCATTCTCGGCTGCGGCTCGTCCGCAGGTGTGCCCCGTATAGGCAATGACTGGGGCGCCTGTGATCCTCAAAACCCGCGAAACCGGCGTTTGCGCTGTTCTCTTCTGGTTGAAAAACACAGTGAAGCAGGCTGCACACGGGTTCTGATCGACACCGGGCCGGACTTGCGGGAACAAATGCTGGCGGCGGACGTGCCCCATCTGGATGCGGTGCTTTACACCCATGCCCACGCGGATCATCTCCATGGCATTGATGATCTGCGCGCATTCTGGCTGCTCAGCCGGGCGCGGCTGCCAGTCTATATGGATGAACCGACATGGACAAAAGCCCGGTCCGCATTCGGCTATTGTTTCGAAACACCGTCCTGGTCGAGCTATCCGCCTATTCTGGAGCGCCGAGCGATTGATCCGCACAACCCGATCAAGATCACTGGTGCGGGCGGCGCGCTCACCTTCGAGCCGGTCCCCGTCACCCATGGCGAGATCGAGGCGCTCGGCTTCCGGATCGGAAACAGCGCCTACATACCTGATGTATCCGATATCTCAGAAAACAGTCTCAAATATCTGCAAAGTCTGGATTTATTGATATTGGACTGCCTGCGCCGTTCGCCGCATCCCAGCCATTTTTGCCTGGATGATGCGCTTGACTGGACAGCCCGTATCGCCCCGGTACAGGCTGTCTTCACGAACCTTCATTGCGATCTGGATTATGCTACGCTTGCCGAAGAGCTGCCGGCGCATATCGAACCGGCTTTTGACGGTATGCGTCTGGAGCAGGGCGCCCTGACGGCCCGCACCGGTCAAACGGCCCATGTCGGCTAAAGCCCCAAAGCTGCCAACGCAAGAGCGGCTGACACGCATCGCAATCCATTATCTGGAACGCTATGCGTCCTCGACAGCGAACTTGCGCAAGGTGCTGGAACGGCGGGTCCTGAAGGCCTGCCACCACCATGGCCGCGATATGGCTGACTTCATCACCATGATCGAGGCTGTGGTGGAAAAGTGCCGGGCCTCGGGGATGGTCAACGACCGGACCTATGCCGAAACCAAAACCGCCGGGCTCCGGCGCCGGGGCGGGTCCCGGCGCAAGATCGAAGCCCAGTTAAGCGCCAAAGGCGTCGACCGGAACACCATCCAAGCTGTGCTTGACGAACAGTCCGGCAGCGGCACGGAGCTGGAGGCCGCCAGAACCTTCGCCCGGCGTAGACGGCTGGGGCCCTACCGGACCGGTCCGGCCAAGGGGGAGGCAGGTGACCGGCGCGATAAGGATCTGGCAGCCTTGTGCCGGGCCGGGTTTTCCTTTGACATTGCCAGAACCGTTCTCGACGCTCTGCCAGACGACACGGCCGGAGAGGCTTAAGGCCGGTCTTATGCATCGTTTTCATTCAGGAAGATGCAGGCTCGCAACCTAATGTACATTCCCAGAAACGATTGAATCGGGTTCTTAGCAGGCAGCGGCAAACAGGCCGATTTGGCCTCAAAGGCTAACATCCCAATCGGGATTTTACCGCTCTGCTGGTCCTAGCCCAGCTTTGCCTCCTTGGACTTGAAGGACAGATGTCCGACCGCTTGGGGGGCATCAGACGCCTTACGGATGTCGGCCCAGACCTGTTTGTAGTTCGGCAATACGAGCTCATTGACCCCGGGGCCGACCAGATTGCCTTGAGATCCGCCCGGTGCTCCGAACACCATGAACACTTCCGAAGTGCGTGCCGTTGGCGTGGGAACCGTCATGGCAAGCACCGCACCAACATCATTGTGGATCTCGACGAGATCTCCGGCTTCGACGCCAAGACCCGCCATGTCATCCGGGTTCATTTCAACGAAGGGGAAGGGAAATCGGTCTTTCACAAAGTCGTTTTCCTGATCCAGGAACCAGTTTTGCCAGTGGAGGTTGGAGCGGCCATTGTTGATGAGAAAGGCATAGCGCTCTTTCTGCTGTTGTTTGCCCGGTGCCTGGAGACCACGCCACCCGGCGGCACAAAAACGCGCCTTGCCGTCGCCGGTCGAAAAAATGCCGTCCGCATAGAGGCGCTTCGTGCCCGTCAAACGGCCATCTGCGTAACCGGTCACCGGCTCCTGCACGCCGTTATTGCCCATCGCACGCAAGCGGTCATAGGTCACATCGGCGCTGACATGGGTGTGGTACCCATCCATGAAGTCATCCTCTTCCCGCGTCCAGTCAAAGCCCTGAAACAGCGCCGCATAGCTGTGGCGGCCGTCTTCACGAAGAACGGCCTCCAGCCGGTTTGCAAGCCGGGCAGCAATCAGACAATCTGGAAGGGCGGACCCCGGAGGGTCCATGTATTTTTCGGTCAGACGCAACCGGCGCTCGCCATTCATGGACGTGAGGTTCATCTCTCCGGATTCTGCAGCTGGCAGCAGGACATGCCCCTGCTGCCCGATCTGGCTAGGGATAATGTCAACGCAGACTGTAAACAGACCACCCTGACCGATCGCGTCGACAATCGCGTCCACAAGCTCGGACCGGCTGGCGCCTGCTGCCCGGTCGATCGCATCGCGCACAAGCGCGGTCCGCCGATTGTAGATCTGCTTGAATTTTGCAGCGTTGAGCGTTGTCTTGAAATGGTCGTTCGCCCACACGTGGTGGACCTTACCCCCACCTTCGATGAGGAGATTGTCCACATAGGCTGAGGGACGTCCGGCATGGGCCGCTGACGGGCGGACATAACCTTCCTGATGTCCGCCAAGGCGGACAACGCCTCCTCCTGGCCGTCCGATATTGCCCGTCGCGAGCCCAATATTGACCAGAGCGCCAATGGTCCGGTAATTGTCGTTACCCCAGATGATACCTTTTTCATAGGGGAAGACGGTCCGGCGCCGGCTGCCGTCGGGTTTCGGTTCGGCAATCCAACGGGCCGCCAGGACCAGAGCGTCCTCCGCAATGCCGCAAATGTTTGCCCCTTCTGAGAGCGATATCCGGCAGGCCTGGCGGGCAGCTTCGTAGCTGACCAAGGCGGCCGGGTAGCGGGCGTCCTCGGCTTGCGCGATCGCGCCGGAATATGTCGCCTGCTCGATGAAGGCGCTGTCAACCCAACCCTGATCGGCGATATAGGTGAAGAGGGTGTTGAAAAGGGCAAGATCTGTTCCGGATTGGATCTGGAGATGCAGCACATTTTCGGCACCCGCGATCTGTTCGCAGGCATTCAAGGTAACCGTCCGCCGCGGATCAACCAGTACGAACCGGGCTGGGGCATGCGCTTCTCCGGGCAGTTCGCGCCGTTTCAGGTCGAGCGTGTCGCCGCGAAGTGCTGGTACCATGTGGTTGAGAAAAAGGTTGGTCTGGGTCTCCAGCGCGTTGGCCCCGGCCATGAAGATTGTGTCCGTTAATTGATAATCTTCGTAACAATTGTTCAGCTCGCCCACGCCCATGTCGCGGGTGGCATGAACTTCCGAATTATAGGCCGGCCGGTTGTGAATGCGGCAGTTGCGCACCTTCATGGCATCAAAATAAAGCTTGCCCGTGCCCCAGGTGTTTTCATATCCACCGGCAGAGCCACCATGGTCGAACATGGAAACGACCAAGTCGTCCTCATTTTCTGCGTCGATCACACGTGCTGTCACGCGTGCCGCTAGGTCCAGCGCATCGTCCCAGCTGGTTGGCTGCCATGTCCCATGACGCCAGATCAAGGGATCCGTCAGCCGTTGCTGTTGCGTTCCCGTGATATCGGAGCGCCGGTTCTCGGCCATGCGCGCACCGCGCACCGATCCGAGACCGGAATTGACCGCGCAATCCTTGTCGGGCTTGATGACGAGATGCACATTCTTACCATCCTGACGCACCACATTGTGCATGCTGGGCGCATACCAGGCCTCTGTCTCGATTGCCTGCTGCTCATGCAGATCCAGACCAAACACGTTCTCGTCTGGCGCCGGCCCTCCCTGTTTAGAAAGTGGCCATGTATAGGCCTTGTAGCCACATCCAACGATACAATAGTGACACGTCACATTGTGCTGGTTGGCATCGGCGGGAATGACCGGCAAGCGGTCGACATGTCTCTTGAACGCCATGGCGGCCTCCGTCGTTGCTGCTCAGCTTCCGGACCACAAAGTGTTGGACAAACGCCCAAAGATCTGTTCGTCGACGCTTTCGGCGAAGATATCTCCCTGATCGTCAACCCGCAGCCAGAACTGGGCCAGGTTCTGGGTCGCATGACCCCAGATCTGGAGGCCGCCCGCTTCGCAGTCAAATCGGGAAAAATGCCCGGGACAGGTCAGGGTGCGGTCTTCTGCCTGGAAGACCAGTGGCCACCCCATATGGGGACAAAGCGTTGAAAAGGCGACGATATCCTGGTCTGATCCGACACCTCCCTCAACAGGCTGGCCTAACTTCAGAAGAACACCAGGACTGTCCACATCCGGGTAGGTAATCGCAAGTGGTGTATCGGTTTCCAGATCGGAGACATTGGCCAGCCGGCTGGCCGGATAGCGGATTTGGGCCAGTCCGGACTGCGCCATCGCCGGCTCACTTGTGCCCGCCATCGCGGCGGTAACCGCGCCGCCCTTGAGAAAGGTCCGCCGCCCGATCCCAATTCGTTTCGAACATGACATCTCATTGCCCCCTGGATCCTGCTATTCAGAAAATTCTATTAATGAGAGCATAGAATTCATAAACAACCAATAGGGGATTTAATACTGGATCATTTGGCGGCGGTCTCGCATGCCGGTTTCAGCACGCGTTCATCAGCCGGGCTGGCCGGTGTCCAAACTGGCCCGCAGCCGGTCGATCAGCCATTTTCGAACGCTGTCAAAATCCGTAGGAGCCGGCTCCTGCCTTGGCGTCACGAACCAGTAGCCAAACTCGATCGGCAGTCGCAGGGGAAAAGGCTGAACAAGACGGCCAGCGGCCAAGTCATCGGCGACAAGTAATGTACGACCGAGAGCCACCCCCTGACCATTCAGCACCGCCTGGAGCGTTGCTGCATCATCGCCGAGGCGAGGGCCTCGCAAGCCTTGCGGCGCTTTAACGCCTGCATGGCCGAACCAGTCACGCCAGCCCTCCGACATATCGCCGTGAAACAGCCGGACATCCAGCAGATCAGCCGGTTCTTTAAGTCTCTGCCGCGCGGCGAAGCCGGGCGTGCAGATTGGACAAATGGTTTCTGCACCAATGAATTCAGCGCTCACATCGTGCCAGTTTCCGCAACCGAACCGGATTGCACCGTCAATCTGTTCAACCCGAAAGTCGATCAGGTGGCGAGAGGCCGAAATCTTCAGGTCGATTTCCGGAAAGGCACTGTCAAAATCCTCCAGCCGGGCCGCAAGCCAGCGCGCAGCCACGCTTGGAAGCATGGACAATGTGATGGTCGTGGCAATCTCGCGCCCCTGGGTCTCAATGAAGGCCTGTTGCAGGTCGGCGAATACCCGCACAAGGCTTTCGGCGAAATTCTTGCCGCGTCCGGTCAAGATCAATCGAGGCCCATGCCGGACAAAAAGCGGGTAGCCGACAAGCGCCTCAAGATCCTTGATCTGCCGGCTCACAGCCCCTTGCGTAACATTCAGATGTTCAGCCGCGGCGGTGAAGCTGCCATATCGCGCCGCAGCTTCGAATGCACGCAATGCGCGAAGCGACGTGTTCGTCCATAGAGTATGAGTTTTTCTCATAATGATACGGAGGATAATCAGGGTTTTCTGAAATATTCAACATCTTATCATTGCAGAAAAAGGCAGAACACCTCATGCCTGTATGTGAATTTCGCCTGCCGAGTTCGGCGGTGAGCCCGTCTGATCCGGATTGAAGACAACCAGGGATTTTGTCCGTTGTGACCCGGTGAGGCCGGCGCAGAAGGTGGAAGGGCACTGCTGGGTGAGCGCAAAAAACCAAGCCTTCACCGGTTGGTACGCGTTGACAGAAAGACTTTGAAGAGGCGCGGCAGGTTGGGCGACAAAGCAAGGCCGACGGCAGAGAGGGCAACAAAAATGACCGTTTCGACCGTGCGACAGGGCCGGCAACTGATTGAGCCGCATATTCGTCTGGCAGAACCAGACGATGCGGCCGGAATTTCAGACATCTATAGCCACTATGTTCTGCATGGCACGGCAACCTTTGAAGAGGTCGCACCTGATGCGAACGAGATGGCGCGGCGGCTTCAGGCTCTTCGTGATCGAAATTACGCCTGCCTGATCGCGGAGCAGGACGACCGGATCGTGGGCTACGCCTATCTCGGCCCGCACAAGGAACGGTCTGCATACCGGTTCACCGCTGAAGACACAGTTTACGTGTCTCCCGATTGGGTCGGAAGCGGCATCGGCACACGTCTTCTCGAAACCTTGCTCGAAGACGCAAGACAGAGCCGACGCTATGCCAGCGTTATGGCCGTCATCGGTGACAGCGAGAATGCAGGTTCGATCGGTCTCCACAGCAAGATGGGATTTCGGCATATCGGGATGGCGGCCGGGCTGGGCTTCAAGTTCGGCCGTTTCATCAATGTCGTCTACATGCAGCTAGACCTCAGGAATGAGAAAATGCCGGAAGAAAGTCTTTAGGTCGGTTCCATCGACCACGGTTTCGGCCGGCCGGGCAGGGCCAAACGGCAAGACCATTCTCGCCAGGCCAAGACACTGGCGGACAGTTCAGTAGTGAGAAATGACGGATATGGCGAACGAAAGCTCCGTAAACTCAACAAGTCCTCACGAGGCTTCACTGCGCCATATCTTGCCCGATTTGCCGCTTCCGATCTGGATGATTTTGGTCACCCTGTGCCTGTTCATCGCAACGGGGCTTCCGGCCAAGGAAATCGTGGCCGGATTCAATTCAGGCTGGGGTGCTGCGATCGGAGAATTTGCGCTCATCCTGATCCCGTCTTTCACCTTGGCCGCGGCCATCGACCGAATGCGTGTGGAGGGGCCGCCGCTCCTGTCCGTCGGTCTTTCGCCGCTTGCTGCGGCTGGAATGGTGTGTCCGGATACGGCCTACGCCGCTCTGACGCCCATGAGCAAGCGCCGACGGCTTGAAATCGCCTTCGGGTCATTTTCAGGGTTCAAGCTTCTCTTTCCTGCCGGACCACTGATTGTTGCCACTGGCCTTGGCGTCAGCGACGGGTGGATGTTGCTCGCTTGTGCCGCGTTGTTTGTTCCTGTGTTTGCGGTCGGTATCGTGTTTGCCCGCATTTTTGATGAGCCCCCGGAGGTTGCCGCTGGAAGTGGCGTTCGCACCAAGGGTTCGTTGGCCGTGCTGGTGCCATTCGCCATCTTGTGCGGATTGTTGATCTTGGGCGTGGCCTTCGACTTTTCCGGGTACACGGTGATCGGTTTTCTCGTCAATCCGAAGGGCGCCCTGATCTGCGCAGCCTTCGTCGCCCTGGCCATGATTGCCCGCGGAGAGCGCCGGGCTTGTCTGGAATCTGGACTGCGCCGGAGCGGCTCACTTCTTGTCATCATCGGAGCGGCCAGTGCCATGAGTGCGGCCCTGATACTGGCCGTTCCGCTCGGGTCGTTTTTTGAGGGCCAGAACGGGATGCTGGCCATCTTGAGCCTGTTCGCATTGACGGCCGTTTTCAAGGTGGTCCAGGGCTCCAGCATGTCCACCTTTGCGGCGGTCACACCGATAGCCGCCCCCATCGTGGCCGCCTCCGGCTTGCCCGCCATCGCCGCTGTTCTGGCGGTCTGTCTCGGGTCATTTGTCGCGATTCTGCCCAATGACAGCTTCTACTGGTTGGTGCGCAAGAGCGCTTTGGCCGAGTGCGCCGAGGGGCGAGCAACTTTGGTACTCGCAGGTGGGTCGATCCTGCAGGCCGCCATAGGATTGATAATATTGCTTGCCGCTTACGGGGTGATGGCATCGTGAAGCGGAAACGGGCCGGCGTCACATGCCGTTCAGACGAGGATCGCACGAAACAACAATGCCAATTGCTGGGTCCGGACCCGAAATGGACGGATGGGGGATCGTAATCATGGATGTGAAGGAAGCTGTTCAAGCTGGATACAGCCAGCGGGCAACGACGAAATCCGCCGTTATGGGACTGGAGGCCGTCACCGTATGCCGCGCCGGAGGGATAGACCGGTCGCTGTTGGAAAATGTGCCGCAGGAGGTCATTGATCACGACTACGGATGCGGAAACCCGACCCGGTTTGCGCGCATGGGCGACGTGGTCCTGGACCTGGGGAGCGGCAGCGGCAAAATCTGCTACGCGTTGGCGCAGGTGGTCGGCAAAACCGGGGCCGTGATCGGGATCGACATGAACCCGGATATGCTCGAACTTGCCCGCCGCAACCAGAGTGTATTTACCCGCGCCACGGGCCTGTCCAATCTGACATTTGCCCGGGCCCACATTCAGGACCTTGCCCTGGATCTCGAGGCCGCCGATGTCGCGCTGGCCGGCCGGACCATCGGATCCTTTGCAGACTTCGAGGCCCTGGAGAAGGACCTGTGCAATATCCGGGTCCAAAAGCCGCTGATTGCGGACGAAAGCGTGGATCTGGTCGTTTCCAATTGTGTGATCAATCTCGTCGAAACGGGTCAGAAAGACCGGGTCTGGACAGAAATTTTCCGCATTTTAAAACCGGGCGGACGCATTGCCCTGTCGGACAATGTCTCGAGCAAGCCTATCCCAGCCAGATTGAGAAACGACCCTGACTTGTGGGTTGGCTGCTATGCGGGCGTCTATGAAGAGCAGGCCTTTTATCGTGCTCTTGTGAAGGCAGGATTTGTCGGGCTGACCATAGAGAACCGGATGTCTGTCCCGGACAAGACCGTAGACGATATCGAGTTCCGATCAGTAACAGTGACTGCACATAAACCGGCTTCCGTGGCTTGCGGAGAGGCTGATCGCGCGGTGCTCTATCGAGGTCCGTTTCAACGTGTCGAATTGGAGGGTGGACAGACGTTCCAACGCGGCCAGCCAACGCCAGTGAACGCGACGACGGCCGCCCTTTTGTCCCTTGACCCGTTGGTTGCAGCTTTCGAAACCGTCAACGGACTTTCCGGCACGCCGGACGATGGCGGCCAATCAGGTTGCTGTTCCTGAGCGCTGAGGAATATTGCCGGACATCCGGCGATCGCTCCCTGTCGATTTGACTTCTGATACCTGCCGCCACTCCGGCACGATCTGATCAAAGTTAGAAGGAGACCCGAATGTCCAGTTCAGTTTTGGTGTCCACATTTGAAGGCGGTTATCAGCCGCTCAACGCGCTCAGCGGTCTCGCCGCCTTGCGCGATGCGGGCCATGAAACAGATTTCATTGATGGCTATGTCGACGGCTACGACCTGGAGCGGATTGCCGCCTATGACACGGTCGTGCTGCCGGTCCCGCTTTTCGACAGCCTGACGTCGGCCGTGCAACTTTGCGGGCAGCTGAAGGAAACCGGGTCGAAAGCCGACATTGTCATGTATGGTCAATATGCGACGCTGAATGCGCCCTATCTCAGCAGCAGCTATGCGGATCACGTGGTCTCGGGTGAGTGGGAGGTGCCACTCGTCTCCCTGTTCGACCGGTTGAATGGATCCAGTGAGCCGACAATCAATGTTCATAGCCGGGGTGCTGACGGTCCAGAGCGCCGGATGGAATTGAAGGAACTGCGTGGTAAGATGTCCACGCCGCACCGCACGTCCGCCCCGCCGCTTCACAAATACCCGCAACCGCACCTGACCAAACTCCTGGGTGAGGAGAAGGTCGTCGGCGGGCTCGAACTGACCCGGGGCTGCCACCATAAATGCACCTACTGCTCGGTATTTTCCGCCTATGATGGCAAGGTCAATCTCGGTGACCAAGATGAGATCATGGCCGATATTGATTGGCTTGTTGAAGCAGGCATGGAGCATCTGACCTTTATTGATGCCGAGTTCTTCAATGCAACGCGGCGTAGTTTCGACACTCTCGCGCGCATCCATGAACGGCATCCGTTCCTGACCTTCGACTTCACGACGCGGGTTGATCACCTTCAGGAAAACCGGGACCGGATGGAAGAACTGTACCGGCTTGGGGTGCGCGTCATCACCTCCGCTCTTGAGTTTCCGAAAGACGAGGTTCTGCGTCAGGTCCGCAAGGAGGTCACGGTTTGCGACCTTGTCGACGCCGTGCGGATTGTCCAGACATCCGGCATCGTTCTCAACCCCACGTTCATTATGTTCAATCCGTGGGTGTCGCTGGAGGATTTCGGCCGGTTTTACGAATTCCTGAAAGAAACCGACATGCTCGATGCCGTCGACCCGGTGCAGTATGAAACGCGGCTGCATCTCTACAAGGGCTCGCCGCTGCTTTTCAACGAAACCGTTGCACCCTTGGTGGTGAAAGAAAACGAGTTTTACTACGAGTGGGAGCATCCCGACCCCCGGGTCGATGAGCTGTTCCTTGCCAGTTTGACACCTGTCGAAGAGGGGCAGTTCAAGCGCTGCTGCCTGAAATGCTGATCTCGACCATCTGACTTGACGCTGCAGGGGGAGAAAACGGATGAGCAAGCTTGAAGACATGTTGGTGCTGTCGCGCAAGCTGGCCGCCGAAAGTCCGCAAACGGGGGATCGGCTGCTGTGGAGCGCAGAAGACTATTCCGAAGTGATGTCACGGTTTTTGTTCCGCGGTGACCCGGGGCAGGGTGTTTCCATCGATCCGCCCAGCCCGGTGCTGGACGAGATCATGGAGGCTGAGGCGCCTTGCTATGTTGTCTGGTCCACGCGCACTCCCGACACAGATCGCCTGGCTGGCGCGCCGATCACATCGTCTCGCCGAAAGCCCACAGATCTGAGATTGACAGATGAATTCGTTGATCAGGCACTGGGCGGCCTTCAAGATCTGCATGATGTGCAGGCTCTCGTGGCATCTGCGGGTATTTCCGCTGCACAGAAATGGGTCCAGGACGGGGCATGTGGCTGGATCGCAGCCTCCTTCCTCATGAACACCTTGGACGATGCGGAACTCCGGACAGCGCTTGCGGAGTGCAAACGGGTACTGACGAGAGGCGGTGTTTTTCGGTGTATCGTTCTGGCCGCAGATGAACCGGGAAGCGAGTGCCCGCTGACCTACGCGGGTTATCAGATGCAAAGGATTCCGCTCGAAATCCAAATAGCTGAAGATCTCGCCCAGGCAGGTTTTCACGGCATGACCCTGACCGAACTGGCGGGAACGCCCATCTTGACCTCAGGAGGCGCCGAGCTGCGTCTGTTCGGTGCCGAAGCTTTTCTCGGCACAGCGGGGATCTGCCTGGATCAGGGGGATGCCGCAGTCTATCTTGGCCCTTGGAAATCCGTTGAAGACGATGACGGTCACACCTATCCGCGCGGTGTGCGAATTGCGGTGTGCGAGAAAACGGCTGGCGTGCTCGAACGTGCGCCCTATGCCGGTTCATTTCTCATTCTCAAGGCCCTTGACCCGCCTGCGCCAGAGGCTGCGCCGCTGTTTGATTGCAGCCGGGATGTCACGCGAGACCCGGGAGAAACCAAGGGACGCATTCCGGTCGGGCAGGGGCCAGCTGTGATGTCAGCTGCGCTGGATGAAAACGAATCCTGTGGCCCAGGATGCGACTGCTGAGAGAGCTGCCTGATCCGATCGTTTTGAGTGAAACCCCTGCAGACCGGGCAGATGGGATCGCCAGCCCCTGCGGAATCACGCCATTTACAAGATCCTCCAGACTTCTCTGACGAGCACGGAACACAACCCAATGACTGTTCGATACACCCCTGTCGAGATGCTTGAGAGGCTTGTTTCCTTTCCGACCGTGTCCAGCGACAGCAATCTCGATCTTATCGAATTCGTCGGTGACTATCTTGCTGGACATGGGGTGAAGCCGATCCGGATCCCGAGCTCCTGTGGCCGCAAGGCCTCTTTGATTGCCAGCATCGGCCCCGATCGGCCGGGAGGCGTGCTTCTTTCCGGGCATACCGATGTGGTTCCGGTCCAGGGGCAAGCTTGGACCTCAGATCCATGGTCTTTGATCGAGAGAAATGGCGCTTTGTACGGCCGCGGAACCTGCGACATGAAAGGCTTCTGCGCCGTTGCTCTGGCATTGGTCCCGCAAATGATTGAGGCTGGACTGACGCGGCCGGTCCAAATCGCCTTGAGTTATGACGAAGAGGTCGGGTGTTTAGGTGCCGCACGCTTGATCCCCCATCTCAAGGAGGCGTTTCCCAAGGCCGAGGCGGTCATCGTTGGAGAACCGACAGAACTGAGCGTCGTCAACGGCCACAAGGGCACATGGTCGCTGGTCACGCGGGTGCAGGGCTATGAGGTCCATTCATCCAGGTGTCATAAGGGTGTTTCGGCGGTTATGGCCGCCGCGCGCCTTGTTGCCTGGCTGGATGACCGCATGCGTGAAAATGCCCATTGCGCTGAGACAGAAGGTGGTCACGCAGACTTTGACCCGCCCTACACCACGCTTCATGTTGGCCGCATCAAGGGTGGAACAGCCGGCAACATCACGGCCTTGAAATGCACATTCCCCGTCGATATCCGCACATTACCCAGCGAGGATATGGATGGCTGGTTATCGGCCTATCGGACATTTGCGCGTGATCTGGAAACCGACCTCAAGCGCGTCCGGCCAGAAGCGTCGATTTCAATCGAAGTCCGGGCCCGTGTGGCCTCGCTTGCGCCGGAGGCCGGGGGGCGCGCGGAAGCGTTAACAACCCGGGCAGCGGAAACGAATGTCATTGAAAAAGCAGCGTTTGGCAGTGAGGCTGGCTTGTTTCAGGAAGCTGGCTACTCAACTGTGGTCTGCGGACCAGGGGCAATTGAACAGGCACATCAACCCGATGAATTCATCTCATGTGCGCAGTTGGCGGCTGGTGAGGCGTTTATCCGTAACATTTTAGATGGGCTTGCAGTGGAAGCGTAGGGCGTGGAGGATAGCCAGTGACTGCAATGGCAGGTGGATGTCGGCTGCGGTCCGAAATCGACATCTCGTCCTGTTCGATGAGAAACAGTTAAGCCCGATCCGGAGCACGTAACTCGGCCCAAATCCTTCGAAGATCAATTGTCACCACTGAGGCAATCTAACTACGCGAATTAAAATTCCATAATATTGATTATGCGCATAACGCATGTAGCTGCCGGTCTAAAGTTACGTGGCCTATTCAGGAATGTCACACTTCTCGTTCTGACAAAACCGCTGGGAGAAGCGGCATTGGCTGGGTGATGATGAGCGAGCGTGACTTGAACAGGATCGAAGTACTGGCCCAGGATGCGGGAGAGCTACAAGGATTTCGGGCCAACACCGGCGGCCGATCGGCACGATCGAAGCCGCCAACGCCTGCTTGCCGCAGTTCATGGAACGTTACAACGCACAGTTTCCAAGGTCCCTGCTCGTCCGGACAACCTGCACCGGGCACTGAATGTGGAACCGGACCGGCCCCAGGAGATCCTGTGCTGAAAGGAGAAGCGTTACGTGACCGCACAGCTTGCGATTTCCTATGAGCGCAAGCGGCTGATCTTGGAGGAGAACGAGGTAACCAGCACCGTTTGTTTGATGATCCGGATTATTTTGCAAAACGGCCGAAAGCGCGGAAGGGAATTGAAGCTGCTGAATAGTTCGAATTGAATGGTGATGAGCCCACTATGCGACACATTCAAGCTGCAAAGTTATCCTACCAATTCGCGGAATGTGTATCGCTCTTACCTATTTAGGCAGCATTGATGAGACGTTTTCTGACCTTACTGGTATGTGTGCTTTCAACCTCCGCATCGGCTCAAAACTCAATAACGTCTTCAAACTCTTCATATGAAGCTAACACTCAAGCGGCGCATCTCTATGCAACAATGATCAAAACCAAAAAAGAACTGAAAATAGAGAGCGGTGAACGCTTGAAATACGATTCAGAAAAACTATTTCAATTAGCCTCATTACTTCTAGAAGCAACTTCTAAGTATTATAAATATAGAGCCTTAGAACTACGAATGGACGGGAGCGCGACACTTTTAGAAGAAAGGCCGTTCGAACAATTTTTATCGTGCGCAAATGCCGCAACAAAGCTTGCGGATTTCACGAGCTATTCCGCAATAACTGATGTTGAATTACCCCGTTTAAAGGTGCTCTACATC
This sequence comes from Roseibium sp. AWQ4_290, assembly GCF_056160985.1. Lineage (NCBI taxonomy): Bacteria > Pseudomonadati > Pseudomonadota > Alphaproteobacteria > Hyphomicrobiales > Stappiaceae > Roseibium > Roseibium sp. AWQ4_290. The sequence continues at coordinate 27,939 of NZ_JBSWYG010000037.1, forward strand.
CAGTTTTCTGCGGATTTTGCAGAGTGTGAGCGTGTTCGGACGCCTAAATATTTCCACAACCGATCGGTTCGTTTTTAAGTCAATGCTTGAAGATCATTTGTGTCCGCCCGGTGAAGCCGGTCTTCATGGCGGCCAGGCGCTCTGTTACGCTGCTTTTGCAGCGTAACACCAAGGCATGAGTTCGTTGATGCGATTGATCTTGTGGTCGGC
>NZ_JBSWYG010000038.1:0-23030 GCF_056160985.1 Roseibium sp. AWQ4_290
CTACAATCCGCGCAGAAGGCACTCGGCTTTGGCATGGAAAAGCCCATTGGCATTCGAAGCCAGGGCCGCTTAAATGAGAACTCGGGGCGGAAACAAACCGTGACAGGTCCATGATGACGGCCAGGACCTGGTGATCTCCCGGGATTACATCAGGGAAGGCATGCGGGCCCGTGCCCAGGATCTGGCGACATTGGAGCTTGGACCGCGCACCGATCTCGATATCCGTAACCATCTGGAGCGCCAGGTCGAGGCCGAACGCTGGACCCAGCTTGACCGTCAGCTTCTTCGTGACGGTCGCAGAACCGGCATCATTGACATGGCGCCCGACCCAGCCCGGCAGCCGGACGAATACCACGCCCTGAAGGTTGGACGCCTGCGCAAGCTGGAGGCGCTTGGCCTGGCTGAACAGATCGGTCCTGGTCAATGGGTGATTGGCGACGGCGCGGAAGCCACATTGCGGGAACTCGGCGAGCGCGGCGACATCATCAAGCGGATGCACCGGGCCCTGACTGGTCGGGGTATCGAACGCGGGTCGGCAAGTTACGTCCTTGCGGCCGAAGGTCTGGACACGCCCATCATCGGCCGGTTGGTCACACGCGGTCTCGACGATGAGCTGAAAGGATCTGCTTATGCTGTCGTCGACGGTGTCGACGGCCGGACGCACCACATCAGGCTTCCCGATATTGATGCAACTGGCAACAGCGCGCCGGGGTCGATTGTTGAGCTCCGAAAATTTGATGATGCGCGTGGGCAGCTACGTGTAGCGCTAGCGGTCCGTTCCGATCTCGACATTGAGCGGCAGGTCACCGCCTCAGGTGCCACTTGGCTCGACCGGCAGAATATCGCCCGCGAACCTGTTGCGCTCTCGGAGGGTGGTTTTGGAGCTGAGGTCAGAGACGCTCTTGAGCGCCGGGCAGAGCATCTGATTGAGGAGGGCCTTGCCGAGCGGAAGGGTCAGCGTATCACCTTCGCCCGAAGCCTTCTCGAGACGCTACGTCGACGCGAACTTGGTGCCCTTGGCGAGAGACTGGCAGCCGAGACCGGGCAGCCATTCAGCCGTGCTGCTTTCGGTGAGCATGTCGCAGGCACCTACCGCCAACGCTTTGACCTCGCCTCCGGCCGCTTCGCCATGATCGATGACGGCCTTGGGTTCCAGCTCGTGCCCTGGACGCCTTCGCTCGAGAAACACCGCGGCCTTCATGTCTCCGGCGTTGCCCGCCCGGATGCCGGTGTGGACTGGAGCTTCGGGCGCAAGCGAGGGCTCGGGCTTTAAAATCTGATCGATCGGGAGTGCCACAATGTCTGCGACAAAAATCCTCTGGGGCCAGCTTTTGGCGGTCTCTCTCATCGTCACTCTCACCGTCTGGGGCGCAACGCAATATGTTGCCTGGAGACTGGGCTTTCAGGCGCAGCTCGGAACTCCCTGGTTCGAAGTGGCCAGTTGGCCGGTCTACTATCCGCCGGCATTTTTCTGGTGGTGGTATTTCTATGATGCCTATGCGCCTGGAGTTTTTCTGCGCGGCGCCGTCATAGCCGCGTCCGGCGGATTTCTATCCATTGCCGTTGCCATCAGCATGTCGGTCTGGCGCGCGCGCGAAGCAAAACGCGTTGAGACCTACGGGTCTGCTCGTTGGGCCGATAGGCAAGAGGTGAGAGCGGCGAACCTTCTAACTTCTGATGGTGTCATTCTTGGCTGCTACGAGGAAGACTATCTCCGCCATGATGGTCCGGAACATGTGCTCTGTTTTGCGCCCACACGGTCAGGCAAGGGCGTCGGACTGGTCGTCCCGTCGCTGCTGACCTGGCCGGGCTCGGCCATCGTTCACGATATCAAGGGGGAAAACTGGCAGCTTACCGCCGGCTTTCGTGCAAAACACGGCCGGGTTCTGCTGTTCGATCCCACCAATCCGAAATCGGCCGCCTACAATCCGTTACTCGAAGTCCGGCGAGGCGAATGGGAAGTACGCGACGTTCAGAATATCGCGGACATCCTGGTGGATCCGGAAGGTTCCCTCGAAAAGCGGAACCACTGGGAGAAAACCTCTCATGCGCTTCTCGTCGGCGCGATCCTGCATGTTCTTTATGCCGAGAAAGAGAAGACACTCGCAGGAGTCGCGGCTTTCCTGTCCGACCCGAAACGTCCGATCGAGTCGACCTTGGCGGCAATGATGAAGACAGCCCATCTGGGCGAAGCCGGACCGCACGCGGTGATTGCCAGTGCGGCACGGGAACTGCTGAACAAATCAGAGAACGAGCGATCCGGTGTGTTGTCGACGGCCATGTCGTTTTTGGGGCTTTACCGGGATCCCGTTGTGGCCGAAGTGACGCGTCGATGCGACTGGCGGATTGCCGACATGGTGGGAGGCCCAAGCCCCACGAGCCTTTACCTCGTGGTGCCGCCGTCGGACATCAATCGCACCAAACCGCTGATCCGTCTGATTCTCAATCAGATCGGCCGCCGGCTTACGGAAGACCTGCAGGCCAATACGGGTCGTCATAGGCTCCTTCTGATGCTCGATGAGTTTCCGGCATTGGGCCGTTTGGATTTTTTTGAGTCTGCTCTCGCCTTCATGGCCGGCTATGGCCTCAAGAGTTTCCTGATCGCGCAATCGCTGAACCAGATCGAGAAGGCCTACGGGCCAAACAATTCGATCCTCGACAATTGCCACGTCCGCGTCAGCTTCGCCACGAATGACGAGCGGACCGCCAAGCGTGTTTCCGATGCTTTGGGCACTGCGACAGAGATGAAGGCGATGAAGAACTATGCCGGTCACCGGCTGAGCCCCTGGCTCGGTCATCTGATGGTCTCCCGGTCCGAGACCGCACACCAATTGCTGACCCCTGGCGAAATCATGCAGCTTCCGCCAACCGATGAGATCGTCATGGTCGCCGGCACACCGCCGATCCGGGCGAAAAAGGCTCGATACTACGAGGACAAGCGGTTCAGCGAACGTATCCTGCCGCCGCCCGAGCCAGCTTCGGCCGTCCAAAAACAGAGCGATGATTGGAGCAACCTGTTACTTCCTGCGACTCCCGAAGTCAGCCTAAGAGCGTCGGAAATGGCTGCAGAGGACGAGGATCCAACGGGGTCTGAACGCCGGCACCAACCGGAACTCGGCAGAGTTGAGCCTGTCGAAGAGAAAGCCCCGAGCGAAAACGAATTTGAGATTGATCTGACTGATGACAGTGAGGATGACACCGCCCGGTCCAGCCGGATGACCCGGGTCCTGCAAGGTGTGGCACGTCAAGTCTCGCTCGATCCCGGCGATGGCATGGAGCTTTGACGGCCATGGGGGCTCGCAAGAAGAAGGCCCAGATCTCTGCCTATCTCGACCAGGATGTCATGAAGATGCTGTCCGACTACGCAGTACGCCGGGATCTCTCACAGTCACTGGTCGTCGAGGCCGCTATTGCCTCCTTTCTGTCACCGGACGCAGATGAGCGGCGTGAGGCGGCTATCACCAAACGCCTCGACCAGATTGATCGGCGGATGACCCGGCTTGAGCGGGATCTCGGGATTTCTGTCGAGACCCTGGCCATCTTTGTGCGCTTCTGGCTTGCGACGACTCCGGCACTTCCGGAACCGGCTGCACAGGCCGCACGCGCCAAGGCCGGTGAGCGGTACGATGCCTTCGTCACCGCGCTGGGGAGAAGATTGGCGAAAGGACCGAAGCTGAGGCAGGAGATTTCCGAGGATGTTCTGGCTGCGGGAGAAGATGCTTAAGCTGACAGTCAGCACTGCGCCCTCATATCGGTCGTTGAGAAGTTTTCGATCCAATCCCGAAAGCGGCCGTTCGTTGCGTTCAGGGCAAAAGTTCGCAAGGCGGACCTTTCGGACTTTCGATCAAATGGAACAAACGGCCCTTTGCGGACATTGAACATCGACTAAAGTCGCTGCGTTGCGGCCCGCAAGAGCGGCCGTTCGCTGCTCATGCACGATCTTAAGGTGATTGAACTCACATTCCACGGGCAGTGCTGACGTTGTTGGAAGGCAAGAAAATGTCGCTGAGTTCCTCTTGGAACGTGGCATAGATTCCGACCACTAGCGGCCAGGCTGGATCAATTTTCGTTGTATTTTAGAAGCCTATCCAAGGGATAGTACCTCGCATAGTGCAGATATGTTGCGTAGACAACTTATTGTTGCCTTTGCAACATTAACCTCCTATCTTCATTTTCGCTGGCGACGTTCGCGAGCAAAAAAATGGAGGAAATTGGTAACACTTTCAGAACCTTGGGTTTGATCGGCAGACCGTCCGATTCTCAATATCCGCAGCCCTGAACAGCGTTTCCAATACGATCGGAGGAGTCTACGCCGGATATTGGCACGACAATCGGCGGCCGTCAGGTCGCCGGACAGCACACTATTGCCGTTTTGAACCCTGCCTCTGGCGCGGGTGTCGGCACGATAGCGAACGCAACAAAAGATGATCTGGATCAGGCGGTCAGCGCCACCAAGGCGGCATATCCCGCCTGGTTGGCTTTGCCAGATGAAGACAGGCAGCAAACCGCCGGAGCATTGGCGAAGCGCGCGCTTAAGGGAGGAAAGAAAGAATGGATGTTGATCTTACTAAGTTTAAGGGCGGCGTGGCCGTCATCACCGGCGCTGGCAGCGGGATCGGAGAGGCGCTGGCAAACCGGGCGGCTCAGGCCGGGATGAAGGTTGTTGTGGCGGAGATCTCCGAACAACGTGGCATGCGCGTCGCGTCAGAGATCCAAGCCGCTGGCGGCGACGCTCTGTTCGTGCAGACGGACGTCACCGACTTTGCGTCGATGCAGACACTGGCCGAGAAGACGCGATCGGCTTTCGGCGATGTCACGCTACTGGTGAATAACGCTGGAATCAGCATCATGGGCGCAATTTGCGACATCAGCGCCGAGGACTGGGACAAAGGGATCAAGGTCAATCTCTACGGCGTGATCCACGGCGTAAAAGCCTTTGCCCCTGCGATGACGGCGGCGAATAAAGAAGCTTTCATCGTCAATGTTTGTTCTCTTGCATCCTTCAGCACAGCGCCGGGCCTGTCGCCCTACTTCACGACCAAACACGCCGTGCTCTCTTTCACAGAGAGCCTTTATCTTGAGATGAAAGCGCAGCCTACCCCTATCCATGTCGCCGTCGCCGTGCCGGCTCTGGTCACCACTCGGATCTTTGATGATTCTATCTTGGCGACCGACCGCGATGTCGAACAGCAGCAGTTCTTGAGCGCCTATCAGGAGCAGAGCGGTATGCCTGCGGACGAAGCGGCGGAGCGCATTTTGGCCGGGGCCGTACAGGGAAATTTCTGGATCTCGACGCATCCCGAGCAAACCGAAATGTTCAGCAAAGGACGCGCCAAATATCTCGACGCGCTTTCGCTTCCCGCACCGACCGATCCTGAAATGCTGAACGAATAACCAGAAGAGAGGGAGGAAAAAATGCAAAACGAAATCAAGAGCCGTCGCTTCGACGGCCAGACGGTTCTCATCACGGGGGGCGGATCGGGCATTGGCGCCGCGACGGCGGCGCGGGTCGCAGCTGAAGGCGGGCACCCGATCGTGCTGGATCTCAATGAAAGCGCGGCGCGCGACGTCGCTGAACGCACCGGCGGGACGGCGTTTGGAGGCGATGCACGCGACACGGATCTGCTGAACCGGGCGGCGCAGTTGGCGATAGACGCGCATGGCGGTCTCGACTCGTTGGTTGTCAGTGCGGGGTATGCGCTTGGAGGCGGGGCCGAAGCGGTTGAGATGGATGCGTGGCGCGATCTGCTCTCCGTCAATCTCGACGGCGCGCTGCTCGCGACGAAAGCGGCGTTGCCTGCACTGCGCGCCAAAGGCGGCGGCTCTATTGTCCTGGTCTCGTCCATAGGCGGCATTCTCGGGTGCCCCCAGCAAATCGCCTACGGTACGGCCAAGGCGGGGATGTTGGCGATGAACCGATCAATCGCCATCGACCACGGGGCGGAAAACATCCGTTGCAATGCAATCTGTCCCGGTCTGACCAAGAGCGCTATGAACGATCGCGTCTTCGACATGCTGAGCGGCATGCTGGGCATGCCGACCGAACGCGTGACAAAGGAGGTCGTCAGGCTCTCCCCCCTCAAACGCTGGGCCGAGGCCGAAGAGATCGCCGCCGCCATCGCGTTCCTTGCCTCCGAAGACTCGTCCTTCATGACCGGCGCTGTTCTGACGGTGGATGGCGGTATTTCGGCCGTAGAGGCCGGGATCACCAACCTTGTCACGCCCCCCCTCGACCCCAGCCAATAGGAAAAAGACATGACAAAACAATTGTCTCAAGGCGTCTGCGATCCGCGCTACGTGGAACTGCGTCACGAATTCGACCGCCGACTTTCCACGGGCGAAGAGTCCGGCGGATCCTTGGCCATCGTCGAGGAAGGTCACCTCGTTGTCGACCTGTGGGGAGGCAGCGCCGACCCAATGGGCAAACGGCCCTGGCGCGAAGACACACTCGTAAACACGTGGTCGATTACCAAGGGTATGACAGCGCTCGCGGCGTTGATGCTTGTCGATCGCGGGGAACTTGACGTTGATGCCCCGGTTGCAAAATACTGGCCGGAGTTCGCCGCCAACGGAAAGGCGGATGTTCTGGTGCGCCATCTTCTGTCGCACAGTTCCGGTCTTGCCGGATGGGACCAACCGATTGACATGATCGATCTATGTGATCTTGAGGCATCGACGGATCGCCTGGCGGCGCAAGCGCCCTGGTGGCGCCCCGGCGAGGCGTCCGGCTATCATGTGCTGAGCTTCGGCCATCCTATCGGCGCATTGATCAAGAATATAACCGGGCGCTCGCTTTCGGCCTTCTTTCGCGAAGAGATCGCCGAGCCGTTGGGCGCGGACTATCACATCGGGTTGCCGCTGACCGAAATCGGGCGTGTGGCCGAGACCTGGTCTGCGGCCCCTCCGCCCCCGCCGCCGCCTGCCGACAGCATCGCCTTCAAAGCTTTCATGGGCCCCGCGCCGTTTCCCATGGCGGCCAACAGCATCGCATGGCGCACGGCAGAGGTCGGCGCTGCGAATGGCCAAGGCAATGCGCGCTCGATGGCGAAGATCCTTTCGGTCTTTTCCCATGGCGGCGAGATCGACGGCAAGCGGCTGCTCAAGCGCGAGACGATTGAACAGGCGCTGGTGCCGCAGCAGGAAGGCGTCGACCTTGTGGCGGGCGAGAAGATCTCCTGGGGTTTGGGCTTTCCGCTTGCCGCCGCCGGTTTCATTCCGTTCGTCGCCCCGCGGCGCAGCTTTGTCAGCGCCGGCGCCGGAGGCAGCCTGCTCGTCAGCGATACGGAGCGCGTCAGCACCTTTGCCTACACAATGCACCGGATGGACGCGGGCATTCTCGGAAGTGAGAACAGCATCGCCTATCTGACCCTCTTCGATCAATTGCAGTCCCGCGAAGCGGCGGCTTGATCGGACAGTCCAAAGGAACAGCACACCATGACCGAGTTTTCCCCAATCGATATTGAAACCGCGCGCAAACGTTTCGCCGAAGAGCGCGATAAACGCCTGCGGGCCGACGGCGCGTCGCAGTATCGCGTCGCGACCGAGGAGATGGAGCACGATCCGTGGACCGAGCGAACTGAGCGCGAACCCGTTACAGACCATGTGACCTTCACCTTTATTGGTGGTGGTTGGGCGGGGCTTCTCGCCGGTGCGTCGCTTGCCCAAAAGGGCGTGCGCGATGTGCGGATCGTCGACCGCGCCGGAGACTTCGGCGGCGTCTGGTACTGGAACCGTTACCCGGGCCTGATGTGTGACAGCCCTGCGCTTATCTATCTTCCTCTTCTGGAAGAGACCGGGCATATGCCGACGCAGAAATTCGCGCATCAGCCCGAGATCCTAGAGCATTGCCACCGCATCGGGCGCCACTTTGATCTTTATGAGAAGGCGTTGTTTCACACCGGCGTCACCAGCGCGGTCTGGGACGAAAAGGAAAACCTCTGGCGCGTGAAGACAGATCGCGGCGACGCGTTCACCTCCAAATATCTGGGCATGGGTCTGGGCTTTCTCTCGACGCCAAAATTTCCTGGCATACCCGGCATTGATCGCTTCGAGGGCAAAAGCTTTCACGCCGCTAGATGGGATTATGACTATACCGGCGGCGCACCGGGCGATACTGCTCTGAGCAAGCTGGCGGATAAACGCGTCGCGGTGATCGGCACAGGCGCCACCGCCATCCAGTGTGTCGACCCGGTCTCCGCTTCGGCCAAAGAAACCTTCGTCTTCCAGCGCACGCCCTCGGCGGTATATCCGCGCAACAACGCGCCTATGGATCCCGACTGGTTCCAATCCATCGCGACACCCGGCTGGCAGAAGCGCTACCATGAGAACTTTGCTCTGACTTGGTCGGGCATGTGGGGGCAGCCTTACAGTATGGGACCCGTCGAGGCTCTGTTCGACGACGCGTTCACGCATTTCGCCACCACGATCCGCAACGCCATCGTGTCGGTTCCGCCGGATCAAATGAGCCCAGAAGCCGTGATGGCGTCTGTTGAGAAGGCAGAGGTCGAGCTGCTGGCAGGGGCGCATGCGGTGATCGACACCGTAGTGACAGACAAGGAGACGGCAGAGCACCTGAAGCCTTGGTACCGGGCCGCCTGTAAGCGACCGACGTTCAACGACACCTATTTGCCGGCGTTCAACAGGCCCAGCACCCATCTGGTCGACACCGGGGGCCAAGGCGTCGCCGAGATCACGGAACGGGGCGTCGTCGCAAACGGTGTTGAGCATGAAGTCGACTGCATCATCTACGCGTCGGGCTATGAGTTCGGGAAAGGCGCCGAGGCGGTGCTGAGATTTGAGGTCAAGGGCGCTGATGGCGTGGATCTCAAAGAGCATTGGAAAGATGGCGTGCGCAGCTTGTATGGGATGCAGGTGGCTGGCTTTCCGAACCTGTTTGTCGCCCAACTCGCACAAGGGGCCGAGTTTGCGCCCAATATCCCAACGGGTTGGAGCGACATCGCAGAGACCATGTCGACAATCGTTCAGCATATGGAGAGCAGCGATCTAGCCAATTTCGCGGTCGATCCAGCGCATGAGGCGGCCTGGACTGACATCATCGTCAATTCGCCACCCTTTCCCGACCTGCGCGATTGCACGCCTGGCCTGCTATCCCATGAAGGGCAGACCAATGAACGGCTCGCCTCGTATCAGGGCAGCCCGGACGGTCCACGCGCTTTCTTCAAGATGATGGAGAGTTGGCGACGCTCTGGCGAGTTCAAAGGACTGATGTTCGAAGCCTAGAGGCCGCTTGCGTTCGCGAAGGACGCCCGACAGAGCAAAACTTGCGCTGCTCTGGTTCTCTTCGGATGGCGGATACATGTGTGTCCGCCATCTGTCAGCGGTCGTTCAAGTTGACTGAAAACCGTCAAGCGACCGCTCAAACATAGTCAAGAATATTGAGGAGGAGGCATTATGCCAGTCACGACGACCGTCCGGGACGACCTGCGCATCATTGTCATGGATGATGGCAAGCTGAACTGCGTCGCCGCCCCGCTGCGCAAGGCGCTCGTGCGGGAACTTGACGCGGCTGCTGAGGACCAAACCTGCAAGGCTGTGATCTTGATCGGTAATGATCGTGCCTTTTCTGCAGGGGCCGATGTAAACGATTTGGATGGTCCGACACCCTTCGCCGAGCCGAGCCTGCACGATACTGTGCTGGACGCGATTGAGGCGCTGTCGGTGCCTGTGATTGCCGCGATGGATGGCTCTGCCTTGGGCGGCGGGCTGGAGCTGGCGATGGCATGCCATTACCGAATCGCGGCCCCCAAGACGCTGCTTGGTCTGCCAGAGGTCACTATCGGCTTGATGCCTGGTGCGGGTGGCACGCAGCGGTTGCCGCGCGCGGTTGGGTTAGAGACGGGGTTGAACCTGATGCTCTCGGGCAAGGTGTTCCCGGCGGCCAAAGCGCCAGAGGGGCTGGTGGACAGAATTGCCGAGGGCGATCTGCTGGAAGACGCTGTGGCCTTCGCGCGTGAGGTTGCCGATCAGCGCCCTATGCCGCTTTTGTCGGAGCGCTCCGTCTCTCATCCCAATTACGCCGGCTATCTGCAGTTTGCACGCGGTGCGGCCCAAAACGACCCGCGCCGCGCACCCGGGCTGATGCCCATCATTGATGCGGTGGAAGAAATATTTACGACGCCCGTCGAACAGGCTCTTCGGAACGAATTCAAGGCGTTTCACAGGCTCACAGGTGCAGACGAAAGCGCGCCGTTCCGCTATGCCTTCCTGTCTGGACGGAAAGTCACAAACGTACCGGGCGTTGACCCAAAAGCGGCCCGAGACGTGAAGACCGCCGCCGTGATCGGCGCGGGCACCATGGGCGCGGGCATCGCCATTGCGCTGGTCGAGGCCGGGATCAAGGTGCAGCTGCTGGACCTGAACGCAGAGGCGCTGGACCGCGGTGTCGCCCATTGTGCGAAGACCTGGGACCGGCGCGTCGATAAGGGCCGCTTGACGGCTGAGAAGCGCGACGCGCATCTGGCCGCGCTGACGACCGCTTCGGAGTATTCTGAGATTGCCGGTTGTGATTTGGTGATCGAAGCGGTGGTCGAAAAGATGGCGGTCAAGAAGGCTGTCTTTGAAACGCTCGATGGCGTTCTGAAACCGGGCGCGGTGCTGGCGACCAACACCTCAACGCTGAACGTTGATGAGATCGCCTCTGTCACCAAACGCCCCGGCGACGTGCTGGGCCTGCATTTCTTCAGCCCCGCCAACATCATGAAACTGCTGGAGATTGTGCGCGGCGCTGAGACCTCCGATGAGGTGCTTGCCACCGCACTCGCCCTTGCCAAACGGCTGCGCAAAGTCCCCGTGGTCGCGGGCGTCTGCGATGGTTTCATCGCCAATCGGATGATCGAAGAATACGTCAATCAGGCCATGTTCCTTGTCGAAGAAGGTGCAACGCCCGCCCAGATCGACAAGGCGCTTGAGAAATGGGGCATGGCCATGGGCCCCTTCCGGATGAATGACTTGGTCGGCAACGATATTCCGTGGCACGCTCGTCAGGAGCGTCGCAAAACGAGCCCCAATCGGATCATGCCGCGTATTCCTGATGCCTTGTGCGAAAAGGGCTGGTTCGGCCAGAAGTCTGGGATGGGCTGGTATGATTATTCGACCAAGTCACGCAAACCGGTCCCAAACCCCGAGCTCCAAGACCTGATCGAAGGGGTCTCAAGCGATCTGGGTGTCACGCGCCGCAAGATCAGCGACGAGGAAATCGTGCAGCGCTGCATCTTCCCGCTGATCAATGAGGCTGCGGCGATCTTGGACGAAGGCATCGCCCTGCGCGGTTCAGATATCGATATGGCCTATCTGTCCGGCTTTGGCTTTCCGCGTTTCCGGGGCGGGCCGCTGTTCTTTGGCGATCAGTTCGGGCTGGCGACCATGATCCGCGAGATGAAGCGTTACGCCGCCAATTCCCATGGCGATCCGAGCGTGTTCAATCCGCATCCGCTGCTCAGCAAGCTCGCCGAGACAGGCGAGAAAATCTCCAAATATGAGGTGGCCGCATGACCGACGCCGTTATCGTCTCAACCGCGCGGACCGGGCTGGCAAAGTCCTGGAAGGGCGCGTTCAACATGACCCATGGGGCGACCTTGGGCGGACATGTCATTGCAGAGGCCGCTCGGCGCGCTGGCGTAGACGGCGGCGATGTCGAGGACGTGATCCTCGGCTGTGCGAACCCCGAAGGCGCGACAGGGTTCAACATCGCGCGGCAAGCGGGCATTCGCGCGGGCCTGCCGGTTAGCGCTGCTGGCATGACCATCAACCGGTTCTGTTCCTCCGGCCTGCAAGCCATTGCCACCGCCGGCAACGCCATCCGCAACGGCGAAAGTGACGTGCTCGTGGCAGGTGGGGTTGAAAGCATCTCTTGCGTTCAGAACGAGATGAACACGCATATGCTGGAAGAAGGCTGGCTGCAGGTTAACAAGCCAGAGATGTACTGGAACATGGTGCAGACCGCCGAACAGGTGGCCAAGCGCTACAGCATCGACCGGGACCGGATGGACGAGTATGGGCTGGCGAGCCAGCAGCGCGCCGCCGCCGCGGCCAAGGCGGGCAAGTTCGACGATGAGATCGTGCCGATCACCGTGCCCATGGCCATGGCCGATATAAAAAACGGCATCTTCACGCGTGAGGTCACCGTGACCGCCGATGAGGGCATCCGCCCGGACAGCACGCTGGAAGGCATCAAAGGCATCCGCTCGGTCTTTCCCGGCGGGTCCATTGCTGCAGGCAATGCCAGCCAGTTCTCGGACGGGGCCTCGGCCTGCGTGATGATGTCGGACAAGAAAGCGGCTCAGATCGGTGCAACCCCGATGGGGATCTATCGCGGCTTTGCCGTGGCGGGCTGCGAGCCGGACGAGATGGGGATTGGCCCGGTGTTCGCCGTGCCGAAGCTTTTGAAAAACGCAGGCCTCACCGTCGATGACATCGACCTGTGGGAGTTAAACGAGGCCTTCGCCGTACAGGTCCTCTACTGCCGCGACGAGCTTGGCATTCCGGACGAGAAAATGAACGTCAACGGCGGCGCAATCGCGGTGGGCCACCCCTACGGCGTCTCAGGCGCTCGCATGACCGGCCACGCCCTGATCGAAGGCAAACGCCGCGGCGCAAAATACGCCGTCGTCACCATGTGCATCGGCGGCGGCCAAGGCGCCGCCGCCCTGTTTGAGATCGTCTGAGGAGACAGGACATGACCGCCGGAGCCAGCGCCAATCGTGTCGATGAGGGTCGTTCTCGGACTCCGCTGGCCTGTCACGCTGCCTGTTCTGCTGGATCGGCCATGATACCCTTCAAAGCTCCTCCAGATGGTATTTTCTTCTCTGTTTGCCATGTCGCTGGTGCCGTTGCCGCACTGAGGCAATTTGAGACGGATGAGCAAAAGGCACGTTGGGTTCAAAAACTGGCGGGTGGCGAGGCCCTTTCGACGGGGCAGGAGGGCTACGCGAGGAATGAACCCACTCGGGGCCGGCATCAATATCCAACCCAGTGTTCGCTGCCAATTCCACAGTTTGGGGATCACCAAAGAAGATCTTAACCGAAAAAAACAACGACGTCTTGACTATCTTGGGAGGATGATATGACGACACTTGGTACGAATGTAGAGGCAGTTGCCAGAAACCCCGGCGCGCCGCAGGGGATTTTATTGGGGCTCCTGTCGCTTGTGACGGTCGCGGCCGTTGCGCTTTTGGCCCCGGTTCTTCCGACAATTGTAGGGCATTTTTCGCAATTCGACCCGGCCGCCGAACAAAAGGTCCTGCTGGCCTTTTCGATCCCCGCCCTGATGGTCGCCATTTTCGCCAGCCCCATCGGCTAGGTGCTTGACCGGTTCGGGCGCAAGCTGGTGCTGGTGGTCAGTCTGACGGTCTATGGATGCGTCGGCATGGTGCCCGCGCTGATGCCCGAGATCACGCTGGACCAGCTGCTGCTGTCGCGGATCGTGCTGGGCATTTTCGAGGCCGCCGTCATGACAACGGCCACAACGCTGATCGGCGACTATTTCGCAGGCAAGGAGCGTCAGAAATGGCTGATCCTGCAGACGGTTTTCGTCTCACTGTCCGGCATCTTCTTTATCGGGCTTGGCGGGGTTCTGGGCGAGATGGGCTGGAACATCCCCTTCTTCGCCTATGGTATCTTCCTGCTTGGCGTGCCTCTGGCCCTATTTTTGCTGCATGAGCCGAAGAAAAATGTTCAAGAAGCCCCAGCCGGCGCTTTCCCGTGGCGCGCTGTGATTGGCCTTTATGGGTTTGCTTTCGTTGTGGCGATCATGATCCTGATCGTGCCTGTGCAAATGCCATTCGTGCTGAACGATCTGGGCGTAACCTCGCCGCAGACCATCGCACTCATGGGGATGTCGAACTCGATTGCGATCTTCGCGGGCTCGCTCTGCTTCCGGCTGCGGGCCGATGCTTCCTTCAAGGCCAACCTGATTGGCGGGCTTTTTGCGGTTGCCTTGGGCACCGCGCTGTTCGTGATTGCAGGGTCGATCCCGGTGACGCTGGTGGGCGCGGTTTTGTCCGGTCTGGCGGCGGGCTTTTTGCTGCCCTGCATCGTGACGCAGATCATGATGCACCTGCCGTTTGAGCTGCGCGGGCGCGGTACAGGCCGGTTCAATTCCTTCTACTTTCTGGGCAACTTCCTGAGCCCGCTCATTGTTCTGGCTGTCGCTGGCATGGTGGGCGGATTGACCAACGCCCTGATCGTCATCGCGATCTTTGCAGCCATTGTCGGGGTTTTGGGGTTTGCTTTGAAATCGCGCACAGCCGCCTAAAGTAGACACTGAGAGGAGGCCTCCAATGGCACGCTCCAAACCAATGAAGTCGATCTAGGTCGAGACCGACAGCCTTGATCCGGACAGCGACTTTGTCCGGATCACGAAGCTGGACGCATTATACTGGTTTATGAACGTTTGAATTTGACAGGACGGCCTATGAGAAACAGTCAGGGCGGTCAGCGTTGTCGCGGTGCGGCCTCAACAGACTGCCCACTCCCCAGCGTTGAGCCTGTGTCGAAAAACAGCAATCGCGAAAAGTAGAAGCTCGTTGGGCGATGGTTTCATCCTTGTCGCAGATAGCCTTGTTTCGACGGTTTGGGATCGTGCCGATGGCAGGTTGGACGTTTTGGCTCAGGATGCGAGATCGTCCGCTCTAAGGTCTTCCAGGTTTTGCGCAAAACGGGTCAGCATATCGCAAAACGTGCTGATTTCTTCGACTGAAAAGCCTTTGAGCAGGTGGCTTTGATGACTGATAGCCTCTGCCAAAATTTGATCATGTATCACCCGCCCCGCCGGGCTAAGGGACAAGCCGCGGCTGCGCCCGTTTACATGCAATTCTCCAGCGACGATCAACTCAGTTTTTCTAAGGCGTGCCACGCTGCGGCTGACCGTTCCCTTGTCAACGCCGATTGTTTTGGCGGCTTCGGCTGCTGTGACGCCGGGCATCCGTGCGAGCAAAAACAACATCCGCCAATCCACAGTGCCGATGTCAAACTTGTCCTTGAAGTAGGCCGAAGCGTTCTCGGTAAATTTATTGGCAACAAACGAGAGAAGCATCGCGGGCGTACGCGATATGCTGAATGTTTGAAATGTTTCACCCGTGTCCGGGTCTTCGACGTCAACCAGAAACATAGCTTGATACGTCGTGGGATGTTTGGGCGCTGTCATGTCATCAATTTATTGTAGTTCACTAGGCAAGCCAAGAGAGTCTCTCACCTAGCCTATATAGTTGCGCGCGCAACTTAATGTTGCGTGCGCAATTAAAGTTGTATAACGTATTTCGTGTTGGCGATGTTCGCGAGCGAAAATGGAGGAAAATGGTCGCGTTTTCAGAATGGTAGTTGCGGATCGTCGAGGAGGCGATTCTCTTTAACCCCATTTGGGAAAGGCGGTACCAGCAAAATCGGAGGATAGTATGCTGGACTTTGGCATGACAATCGGCGGCCGTCAGGTCGCCGGACGGGATGCTTTTGCCGTTTTGAATCCCGCCACGGGCGCGGTAGTTGGCACGGTAGCAAATGCAACTAGTGATGATCTGGATCAGGCCGTCAGCGCAGCGAAGGCGGCATATCCTGCGTGGTCAGCTCTGCCCGATGCGGAGCGTCAGAAAGCCATCGGCGCACTCGCTGCGGCGCTGGATGCGCGCAAAGGTGAATTGGCCGAATTGCTTACGCAGGAAAACGGCAAACCGCTGGCCGGTCTGGGCTCTCATTTCGAACTGGCGGGCGCGGTCGGCTGGGCCGGGTATACGGCGAGCCTCGAAATGCCGGTCAAAGTCTTGCAGGACAATGACGAAGGCCGGGTCGAGCTGCACCGCAAATCGCTTGGCGTTGTCGGCTCGATCACGCCGTGGAACTGGCCGCTAATCATTGCCATCTGGCACATCATGCCCGCTTTGCGCGCGGGCAATACGGTGGTGATCAAACCGTCGCCTTTCACGCCGCTCTCGACGATGCTCGCGGTGCAGATCATGAACGAAATCCTGCCAGCAGGCGTGCTAAATATCGTCACCTCTGACGATCAAAGCACCAATATCGGTGCGGCGATGTCCGCCCACCCGGATATTCGCAAGATTGTCTTTACCGGGTCTACCGCGACGGGCGAAAAAGTGATGCAATCCGCGGCCGCCACGATGAAGCGTCTGACGCTAGAACTGGGCGGCAATGATGCAGGCATCATTCTGCCGGATGTTGATCCCAAGGCGATTGCGGAAGGGCTCTATTGGGGCGCTTTCATCAACACGGGCCAGACCTGTGCCGCGATGAAGCGGATGTATGTGCATGAGGACGTGCATGACGCGGTCGCGCAAGAGTTGGTGGCGTTTGCCAAAAATATGCAAATGGGCAACGGCCTTGACGACGGTGTCGTGATGGGTCCGCTGACCACACCGTTCCAACACGAAAAAGTCGCCCGCCTCGTTCAGGCAGGTGCCAAGGATGGCACCGTCCTGCTGGGCGGCGAAACCGGCGAAGGCCAGTTCCACGACATTACGATCATCTCTGATCTCGATGACCAGCACCCGCTCGTGACCGAAGAGCAATTCGGCCCCGCTGTCCCGCTCCTGCGCTACCGCGATGTCGGAGACGCGCTAGAGCGTGCGAATGCGACCGATGCAGGCCTTGGCGGTTCAATCTGGACCAATGACATGGACAAAGCCAAATCGCTGGCGCTGCGCATGGAGTGTGGCACCGTTTGGATCAACAAGCATGGCGCATTGCAGCCGAATGCGCCCTTTGGCGGCGTAAAGAAATCCGGTCTGGGCGTCGAGTTCGGCGACGAGGGCCTGATGGAAAACACCGACATTCAAGTCATTCACCAGTAACGAAAAAAAACCAACGCTCACGCGCTTTTGCGCTTTGGGGGACAGGTGAGGAGGACCTGCTTCCAAGGCTGCGCGTGGGCTTAATCGGGAGGAACAGCAATGAGACACACACCAAAATCAAGACGTGCGCAAGCCGCGGCAAGCCTGCTTGCACTGATGCTTATGACCGGCGCGGCGGCAGCCCGGGAGCCCGGGGTCTTGCCGACAATCCCGCCCGGGGCCTCAATGGGCGTTCCAATCGCTGCCCCCGCCCCCGCCACAGGCATCACGTTCAGCAGCCGATCCGGACTGTCTTTTCTAACAGACTTCGATGACAACGGAGACGAGACATCTACAGACATCACGATCCGGGACACTGTGCTGCAATTTGCAATTGTTCCCGGAAACGAAGTGCTTGGCGGGCAGTATCGCGCATTTTTGTCCTTTCCGTTCATTGATATTGAGGGCGAAAATGTCCCCACCCCGTTTGGACCGGCCAACGGATCCAGTTCTGGATGGGGCAGCATCGAAATTCGGCCGATTGATGTCTCATGGCAAACCGCTCCGGGGATTTTTGTCAATGCTGGCCTCAGCGTCTTCACGCCCGGCGACTGGGATGCAACGCGCCTTGTGAACCCCGGCCAGAACTTCTGGTCCATTTCGCCCAGCGTCGGGGTCAGCTATCTGCGCGATGGCTGGAATGCGTCAGCGCATCTGATCTACTTTTCCAACTTCGAGAACGAGGACAACGGGTACAAATCCGGCGATGAGGTCAATCTGAACCTGACGGTCATGAAAGACGTCGGCAATGGCTGGAGCTTTGGCGCGGTCGGATATCTGCGTGAGCAAGTCACCAGCGATGAGAACCCCGACGGGGCCTATGGCGGACTTGTGGCAGGCGATGCGTCACAGAGCGGCCTTGGTCTTTCGGTGTCCAAACAAGTCGGTCCAATGAATTTCAACGCCATGTACAGCAAAGACCTGAGCGCGCGGAATTCCGGCGGCGGCGATCGCTTTTGGCTGAACGCTATCATCCCCATAACGCGCTTCGGCCAGTAACGCCCACACATGTCGGGCAGCGTGGCCTGCACGCTGCCTGGATTTCACATCTCGCAAGGGAGCGATGACATGACGGTGCGAACGATTGATCCTCCTCTCAAAGCCAAGCGCAGCTTGTCCAGGAAGACCCTTCTCTGGGGCGCGTTCAGCCTGCTTTTGGTGTTCTACAGCTTCTTGGTTTGGGATTCAGGCTATAAATTGCTGCCGCAAAACTACGACCCGGCGCATTTCCAGATATTTGATGATGTGGAAGCCGCTGGCAATCAGGGCGTTCCTTATGCTGAGGTCGCCGAGGAGGCGCTGGAGGCCTATCCGCTTTGGAATAACCTCACCGCGATGGTGACAGGCACCTATTTCGGGTTCGGCAGCAACGGCAATTCCGACCAGATCAAGTATTACACTGCGATGGAGCCGATCGAGAAATCGGTTCTGAGCCTGCATATAGTGCTTGGAGGCGCGCTGCTGATCCTCGGCATCTTTCAATTCACGCCGTCTTTTCGCAAGAAACACCGCAAGGCGCATCGGGTGATTGGCGGGCTTTATATCGTGAGCCTCTTCACGATGAGTTTCGCCGCGATCTATCACATGGTGAATGCAGGCGTTGAGAACACCTATCAAGGCTACGCGTTTCACATCCAGCTGTGGTTCCTCGCGCTCAGCACGATCATCGCGCAGGTTTTGGCGATCTACTTCATCATCAAACGCAACTTCGCGCTGCACCTCGGGTTTCAACTTTTTACCTTCGTGTCATTTCTCAACGCGCCGATCCAGCGCTATGACTGGGCCGTGTTTGGGGCGATCTATCCGCATCTGACGCAGGGCGAGGTGAACAACCTCGTCAACATCCTGACCTTCTGGCAGTGCCTCTTGATCGGCTATGTGCTGTTCGCGTGGAACCGCGCGGCGTCGCCTCTGCGCAGCACGCCGGTGCACTTCGCGCCGCAGCCCGTGGGCCTGAAAGTGGCCCTGAGCCTTGTCGCGGCGGCGGTGGTGCTCAGCACCGTGTCGATGTATGTCGTCTGGCCGGGTCTGGGCAACTGGACGGTCATCAGCGGCATCGTGCCTGCGACCACCCTTGCGGCAGACGCCGCGCTTTATGCTGGCAAGTCGCTGCAAACGGCGGGCTTCGGCGTCGCGATTTCTGCGGCTATCCTATCCGGCATCTGGCTGATGATCCGAAATGAGCACGCCCGGACCCTGCGCATGGTCTTCTATGTCAGCGGGTTTTTGGCAGGGCTGCAGCAGATGGTCTGGGGCGTCCAATTGGGTGAACCGAGTATGGCCGTCACCTCGGGCGGTGGGTTCTACCTGGTCTCGGGCGTGTCGCTCTTGGGCTTCACCCTACTGGCTATCTACTTCGATCGCCGGGGCAAGGCGAACCTCTGGCGCGAGGTGATGGTCTTTGCGGTGAACTTTGCCTTCGCGCCCGCGATCCTGCTTTGGGGCCATGCGCTCTGGTACGCGTTGGATGTGATCCCGCAATACTACATCGACCGAGGCCACGGTTATATCCTCGGCGCCGGGGCTGCCGTCCTTGTGCCGACATTCAACGGCTATGTCGGCCTGATGATCAGCCGTGAGACACTGTCGCGCGTAATTCGCTAGAGCGGGTCAGACAGCATGCGGTCTGGCCCGATGGGCCGGCCGCCGCGCATTATTTTGGAGGGAGCGCATGTCACACAGAACATACGACCATTGGCCACCCGGAGCGCCAACACATTTGCCGCCCATCACGCGCACGCTGGACGGCAACTTGCGCAAGGCGGCGGCAGATTGGCCCGAAAAGACCGCCCTGATCTATTACGGCGCAGAAAAGACTTATGCCGAGCTTGACGGTGAAGTCACCCGGATGGCCTCCTATCTGCAGACCGTTTGCGGCGTGACAAAAGGCGACCGGGTCGGCCTTTACATGCAAAACGCCCCGCAATTTGTCGTGGCCTTCTATGGCGTGATCCGCGCGGGCGGCGTTGTTGTGCCGATGAACCCGATGTATCGCAGCGATGAAGTTGCTTATGTATGCGAGGACGCCGGCATCCGCACGATGCTGACCGCGCAAGATGTCATAGGTCAACTTCAGCCATTGATGGCCGCGGGCGTGTTGGAGCATGTGATCTGTGCCCATTACGCATCAGAACTGCCCCCGACATGCACTGTCGCATTGCCTGACACCGTCGCAGCGCCTCGCGCCGCGCCGCTTAAGGGCGTTGTGGCTTGGGCAGATGCCATGGCCGCCGATTTGCCCTTCGATCCACCCAAGCTGACACCGGATGACGTTTGCATTTTGCCCTACACGTCAGGCTCAACCGGGCGCGGCAAAGGCTGTGTTCATACGCACCGCACGTGCCTGCACGGGGTGGATTGTATCGCCGCATGGTTCGGCCATGACGGCAGCGAGGTCCATCTGGGCGTCACGCCCATGTTCCATATTGTCGGCATGCAAGGTGGCATGAACGTCTCGATTTCCACGGCCGCGACCGTGGTCATCCTGTCTCGGTGGGACCGCAAAGCCGCGGCACGCCTGATTGCCCAGCACAAAGTCACCACCTGGAGCACTGTGCCAACAGCCGTTATCGACCTGCTGAACACAGAAGGTCTTGAGGCACGTGACCTTCAAAGCATGCGTCTCATTTTCGGCGGCGGCAGCGCCATGCCCGAAGCCATCGCCGCGCGGCTTCATGATTTGACGGGCCTCGAATTTGTCGAAGTCTACGGAATGTCCGAAACCATGGGGCCGATCTCGAACAATCCCCCCCATGCCCCCCAAGCTGGCTGTGTCGGCATTCCAACGATGAACACAGAAGTGCATCTGCTGGACCCTGACACGCAAAAACCGGTCACCCTTGGTGATCTCGGCGAAGTGGTCGTCAGCGGGCCGCAGATCATGCTGTCGTATTGGAACAACGAAGAGGCAGACGCCGAAACCTTCATCGACTTGGAAGGCCAGCGTTTCCTCAGAACCGGTGATCTGGCGCGCTTGGATGCGGCGGGCAACATTTATATCGTGGACCGGCTCAAACGCATGATCAACGTTTCGGGCTACAAGGTCTGGCCAACCGAAGTTGAGGCGCGCCTCTACCACCACCCCGCCATTGCCGAGGTGTGCGTGATCAGCGCCAAGGATGACTACCGGGGCGAGACGGTCAAAGCGGTCGCGGTCCTGCGGCCAGGCATGACGCTTGCGGCGGATGAGCTTGCCAAATGGGCGCAGTCCCACATGGCGGCCTTTAAGGTGCCCCGCGTACTGGAAATTGTCGAAAGCCTGCCCAAATCCGGCGCTGGCAAAGTCCTCTGGCGGACGCTTCAGGATCAGGAAGACAGGCGCGCTTTGCCAGCCTGATCGCACACCACCACGATACAAAGGACACCAGATGAAGCTTCTTGTTCTCGGCGCGAATGGACGCACCGGCACGCATATTGTTGAGCAGGGATTGGCGCGCGGCCATCACATGATCGGCCTTGTGCGCAACGCCAGCAGCCTTCCCGCGCGGGATGGCCTGACGGTTATTCAGGGCACTCCGACGCAAGCCAATGACGTCAAGGCTGCGGCGCAGGGCTGTGGTGCCATTCTATGTGCCTTGAACAACCCTCGGACGTCCGACGCACCCTGGGCCAAGCCGCTGACGGATGAGAAAATCCTGACCCAAGCCGCCATGAACATCATCGCCTCAGGCGTCAAACGGGTCGTCTTTCTCTCTTCCATCGGTGTTGGCAACAGCATTGCCGACACGCCTTGGATCATGCGATTGCTGATCAAGCGCACGAACCTTGGTGTCGCCTTTGCCGATCACAACTCTGCCGAAGAGGCCTTCCGCGCATCCGATCTGGATTGGACCTTGGTGCGCCCGACGGGCCTTTCCAATGGGACCAAAGACAAATCACTGGTTGTCGGCACAGCCAAACAACCAAAACACGGCATGATGATCCGCCGCAGCACTGTCGCGGGCTTTATGCTGGACTGTGCCGAAGAAGCGCTTCATCTACACGGCACGCCGGTCATCTCGGAGGTTTGAGGACATCGATTTCCCCCGTCTAGTCTCCACCGACTTGTATCTTGTTCGCCAAGGTCGAATTGACCAACGCGCACTGTTTGCAAAAGCACCTTAATCCTACGTCCGACAACAACTTTAGGCATTGTTAATCTTCGCCAAAGTCTGCCCTGCTCGCGCAGGGATCATCAAAACAAACCGCAGTGAGTGTCCGCTTTCCTGAAGAGGTCTTTCACCGGTTCGCACCCGCTGAATAGGAGACTGATTGTTGGTGAGCGAATGGCAACTGGATGTCTGCTCTGCCGAAGCTGCTCTGCCGGTTCGCACCCGCAGCGAAAGTCCGGTTCCCGCCCTAAAGAGTCGTTGAGTGCAAAGCACCGAAGGTCCAACTTGGGCTCAAACTCGACTTTCGCTGCACAATGAATGAACGACAGCAAAGCGCCGCAATTTCGGTCAAGCGCCGCATTGAAAGTTGCCCCCGAGAGCGGACATTCATTTAAGGCGCAGCAAATTCACAGGATGGGCGGAGAGCGGTCGTTTGCTGCAGAATGAACATACGACAGCTGTGCGGACAGAGCCTTCGTCGGCTAGCGAAAGGCTCCCAACATTTTTCCAGCGAAAGCGGTCATTAAGTTTGCAGAGTATGCCAGAAACGGCTGAATTGCTCATGCAATTGTCTTGAACGATCTCTAAGCTTGCCGAAATTCTCTTCCGCCACGGAGAGTTGATAGCCGTGGGCAGCCAATCAGCCGCTCGTTGTCACATTTCTTCAGATGATTTCGTTTATTCGCCGCTCTTTCAGTTTCCTGGCTGTTAACCCCAACTGGCGTGCACATTACGATGCTGTTTTGGGGAGACCGACAGACCTCACCGATCTATCCCGCATCCTAATGAAGCGTCTGTCGTACCGGTCGTTGAAACGCGAGGGACAAAGTGATCAGCGCCGAGGATTTCAAAACGATGAGATCCAGTCATGAGCAGCTGCTGACGCGGATCAATTATGTGAAGGATGAAGTATCACCGTGAGCGTCCGCTGAACCCCACCTCCCGCTTTTCGATTTTGCGCCTTAAGTGTCCACTTAATTAAATGGACATTTAAGGGCCCTTAATGAGTAAGCGAAGAAAGCGGCGGAGCTGGTCTGATGAGGAGAAGCGGGAGATCTGCGCGCAAGCGGTTCTTCCCAGTGCA
>NZ_JBSWYG010000039.1:0-18842 GCF_056160985.1 Roseibium sp. AWQ4_290
GCCGACCACAAGATCAATCGCATCAACGAACTCATGCCTTGGTGTTACGCTGCAAAAGCAGCGTAACAGAGCGCGGCGCCGCCATGAAGACCGGCTTCACCGGGCGGACACCTTAAAAGAATGAGCCCGAAACCAACAAAACAACAAGGCTGCGTGCCGGGCTGTTTGTTGGTAACCGATACAGATCTTAACAGGACCGGGGGCCCCATCAAAAAGAGCAAACCCCGACCCAACGAGGAAAAAACCTTCGAATCCTGAGCCCGCAACCAAATCCAAAAAACCGTCCAATAGGGCCGCCTTTGTAGTATCTGAAAGGGCGGAAAGCTGGGATCCTAGAACCGGGCCGTTCAAGGCGCTGGGTCAGAAGAAATTCGAGTTTAAGACTTAAATGTATCAAGTGTAATGGACAGCAAAAACCGTCCGGCCGCCAAATCTTGACCTGTCAAAACAATGCGGAAAACCCGATTGCCCCATGTGTCACGAAGAACTGGATCAGTCAGCACAACGGGCTCTACCCTTTCAATGGAAAGATTTTCCGTTTTCAGCAACAATTTTGATTGGCCCGCTGTGAGGCTACATGTGTCCAGGCCCGTGACGGTGATCTCCCGGTCGGACACATGGATCGGCAGGACGTAGCTGGTAAGCTCGTCGGTCAGCGAGATCTGATCTGCGATCTGGAGATGTGCCTTTTCATGATCGAAGCTGATTGTCCTCTCAATCCTGTTGCTTCCAGCTTTGTCGAAGTAAGCTCGGGCGGTATCGAACCGCAATTCACTTGTCCTGCCATCGAAATTGTATTCGGTACCTACAGCCATGGCCCCAGCACCATGGCGTTGCAGCAGCCCGTTGATCTGCGGCACATTATGGCCGGAGGAGTTGATGAACCACTTTTCATACCGTGCATTGCTGAAGGTGGCCTTGCTGTAGCTGCCGCGCCCCAAGTCAATTATAACCGGCTCACCGTCGCAGTAGAGGCTGAAATGGCCGACATCGTTGTGAGAGTGATGATTGAGCGCGAGGTCGTTCGAGCCTGCAATGCAGCTTAAGGTCAGGCCCTTGTCAGCCTCATCGCTGCCGCGCGCCAGCATGACTTCCATATCGTCCAGCCAGATACTTTTCTGGTATTTGTCGTTGCCGCCCCCTTGGATGTCAGGCGTCCAGAAAAGCAGCCGCGTCAGATGAATGAGGATCTGACGGTTCGGGTTGCTGAAGCCTTGACCTGACGCCGCGCGTTGCAACTTGATTTCGGCGACGCGGTCCACATCCTGCCAGATGAGATTGGCCAGATGCTGCGAGCCGATCCGTCCGGCGTAGCGGCTCAACAGACCGTGGTCCAGACTGATGGCTGGACTGCCGTCGGCGAAGTTGACGAATTTATCGCCGCCGATATGGAGTTTTTCCAGATGGGTCCCAAATGCGCGGAACTTCTGGTTCCGGTCAGCTTGGAGATCCGCACCGAAACGGGATTCCGTCAGGTCAATGAAACCCATTAGACGTGCCGCGCTGACATTCCAGTAGGCCGGCCCTTCAATGCAGCTGCCGCTGTCACCGAGCAGATCGTAGAAACACTGCATCGGCGTAAAGAGTTTGGTTGCAAAACTGGCCAAACGGCTGGTGTCGTCAAAAATATAGCTCGCAGCCAGCAGTAGATTGTGGGCGCACCATGGCGTCCAGTTGTTCTTGCCTTGAAACCAGCCATAACGGCCGGGGCCCTCGAACTTTGCCAGTGTCCGCCGCTCGACCTCACCGTTCACGAGGTGGTAGAGAGAGGGAACTTCTCTTGTCAGCAACGGTTTGAGCAGGTAGCAGGCTTCGGCGAGAATGGCGGCCGTTTCGCAATGGAAAAGGTCGAGATAGTCATCCCCAGGCACGGGAAGCGGGTCGTCCGCCCTCCAGGGATTTTCAGCCTTGTAGAGCACCATTTCATGTGTTCCGGCAAAATTGTGCGCAGGGACGCACCAATAGACTTCGCCGAGGGTGGCCCAGATGTTGTCAATAATGCGGTCCAGAAAACGCCCGTCGTTGATCAGGCACTCGGCAATCACCAGGTGGGACAGTTCGGCGCGCCGCTGAAAAAGGACACTCTCATAGGCGGAACGCCCGCCGGTGCGCATGAAGTCCATATAAAGCGTGCCCGTAATCTGTTCGGGAGCGCCCTCTGGTACCTTATTGGCGCAGGCGAGAATGGCCGTGATGGACGCCCCCAGGCGGGCGTCCGATTTCACAGCCTGCCATCCGTCGCGGTCAGCAATATCCGGAAACGGTCGCCAGGATGCGCGGGCCGGGCACGAGGTGCCGATTTGATCGAGAAGCTCTGTGTTTACAAACATGTGGCGGGACTCGTTTGGTTATGTGCCGAAACGGAATGGCACGCCACAGCTCTGTCGGACGGAAGCAGGACGCGAGGCGGCGGTGTGATTCGGCAAATATCAGTGGCTACGGGACAGCGCTGCGCATAGACGCAGCCGTTGGACGAGCCCCGTTCCTGCGGGACTTGTGTTGACGGCGGAATGTCCGGCGGTATCCGCGGTGGCTGCTTGTGTGTGCGGAGTTTGGGGGCCGCAGCCAACAGGGCTTGCGTATAGGGATGCTTCGGCTCTTGAAAGAGCACTTCGGCTGGAGCCTCTTCGACAATCCGCCCCTGGTACATCACAAGGGCACGGTCGCTGCTGTGGCGCACCAGAGAAAGGTCATGGGTAATCAAAAGGTAGGTCAGGCCCAGGCGGGTTTTCAGGTCCGCGAAAAGATTGATGATCTGTGCACCCACCGACACGTCCAGCGCTGAGACCGGCTCATCACCAATCACGAGCCTGGGACCGACAACAAGCGCCCGTGCAATTCCGATCCTCTGGCGCTGACCGCCGGAAAATGCATGAGGATACCGGTTCATGGCCGACGCGCCGAGGCCGACCTGTTCCAGCATGTCCGCAATGCGGTCGTCAGCCGTGGCTCCGGTGGCGATTCCGAAGTTGCGCAGCGGTTCCGCGAGGATCTGGCGCACGGTCATGCGCGGGTTCAAAGATGTGTAAGGATCCTGGAAAATCAGCTGCACATCCCGCCAAAGCTGTCTGCGTGCCGCGCCCCGCAAGGCATGAACGGAAAGGGGACCGTCGTCACGGTGCAAGGTGATCGCGCCCGAGCTGGGCGGGAAAGCCGCCATCAGCAGACGTGCAGTGGTTGATTTTCCGCATCCGGACTCGCCGACAAGGGCAACCGTTTCTCCGGAGCGGATCGTCATGTCTATGCCGGAAACAGCCTGGACTTCACCGACCTTGCGGCGAAACACTCCCTTGCGCAACGGGAAGTGTTTTTCAAGTTTGGTCACGCGCAGCAGATGGTCAGTCATAGAGATGGCACCGTGTTTCTGTCTCATTGACCTTACGGAGTTCGGGCGGGCGTATGTCGCAGCCATTGCGCAAACGTTCGGGGCAACGGGGATGGAAGGCACAGCCGGGCGGCCGGTGGAATGCATCGGGAACCGACCCTTCCAGCGTGGACAATCGGGTTCCTGGCTCGGAGAGGCCTGGAATCGATTGCAAGAGCCCCCTGGTGTAGGGGTGCTGCGCAGAGCCGAAAACAGTCGACGCGGAACCGTTTTCCACGATTTGACCCAGATACATGACGGCAACCCGCTCCGCGACCTCGGACACAAGCGCGACATTGTGTGAGATGAAAATCATGGCCATGCCCAGGTCCGTCTGCAGTTGCGACAAAAGCCCGACGATCTGGGCTTCGGTCGTCACATCCAGCGCGGTCGTCGGTTCATCGCAGATCAGGAGTTTTGGCTGGCAGGAGAGCGCGATCGCAATCATTGCCCGCTGCCGCATGCCCCCTGAGATCTGGTGCGGATATTGCGTCGCAACGTCCCGGGGTGCCGGCATGCCGACACGGGCCAGCCAGTCCAGAGCTTCTCCACGGGCAGCCCGCGTCGACAGACGAAAGTGCTCACGCAGCGGTGTCTCGATCTGCTCCGCGATTGTATGCACCGGGCTCAAGCTAGCCATTGGTTCTTGAAAGATCATTGCAATCTGGCGGGCTCGAAGGCTGCGGATGCGCCGGCCGTTCGCCGGCAAGCCCGTAATTTCGACAGCGTCTTCTTCTTCGCCCTGAAAGCGGATGCGTCCGCTCGAGACACGCGCTGCCGGTGGCAACAGGCCCATGACGGCACGAGCCGTCAGGGACTTGCCGCTGCCGGACTCTCCGACAATACCCAGGGTTTCCCCAGCACTGATGCGCAGAGAAACGTCGAGAAGCGTGTTCACCAGCGTCTCGCCTATAGCAAAGCCGACCGACAGATTTTCGATACTTAGCAGCGTCATTTCAGACCCGTCCGTAAGGGTCGGCGGCATCTCGCAGACCATCGCCTAGGAAATTAAAAGCCAGCACGGTGATCACAGTCAGGAGGCCCGGCAGCAGCAGCCAGGGCGCCTGTGTGATGGCCAGCAACGACTGCGCGTCCTTCATCAGGACACCCCAGCTGACCGCTGGCGCTTGCAGGCCCAGTCCGAGGAAACTCAGCGCTGTTTCGGCCAGGATCATCTCGGGGATGGACAACGTAAGGGACGCGATGATGTGGCTGGTAAAGGCAGGCGCCATATGCAGCAGGATCACACGCATTTCGGAGGCCCCGGAATAGCGCGCGGCCATCACGAAATCTTCCTCGCGCAGGGCCAGAAAACGCCCGCGGACAACGCGCGCGATGCCGGTCCAGCCAATGATCGAGAGGATGATGGTGATCATGAAGTAAACGGTCAGCGGGTCAAGCCCGCGCGGCAGTGCGGCGGCAAGTCCCATCCAGAGCGGTATCGTCGGCAGGGACTGAAGGAAGTCGATGGTTCGCTGCACGACCGTGTCGACCCAGCCGCCGTAATAGCCCGACAGTCCGCCGAGAATGATGCCAAGCACAAACGACAAGGCGACCCCAACAAGGCCGATGGAAAGCGAAATGCGAGCCCCTTCAATCAGTCGGCTCAGCATGTCGCGGCCAAGGCGGTCGGTGCCCAGAAGAAACAGGGTTGCGTTCCGGTCTCCCGGCTTCGCATCAAGACCGATGAGGCGCACGGACAATGGAATGATCCCCATGAGCTTGTAGGGCGCAGACGGCGCCAGCAGACGGATCGAATAGGCATTTGACCGGTCTTCTGTATAGGCAAGACGCCGGGTTTGCGGGTCGCGGGTGCGTTTGAGTGCATAGACGAACGGCAAGGTCAGGTGTCCATCTGCGGTGAAAATATGGATGGTCTGCGGCGGTACGAGCGCATGCCGGCGGTGCAGATCGGTCGGATTGTACGGCGAGAAGAATTCAGCGAACGCCGCGATGGCGTAAAATGCGATGACAATCCAGAGGCTGATGAGCGCCAGTTTGTGACGGCGAAATTTCCACCAGGCGAGTTGCCGGGCACTGGCGCTGGCATAGTCTCTGGCGTTTTTCGGCCCGCCTCCGGTTAAAACTCTAAGCATGTTCTTGACTTACCCCTTGTCGAAGCGAATGCGGGGATCGACCACCGCCAGCAGAATGTCCGATATCAACGTCCCGACGAGCGTCAGCACGCTGAGTAGGAAGATGAAGCTGCCGGCCAGATACATGTCCTGAGACGTAAGCGCCCTGAGCAGCATCGGCCCTGCAAGGGGCAGGTTCAGAACGACGGCGGTGACGACCGACCCGGAAAAAAGGTCCGGCAGGGTGCCGCCGATGGCTGACAGAAACGGATTCAGTGCAACGCGCACGGGATAGCGCAGGATGACGCGCATTTCAGACAGGCCCTGCGCCCGGGCCGCCTCGACATAGGGCTTGTTAAGTTCGTCCAGCACATTGGCGCGCATTGTGCGGATCAGACTGGCAGCTCCGGATGTGCCAAGCACGATCAACGGGACCCACAAGTGCTTGACCAGGTCCCAGGCCTTGGCGAGGCTCCAGGACGCATCGGTGAACTCGGGAGAAAACAGACCGGTCACGTCGGCTCCGAACCAGGAAAACGCACCCCACATCAGGATCAGCGCCAGCAGAAAATTTGGTGTTGCCTTGCCGATAAAACCGAAGACCGTGGCGATGTAGTCCAGGGCAGAGTAAGGCCGCACGGCGGAATAGATTCCGATAGGCAGGGCGATCATCCAGGTCGTCAGCAACGTGGCACCGGTCACCACGACCGTCAGCATCATATACTCGCCGATAAGCCCCCCGACATCGGTCCGCCATTCAAAGGAATAGCCAAAGTCGCCTCGGCTGAGGATCGCCCAGATCCATTTGCCGTACTGGACGTAGAACGGCTGGTCGAGCCCGAACCGTTCCCGAAGCCGATCGAGCGCTTCCAGAGCTTCCGGACTGGCTTCGCCTTCCGCGGCCAACTGACCGGCCAGTGTGGTGATATAGTCACCTGGTGGCAACTGAATGATCGCAAAGGACACGACCGAAACAGCGAAGAGAGTCGGGATAAACCAGAGAAGGCGTTGAGCGATATAGGTGAGCATGGCGATCCACTTCGCGGCAGGCACCCTTGCCGGGGTGTCTGCCGTCTTTTTTCAGGAGGTTGAAATCAACACACCAAGATCACTGGCGGATGAAGAGCTGCTCGGTCGGGATAATGCCCAGATCACGCGTCAGGTCGTCGCGGATATAGCCCTCCGGGAAGTTGCCCACGCGGTCAGATACGATGAAGAGATAAGGATATCCCCCCACCAACCCGACCCAGTTGGGTTCTTTGGCATGCAGTTCCAAGACCTGTTGCCCGAGTTCAAAGGCTTCAGCCTGCGAACCGGCCACGCTCGCCCGGTCCAGAAGGTCCCATACGTCATAGAGCATGTGCCCTTCAGGCGGCGCGACGGCGATTGGGCTTTCCGGTTCGGCGCGATAAGCCCGCCAGCCGAGAGACCAGGGACTGTCGTCCAGAGTGTTTCCATAGGCACCGGGGGCGATCAGGATGTTGGCGCTGCGGCCCATGCCCCACCGGCCGACTTCAACTTCGTTGGCGGCCATCCTGTCCAGATAGAGCGAACGCTCGATTGCTTCGATCTCAACTTCGATACCGATGGCTTCCCAATCGGCTGAAACAAGTTCCAGCGGCTCGACATCGAATTGGGTGGGCGTTGTGATCGTGACCGAAAGACGCTTGCCGTCCTTGCGCAAACGGTAGTTGTCCGCATCACGCTGGTCCAGTCCTAGACCGTCCAGCAGGGCGTTTGCGCGCTCCGGATCGAACTCTCGCCATTTGGTCAGCAGATCTTCGGAGAAGATCTGTGAGCCGCGTCCAGGACCTGCCTGCATGGCTTCCCCGAAACCGGCATAGCTGATTTCGTTGATGGTGTCGCGGTCGATGGCGATGTTGATAGCTTCGCGAAACTCAGGGTTCTGGAAAAGTTCTGCCAGCACGGGGTCGCGCGTGGTCTGATTGGGCCAGAGCGTTTCCACAATTAATTGTTTCCACTGGGCGACCCGGTAGTTTCCGGCCTCAGCATTTTCCACATAAAACGGATAACTGTTCACCTGCACATGACGGCCTTGAAGATCAATGCGCCCCTGCGCGATCCAAAGGTTGAGGGTTTCTTTGTCCTGAAACAAATCGTGACGGATTTTGTCGATGTAAGGCAGCTGATTGCCGGCGGTATCGACAGCGTGATAGTAGGGGTTGCGGGTAAAGATCGCCACTTCGCCATCCGGCGGGGTGGTGATGGTCCATGGGGCCAGGGTCGGAACATCCGGGTTCAGCCAGAAACTCTGCATGACGCCGCGGCGTCCCCAGAGATCCATGTAGGTCTCGACGCCGAATTCGGCAGCCCGCTTCGCCAGGTCTTCCTGGGACGCGTACATCGGCGTGAACTGCGCCATGTAATGCTTGGGAAAAATCATCCAGGTGTAGTCGCGGCCCAGACGCTGCAGGAAAAGCGGGTGCGGGGCGCTGAAGGCCACAGAAAAAGTCAGCTCGTCCTGAATTGTCAGGATGCCGCGTTCGCCGCCGGACACAAGCGTCCCGGGATAGCGGCCATTGTCTGCACCGATCTCCGACGAGATCACGTCGAAATAGAACTGGACATCTTCGGTTGTGGCAGGTTGCCCGTCCGACCAGCGCAAGCCATCGCGGATCTTGAAGGTGAACTCGGTCGAGTTGTCGTTGACCTGAATCTCGTCCACCCAGTTGTTGACCAGCTCGAACTTGCCCGGCTCCGACTGCACGAAGCGCACGATGCGCGGTTCCATGAGCTTTTGCGGGCCCCGATCATCCGATCTGCCACTGAAGCCTCGGCGCCAGGTGCCGCCATAGGTTCCGATCTCGTTGACCGGTTCGATAACGCGGGGATTGGCTGGAAGACGTTCTTCAACGGGCGGGAGTTCACCGGCCGCAACGCGTTTGGCCAGCATGGGTGCTTCTTGATAGGCATAGGCGGACGTCGAGGCCAGCAGCAGCGTGGCTGTAGCGCATGCGACGAAGACGCGACGAGTAATTGAGATGGTCATCAGATTAACCTCGGTCGTGGAGCAGATTGAAAAGTGCGTTCTGCGGCGGCGCTGGAAGCGCGCGATGTCAAAATGACCGATAAAGTTTATAATCTCAATTTAAGCTTTTATGACAGTTCAAACTCGTCAAGCTCGCCGGTTGTCCCTTCGCGCAGGATCGGTAGCCAAGCCGCTCCGACGACAATGGAAAGGCGCCCTAGGCGCGCGGGCAAAATACGTGGAACAGGCAAAGAGCTTTCCGTGTGCCAGTTGTTCAACCCATCGGCTAGCTGTGCCGACAGTGCTCCAGCGATGTGCTGCGGAAGATGGCCGGTCACGACCACTTCTTCGGGGCCAAGCAGCAGCCAGATTGTCGACAACAGCGGCGAAAGCTGGGTGGCGACGCGCTCGACCCAGGCCGACACCACAGGGTCGTCCTCGACCCGGAATTGCTCCAGATCCTCGACCACCGACACATCACGGCCGCAACTCTGCAACGTAACGATGAGGTCGCGTGCTGTCGGCCGCGGCAACCCTTTCGGATAAAGGGCGCTGACTGCCCCGGCGCGGCCTTCGACACCGCTGAACAGCTTACCGTCCTGCACCACGCCGCAGCCCATGCCATAGCCGATATTGACGCCGACAAGGTAGCGCAGGTCCGGGTTATCGGCCGCGTGATACTCCGATAGGGCCGCCATCTTCGCATTGTTCCCCATAAGCAAGGGAACCTGCCATATGCGCTGCACCCATTCCTTCAAAGCATCCATGTGTAGCCAAGCCATAAAGTCGGCGACTTTCGCCATACGCATGCCGTCACGCGCGGGCGCACCGCTGATTGCAAGCCCGACACCAACTATCCGCAAGGAGATCCCGGCAAGTGCCTCGTTCAGTCTTGCAGTCGCTGTTTCCAGAACGGCAAGAAGGGCCTGTGTGTCTTCCTCCGGAAGAACCTCCACCACATGCGCCAGGATGCCGCCGGCGTAATCAATCGCCACCATCTCCACCCGCTGGAACGACACGGAGATTCCGATCGAAAACCCACCTTCCTTCGAAATAACGAGCGGAACGGCCGGTTGTCCGCGTCCGCCGAACCGGCGTTCCTGTTCTTCTATCAGACCTGTCAGAAGCAGCTCGCGGCAATGGCGCGAGATCGCGCCGGCGGTCAGGTTGGTCGGCTCGGCCAGTTCAACGCGCGAAACCGGGCCGCGGCGCCGGATCAGCTCCAGCACGCGGCGCTGGCTTCGGTTCAACTGCAAGGGAGCGTGCATCAATTGGAAAGGCCTTTGCTGGTGCTTGGTTGAAAGCAGAGCATAGGCTGCCATGCGGCGGATGGCCATGGAAAACAATTAAGTTGCAAACATAAATTAAATTTGGCATATCCACTCTTGGTCTGTTGAAAAAGGGGTAGCGCATGGATCTTTGGGTGAATATGAAATTCATGAAGGCATCGCCCCTTGTGGCGCGGGCAGACTCACGCCCGGCGGTAACGTTGCTCGATACGGATCAGCGGGTCTTCATGATGCCCTGCTCCGTGCATAGCGTCGACAATCCCCGCGAGACCCTTCTGGCCTTATGCGTGCCCCAACGAGAGCGCCTGGCCCTGACCTTCAAGCTCCATCATCCGGTGCGCCGTGTTCTGGTTGGCAAATGCGATCAGCCGTTCCAGTGTATCGGCGACGAAATCACAGTGTATCTGACAACCGGTGATCAGGACTGCCTGACGGGTGCAGAAGTCATTGGTTACATCACCCAGCCAGGCTTGCAGCTCTACGTCAATCTTCCGGACCCGCTGCGGGCTGCCGGGGCCTACGCGGGCGGGCTGCCGGAGGAAGCGACCCGGGTTACGCTCGCCATGGAATTCGCGCTGCGCAAGGCGGCCCTGGCGCTCGGACTGGACCGGACTGTCGGGCTGTCAAAGCTCGGACCGCTGAACATCATGGGCTTCGACACCAACAATCCCCATGGGCACACAGACGCACCGCCACATGTGCACATCCACCCCGCAGGCACGCGCTACGGCGCTCCGATCCCGCACTACTATTATGGCGACGATGGCCGGCTGGACCGGAACAAGGTGGGTTGGCGCAAGGTGAAGGGGTCTGAGCGCTTTCTCGGCAGGGGCGAAACCTTCGAGCACAGGGCGCCAGGCGGTGCGCTTCTTTATGCAACGCAGATCACAAACGAAGGCGGCCTGAAAATCACTGCGCCGTCAGGCGAGCATGCCATTGCAACACCAATCGGTAAAGGCAACCCGGAAGTGCAGCTGGATCTCAACGGGGCGCTGCACGTGTTTACGACGCGGATGTGTTTTGACACGGGCATATTGTCCGTGAGCGAGGATGGGGCGCTGACCCAGTACAAGTTTGACATTGACACGGGACGCTATCTCGGCCCGGTCGAAGCTCAGGCCCTCACGACAGATACTGCAAAGGCGCTGTCCTGATCGCATGCCCCCTTCATCGGCTTTGGAAAGAATAACAGAATGCTCTCTTTAGCAGGCGATCAACTCGCGGAACTCGTGCAGCAGGTGCGGGCAGCCGCGCAGGACATCGCGCTTCCTCGTTTCCGAAAACTCGGGCAAGCCGATATCGAGGTGAAAAGTGCTGCGCTCGATCCGGTGACGGAGGTTGACCGGCTGATCGAACACCGGCTGTCCGAGTACATGAGAGTGCGTTGGCCCGACGCTTTGGTGCTTGGCGAAGAGGCGGCTGCAGCCGACCCGCGTCTGGAGGCTTGCGCTGCGGCAGCGCCGTTTGTCATCGTGATCGACCCTTTGGATGGGACCTGGAACTTTGCGGCCGGAACAGCCGTATTTGGCACCTTGATCGCCTTTGTCAGGAACGGAGTTCCGGTTCTCGGGCTGATCTACGACGCTGTGAGCGGCACAATGATTGTCGGGGCTGCTGGCGAAGGTGTTGTAGAGTACGGTTCTGACAACACGCTGCAAGCTTTGTCTTTCCTGAAGTCCGGCACGGACCTTGACCGCATCGCCGCCTGTTTTCCGGCGCAACCCAGATCTCCCCTGCCGCGTGTGGCGCGTGTGATGAGCTCGGGCGCGTCCTGCCACGACTACAAATTGCTTGCTCAAGGCAGACTGCAGCTCAAGGCGACCTTCACGCCGAAACCGTGGGATCATCTTGCAGGAACGCTGATCGTTGAAGAACTCGGCGGGCGTGCCCGGTGGAGCGACGGTCGCCCTTACGGACTCGGGTCGAAAGGCGACCTGCTTGTCAGCGCCGCATGTCCCGAACTCTGGTCAGCATTTGTCGCCGCTTGGTCCGACATGGTTGTCCCGTCGGGCGTGTCGCAAAGTTTTTCGCGTTAACCACGCCTTGAGATTTGGCTGTTGAAAGAGCGCTCCTGCAATTGGAGTTCCGCGTCATGATTCTCTCTGCCATCGTTGAAAAACTGAAACGCCAATCGAAGGATGACTTCAAAGGCAGACAGTTCGAGGCATGGCTGATCATCCAGGCGGTGTCCTGGTACTTACGTTATCCGCTGAGCTATCGGGATCTGGAGGAGATGTTCCTGGAGCGAGGCTTCGAAGTCGATCACAGCACCATCAACCGGTGGGTTCTGACCTACGCTCCTTTGATGGAGAAACGGTTGCGGCGTTTCCGCAAGCCGCATTGTGGTTCGATCCGCATTGACGAGACCTATGTGCGCATCAAGGGTCAATGGCGCTATCTGTATCGGGCGATCGACAAGCATGGAAATCCGGTCGATTTCCTGCTCACGGCAAAGCGCAATCTGAATGCGGCCAAGCGGTTCTTTCGAAAAATGTTGCAGGATGCTCCGCTGCTGTCGCCGGGCAAAATCGGTACCGATGGTGCCGGCACTTTTCCTTCGGCCATTGGGGACGCGGTTGACGGCGGCCTGCTTGCTTCGGATCCGGTGCACTATGTGACCAAGCATTTGCAACAGGGTATTGAGAGCGATCATTTCAGGGTGAAGAAGAACATGCCGAAGGTCGGTGGGTTCCGCTCGTTCAACTCAGCCAGAAAATCCATCGCCGGGTTTGAAGCTATGCTGTGGCTCAGGAAGGGCTTCGACTTTACCGGTCAATGGAGCGTCCGCGAGCAAAACGATCTGCTGGCAGTGCTCTTCGGAATTGAAAAAGTTAACGAAGCCTGAAAGTCGATCCCAAAACGGGAGAAATCTGTCCGTCAGCGAAAATTGCGACACGCCCTCACGATCGCTCGCGCACATCTGCGATGCAGATACCGGCCTGGCTGCGCCAGTCATCCCTGAATTGATGGGGCTCCGCCGTGTTCGTCCGGCAGGCTTATGGTGCGCTTGTCCATCCAGATGCTCCTTTATGCTGCCAGACTAGCACAGAGTATGAAAGTTTCATACTTGAAGTCTGGCCATCACGGATCGAGACAAGCAAACTCAACGGCATCTAGCCGCAAGCCTGGCTGAAATGGGTTCTGGCACAAATCGCCGACCGCAAGATCAATCGCATCAACGAACTCATGCCGTGATGTTACGCTGCAAAAGCAGCGTAACTTAGCGCGTCGCCGCCATGAAGACCGGGTTCTCCGGACGGATACTTGAAACACACATTTCTGATCACTACTTCGAAAAATACAAAATCAAAAGAGCAAACGCAGACCGAGGCTTCATGCAACGCAAGACCGATCTCGTGTCACCAAATATTCGCAAGCGGTTACTTCCGTAAAGAAAGAATATCATGCACACTGCATTACTTGTTGAACTAACTATAATTCTTCTAACTATTATCTCATTGTTTTCTATGCCGTTCTCCTGGATGCCTTCTCATTTTCCACTGGCCATGTTGGGCTTGGCTGCTTTGCTATTAGTCATTCATTTCGCAGTTACTCCTTTTCGCTGGCAGTTGATTCCGGCAGCCTTGGTTGTCGGTGTAATTGTGTTGGGATTTTTCTTTGGTTGGGAGTCCGGACGGTTCGTCAGTAGCTTAGGATATGTTTTAGGAACTCTAGCGCTTCTGCTATCGGCCGCCCTCTCTTTAGGGCTCCCGATACGTGCCCTTCCGGAGCCCACAGGTCCGCACGGTGTCGGCGTTACCAGCACAACACTCGCCTATGTTCCTCAGACCGAAAGCCGCACAGATATGGAGAGCGAGCGCACATTGTTTTTAAAATTTTGGTACCCTTCGGAAAGGGCCTTTTTGGAACGCCACAGACGAGATACTGTATGGAGCGAGTTCTCCGATCCAAGTTACTTCTCGCCGTTAGAACGCGTCTTCGCTGGATATTTGAAGGCCATGAAGACAAGTTCTTATATAGATGCGCCACTGGCGGAGAAAGAAGCTAACCCAAAGATCATTGTCTACAATCATGCGCTCTTATCCATTGCATCCGAAAACACGCTTCTCATGGAGGCGTTAGCAAGTCATGGCTATATCGTGATCAGCGTTCAACACGGAGAACAACGCAAGGAATACGCTTCAATCCAAAAAAACTTGTCCCCTGACGAGTTGGAAAAGGCCACTGAAAACCTGAAACGATTAGGGACGGCCAATGAACTTTCCAGGGCTGAGAGGTCCGCGTTGTCGTTGCAAGTTTTTCGAGAAAACACAGCGCTTTCTGAAATCGTCCGGCGCCGAGCCGCAGATTCAAAATTCGTGCTCGATCATTTAGACCAAATCCTGTCTTCGGTTCCCAATGGAAATGAACGAACTAGATCTGAACAAAGCCAGGCGGCCTTTATAGGCCTTTCTCTTGGTGGCGCAGTCGGCACGGAATTGTGTAAAACGGATAAACGATGTGTCGCGGTGGTGAATTTGGATGGCGGACTATTTGGGACCGACATCGAAGCACCGGTCAAGGTCCCCTACTTGATGCTCTATAGCGAACGAAATGAAGGCGGGAACGACTTTCTCCGTAACGTTTCAAGCAGCAACTTCGAAGATCATTCAATTGAAGGCGCTGACCATCTGAACTTTCACGATGCAACCTTCCTGCTGCCTGGGCTGAAGTGGTTGGGCTTATTAGGGAAAATAGACGGTAGCGAAATGATTGATGAGCGAAACCGCCGAGTTCTCGACTTCCTCAGTCGAGTGCATTGATTATCTCGAAACATCATAAGCTGAGGGCCGTTCACACTGCTTTGGTCCGTCGACCCGCTTCATCCGGCAGTTTTAATTCGATAATCGCATTCCCTATGACCTAAGACCTGAGCGTCCGCTGCCCCCCACCTGCCGCTTTTCGATTTGGTGCCTTAAGCGTCCACTTATGTAAATGGTGCCTGTCCGGTGATTTTGTTAGCGCTTCCGCGTTGCGCTACAAAGCCAGCGCAACAGAGCGCGTCGCCGCCATGAAGACCGGCTTCACCGGGCGGACACGCCCTCTCGTAGGCGATAAGCGCGTTTGGAATTTTGAATATTGAGGCCGGAGTTTTTTCTTCGTCGGCCCTCTCCGGGTTGTAGACATGCCGTTCTGTGTCACCAACGCGCTTGAGTATGATTGTACCTTCAACTCCGGCGTTCACGAATACGCTGCCCCATTCGGGATGAAAGACTGCTTCATCTGCGAATGCTCCGCGCGTCATGCCAGCCATGAGAGCCAGACAGATTACTGTGCGACGAATGAATTTGCGACTTTTCTGCCCCAAGGGTTTTCTCCTTCTATTACTTGTTGTGATAACGATTGTGCTTTTCCAAGGGCCTGCTCTCTAACCACCACATCCGAAGGGAACGAACGTACTGGCCATGCCTTCATTCATCGTCATGATGGTAAGAAGGTTGGCAAAATCTATCTCTTTTTCTGATTGCGGACAGACGCTTCCCTGCTCCTGACAGCCATCTTCGATGAACCGCTCGTTTTGTTCCAAAAAGTCAGAGCGCAATCCGTTCGGCCCAAGAATACTGATGGCATGGTTGACCGCGCGCCGGTAGAGTGAGCACTTCTGATTGGCCCAGTTATCGTACCCGGAGTTCCCAGCCCTGGAACTTTGAGACATTGCGGCAAGGCCGGTGCAAAGCAGGACAATCAGGTGGATTGATTTAGCCATCCGGATTGAACTCATCTATCTGGCTTCAATTTCAGCGATCATAGCTTGACCGATCTCGGCGACCACCTGATTACGCAACGAAAAATCGGCCTTGCTTTCGGTGACATAGATCGCAGCCATGTAACGCGAACCATCGTCTGGCTCGATGAAGGCGACAATGCTGCGGGATCCATAACCGCCCGCGCCTGTCTTATCTCCAATCACCCAACTCTCTGGCAGATTGGCCCGGATCAGAGCATCAGCCACTTCGTCGTCGATCATCCACTGGCGCAACTGCGCCGCAGATGCGGGTTGGAGAACCTCTCCGAACAGTAGTGTCTCCAGGGTGTTCAGAACGGCTGCAGGTGTTGATGTATCACGAGGATCTCCAGGAATTGACTCATTCAGAGATGGCTCCCAGCGATCCAGACGTGTGGTCCGATCTCCAATTTTGCGCAGTACTTCGGTGAGACCTTCCGGCCCCCCCATGGTCGCCAGCAGCAAATTTGCGGCGGTGTTGTCACTGATTGTGACAGTAGCCTCACAAAGCTCCGCGATTGTGAGGCCCATTTCGAGATATTGCTCGGTAACCGGGGAGTAAGATACAAGGTCGCTTTCGGCATAAGGAATGCGTCGCGTCAGGTTTTCATGGCCCGCATCAACGCGCATCAGAACCGCGCCACACAGAAGCGCTTTGAAAGTGCTGGACATCGGAAACTGCTCTTCTGCGCGCATCGTGACCTCCCAGTCCGTGGCTGTGTCGCGCAAAACCACACCAATACGTGCATCCAGACGTTCTTCCCACGCGATCACAGTTGCCGGCAACTCTTGTGCCGTTAGTGACGCCGCAGATCCGGCTATCAGGGCGCCTGCTGTGGCGACAGTCATCAGCAGATTCCGAGCGTATTCTTTCATCAGTTGCTTCTCTTCTTTGTGTTACTATGTTCTGGTCAGGCCGACGCGTCGTAGCAGACGACTATTGGTGATTTTCCGGACAATGAGCAGAGTGTTACAGAGTGCCGAGGTATGCCGCCCGAACATCAAAATTGGACATGCTGGAAGGGCGCAGTCAGGGCAGCTTAACTATTCGCAGTTCAATTTCTGATCGACATTATCAATCCAGATGCCGTGTGCTTCACCCTGATCAAAAATCTCTTTGGCCGCTGTATCCAAGTTCATTGAGATCCCCAAAATCCTGGGTCTGTTCTCTGTCACATCCTTGGTTACGATTATGTCCCCCATGGATGTTCTGTAAGAATTCCCAGTCGCCCCAAAGGAATTTTCTAGTTCTCCGCAATACCGAAAATCCAACGCTTGAAGCAGTTCTTCTACTTTGTGGCCACCCTCAATCCACACACCTTCGATCATCCTGGCGTTGTTTTCATGCTGATAGAAATGTGGTTTGCTTTGATAGTCTTTATGCGGGTGAAACAAAAAGATGTGCTCAAGGCCGGTCCCCTCAGGAAACGTTACATAATCCCAGTACTTTCCTCGAATGATGTCATGTTCAATACCTTTCAAATCGTCGGAAAATGAATCGGGATCTGAGCCTGTGAGTTCCAGATATGCGCCCCCTTCTCCTTGCTCCAGAAAGCTTGAGTACTTGCCCGCGATGTCATCTCCGGGTTCGCCAAGGAGTGACATGAGCTCAATGTTTGTTTTGTTGGGAAGCTTGATGTGAGCGTTCAAGAGGCCGTTGTCGTGGAGCTTTCCTGGTTTAATTGTGAAGCCCAATCCTTCGTAAGAACTTGAAGCGGTTTCGATGTCGGAGACGGCAACGATAACCCCTCCCACATGAGGTTCATTTGCCTGCGCCATCAGTGGCGCTAGAGTTCCTGCACTCAATGTGCCCGCTGTTGAGACGGCCTTCAGCAGATATCGAGCATGTTCTTTCATTAGCCGTTCTTCTCTGATTTGCAGTATAATGCCCTTGCCCCGCCTACATCTTCGGAGAATGAGCCGCGTGTAAATGAATGCCCCGGCATTCGTTCAATTTATGGCGTAAGGGCTATCCCCTTCCTAATCGCAGAGCAAACGACTAATAGTCGGACCCAGCATTATAAAAAGTAATATCCATGGACCGTCCCAACATACCCCTCAACGCCCTGCGCTGCTTTGAAGTTGCTGCTCGACAAGGTAGTTTCACAAACGCGGCGGTTGAGCTGTGCGTGACGCAAGCTGCCGTCAGCCATCAGATCCTGCGCCTGGAAGATCAACTCGGCGTCAAGCTATTCCATCGCACCCCCAAAGGGCTTCTTCTGACGCCTGAAGGTGAGGCGCTGCTACCAGTCCTAACCTCCAGCCTTGACCGGATCAGCAGCGTGCTGGACCGGTTTCTGGACGGCAGGTATCATGAAACGATCAATGTTGGTGTCGTGACAACATTTGCCGTGGGTTGGCTCGCGGAACGCTTGCCCAGCTTTGAACGAGATCACCCGGGTATCAGCGTCCGACTGTTCACCAATAACAATCGAGTCGACCTTGCCCGCGAGGGACTTGACCAGGCTATCCGATTTGGCGACGGGCGCTGGACCGGATTGACTGCGCAGCCCTTAATGGAAACACCTCTTACGCCGCTTTGCGCCCCATCTTTGGCTGCCGAGTTGAATGAGCCGGCAGCACTGGCAAACTACCCGCTTCTTAGATCCTACCGCGCGGACGAATGGCCGATCTGGTTTCAGGAAACCGGCGTAAAGCTCCCGCAACTCAATGGCATGATGTTCGATTCATCTGTGGCAATAGCTGAGTTGGCTGAAAGAGGTATGGGGGTCGCTCTTTTGCCCTATGAGATGTTTAATACACAATTGACTCAAGGACGTCTTGCGCGGCCCTTCAAAGCAGAAATAACGACAGGCAGATATTGGATCACTCGATTAACCTCCAAGGAGCCGAGCTCTGCATGTCTGGCCTTCGAAACTTGGCTGAGAAATACGGCCGTATAGCACTGTACTGCACGTCGATCAGATGTGCCCACAACTGAGGGTATCCGCACTATTATGATCGCAATTAAGCAAGCAGTTGATGCGCCGCAGTATCTTGAGGAATTGTCGGAGTGGTTCGTTCAGGAATGGAGCGAATTGGACCCGCTCCAAGGGCAATACCCAGACTTCAAGATTCCCTCCCCCTTAGTCGCTCTAAATGAGGATGGTCAACTGGTCGGTGGACTGGCGTTTACCATGGCCCCCCTACCTGAAACCAATGAACTCAGACTATGGATTAATGCACTTTTGGTCGCGCCCGAATATCGGCGGCAACGTGTCGCCTCAAGATTGATTGCATCAGCAGAACAAGCTGCCGCCCGTCATGATATCACCGAGCTTTATGTCTACTGGACCTGTCCCGGATTTGTACCGCTCCTTTGACTTGGTATTTTGCCACAAAGGAGAATGTTCATGGCATCACGTCACGGCGCGGAGTTTCGCGCAGAAGCAGTCCGGAT
>NZ_JBSWYG010000040.1:0-12887 GCF_056160985.1 Roseibium sp. AWQ4_290
CAATCCGCGCAGAAGGCACTCGGCTTTGGCATGGAAAAGCCCATTGGCATTCGAAGCCAGGGCCGCTTAAATGAGAACTCGGGGCGGAATCAAACCGTGACAGGTCCAGTTCTTCGAAATCGCCAATGGCGAAATTGACCTTGAGGAAGCTCCGCGGCTACGTTCCCACCTTCTAGCGCTTTGCCGCGCTGTTCCCCAGCTTTGGCCGCATATATCAAAGGCCGATGCGACTCTGGCGGCCATTTCGTATTAAGTGCATTTATTGCGATCTGCCATGGAAGAAGGACACTCATAAGTTCGGCAGTAATTCGAAATGGCACCCAGATTCCGCGCTAGGCTACTTCAGCCCCAGCTTCCATCGATGACATGTCCGCTTTCCTCTTGAACGTCCCCGGCGGCGGACAGTCTGCTTCCGGCCCCT
Source organism: Roseibium sp. AWQ4_290 (assembly GCF_056160985.1). Classification (NCBI taxonomy): domain Bacteria; kingdom Pseudomonadati; phylum Pseudomonadota; class Alphaproteobacteria; order Hyphomicrobiales; family Stappiaceae; genus Roseibium; species Roseibium sp. AWQ4_290. The sequence continues at coordinate 422 of NZ_JBSWYG010000040.1, forward strand.
TTTCGGTCCTTCGTTTGGACCGCAGCGAAAGTCCACTTTCCGCCCATCCGTTGAATTTGCGGCATTTCGAATGAGTGCCGGCTTTTTGGGATGTGGTCTCAGTTTGTCGAATGCCTGACTGCGCGGGCCTGACCGACCGGCTGCTCAACCCGGAACCGATTCGCCCTAAAGTTGCGGCGTCTCAAAGGTCCGTGCACGCAGGAGCAGCGAAATAATAGCGCTGGCGTTGATGGATGGTCTGCGTCCGACCGTTCAGCCGGAGACGGCCTTTGCCAGGCGCGGCCCTGTGTTTTCGTCGACAATCTCAGGCTTGTCCGCATTAAGCGCACCGTTCCAGCCGCCGCCAAGCGCCTTCTGCAAGGAGATGTAATAGGTCGACAACAGCACTTGGCTCTGGATCAGGCTGTCTTCTGCAGAATAGGTGAAACGCTCGGCATCCAGCACATCCAGGAAGCTGACGGCACCGGTCTGATAGAGCGATTGCGACAACTTGGCCGCCTCGCGGTAGCTCTCCGCAGACTTCGACAGGCTGATGAGACGCCGGCGCTGCTGAGAGAAGCCCACAAGCGCATTCTCCACATCCTTCAAGGCATCCAGAACAGCCGCCTTGTAGGCCAAGAAGGACTGATCACGCTGCGCCCGGGCGACATCCGCCGCGGCCGCGAGCTTGCCCGCATTAAACAGCGGCACTGACAGGCTCGGCCCGAAGGACCAGCTGAGAGAGGAATTCTTGCCAAGATCGCCGAATTGCGTTGCGGTTGTGGCAATCGATCCGGTCAGGCTGATCGCCGGATAGCGGGCTGCTTCCGCCTCGCCGATCCCGGCCGTGGCCTGGGCGAGCTGGCGCTCGGCAAGACGGACATCGGGACGGGCCAGCAAGATGTCCGCTGGCACACCGACCGGCAACGGCAGACGCGGCCGTGGGATCGCCTTGCGTGCACTGAGCTGCTTGACCAGAGCTGTCGGCTGTTGGCCGGTCAAGACCGACAGGCTGTGCAAGGACGACGCCAGCGACGTCTTCAACGTCGGAATATCGGCGGCCGTGCTCTCGGCCTGGCCTTCCGCGTTGGCCACGTCCAGACCCGACGAGGAGCCAGCCTGGAAGCGGTTGCGCGTCAGGGCCGCCGTTTCCTTCTGGGACTTGGCGGTGCGCTGAGCCAGGCTCAGACGCTGCTGATAGCCGCGGGCTTCCACATAGGCCGTGGCGATATCGCCAATCAGGGTCAGCTGCGTGGAGCGTAGCTCCTCTTCCGCCGCATCCAGTCCATATTTGGCGGCTTCCGCCGCCCGGCGGTTCGCCCCAAACAGATCCAGTTCCCAGCTGGCGTCAAAGCCGCCGTTGAAGCTGTTGCCGACTGTGCCGTTGCTGCCCGACGATCCGGACGTCTTGGCACGCTTTGCGGAGGCTGAGCCATCAAGGCTCGGGAACAGAGCTGCAGTCGACTGACGGTAGCTCGCCCGGGCTTCGCGGATCTTGGCCTTGGCGGTGCGCACATCCAGATTGTTCTCAATCGCTGTCTCAATCAGCTTATTGAGCTGTGGATCACCCAGCTTCGTCCACCAATAAGCCAACTGCGGAACAGTTGCCGGTGTTTCTGCCGCGTTATTCCTCCAGCTGTCAGGCAGAGATATGCCCGGCGTCTGGTAGTCAGGACCAACCGCACACCCGCTCAAAAGGGCCGCGATCAATAAGCCGCTACCAAGGTCTGCCAAACGCTTGCAGGACTTTCTCACACTCATCATACCAAACCGCTCTTCGTGTTGTCGCTATTCATGTCAGGCCCCGCCTGTCCAGGCTGCATGGCCGCCTTGCCCCCGAATATCCGCCGTACTGCCACGAAAAGGAGCGGTATGAAGAAGATACCCAGGATGGTGGAAGAGACCATGCCTCCCATCACCCCAATGCCGATGGAATTCTGCGCGCCAGAACCTGCTCCAGTGGCAAGAGCCAACGGCGTTACACCCAAAATAAAAGCGAAGGATGTCATTAAGATTGGCCTTAGGCGTTGGCGGGCCGCATCAAGTGTCGCTTCAATGAGCCCCTCGCCTTCCTTCTGACGGTCAATGGCAAATTCGACAATCAGGATCGCGTTTTTCGCCGCTAGGCCAATCGTCGTGAGAAGGCCAACCTTGAAGTACACATCGTTGGTCTGGCCAAACAGCAAGGCTGCGGCCAAGGCCCCGAAGATCCCGATTGGCACTGATAGCATCACTGCAAACGGGATCGACCAGCTTTCATAAAGAGCCGCCAGGCAGAGGAAAACGACGAGAATGGAAATAGCGTAGAGATAGACCGCCTGATCGCCGGACAGCCGCTCCTGATAGGACATGCCCGTCCACTCCAGGGTAAAGCCGGCGGGCAATTGCCCGACCAGTTTCTCAATCTCGTCCATGGCCTCGCCCGAGCTGGCGTCAGAGCCCGCCTGTCCCTGCAGCTCCACCGCGGCCGAGCCGTTATAACGCTCAAGACGCGGCGAACCATAGGTCCAGCGGGTGCTGGAGAAGGCGTTAAACGGAACCATGTCGTCGTTGGAATTGCGCACGTACCAGCGCTCCAGATCCGAAGGCTGCATCCGGTCAGGAGCATCCCCTTGGACATAGACCGGCTTGATGCGGCCGCGGTCAATGAAGTCATTGACGTAGTCCGATCCCCAGGCGATCGACAAGGTGTTGTTCACATCAGAAATGGAAAGATCGAGCAAGCGGGCCTTCTCGCTGTCAATGTCCACCTTGAACTGAGGCTGATCTTCCTGGCCATTGGGCCGGGTCGCCGACAGCAGCGGCGACTGCGCCGCCATGCCCAGCAGCTGGGTGCGGGCCGACATCAGGGCGTCGTGGCCCTGGCCGTTGATGTCCTGAAGATAGAAGGAAAAGCCGTTGGTGTTGCCCATGCCCTGGATCGCCGGCGGAGCCAGCGCAAACACGCGCGCATCCTTCAGCTGCGAGAAGGCCCCCATGGCGCGGCCGGCAACTGCCTGGGCCGAGGACTGGGGCGATGTGCGTTCGTCAAAATCCTTCAAGCGGACAAAGACAAGACCGACATTTTGACCCTGGCCGCCAAAGCCGAAGCCGGAGACGGCAAACACGCTCTCAACCGCATCGGACTCGTTTGTCAAATAGTGCTCACGGACGTCATCAAGAACGGTCAGCGTTCTGCTCTGGGTTGCCCCGACTGGCAAGGTCACACTCGTCAGCAATAAGCCCTGATCTTCCTGAGGCAGGAAGGAATTGGGCAGAGAGGTGAACATCCAGCCCATGCCGCCGCCAATGGCAAGAAACACGGCAAACGAGCGGATGCCCCGTTTGATGATGCTTGCGCTTGCGGAACGGTAGCCGTTCGCCCCGATGTCGAAGCCCTTGTTAAACCAGGCAAAGGGGCCGCGCTTGTGGCTGTGGCTGCTTTGTTTCAGGATCGTTGCACACAGGGCCGGGGTCAGGATCATCGCCACCAGAACGGAGAGGATCATCGCCGAGACAATGGTCACGGAGAACTGACGGTAAATCACACCCACCGAGCCGCCAAAGAAAGCCATCGGCACGAACACGGCGGACAGGACAACCGCAATCCCGATCAGGGCGCCGGTGATCTCCTTCATGGATTTGCGCGTGGCCTCGCGGGGCGATAGCCCCTCCTCCGCCATCACCCGCTCCACATTCTCAACCACGACAATGGCGTCGTCGACCAGCAAGCCGATCGCCAGAACCATGGCGAACATCGTCAAGGTGTTAATCGAATAGCCGAAGAGCGCCAAAATACCAAAGGTGCCCAAGAGAACGACCGGCACCGCGAGCGTGGGAATGAGCGTCGCCCGCATGTTCTGCAAGAACAAAAACATGACGAGGAACACAATCACGACCGCCTCGATCAGGGTGTGCACCACCTTCTCGATCGACAACTCCACAAAAGGCGTTGTGTCGTAGGGATAGACCACTTCCACACCAGCCGGCAGTGTCGACGACAGACGGTCAACCGTTTCTCGCACGCGCTCAGCCGTGGCAATCGCATTGGCACCGGTGGCCAACGAGATGGCCAGACCAGACGCCGGATAGCCGTTATAGGACGATGTCGACGTATAGCTTTCGTTGCCGATTTCGACGCGGGCCACATCATTCAGCCGGACAATCGCCCCGTCTTCGGAGCTCTTGAGGATGATGTCCCGGAACTGCTGCACCGTCTGCAGACGGCTCGATGCGGTGATGGTCGCATTGAGCTGCTGGCCCGGCACCTGTGGCAAAGCGCCAAGCTGTCCAGCAGAGACCTGGGTGTTCTGCGCCTCGATGGCGGAGCTGACATCGCTCGGCATCAGGCTGTATTTGCGCAGCTTCTCAGGGTCAAGCCAAATGCGCATGGCATAGCCGGAGCCAAAAATCTGCGTTTCTCCGACCCCTTCAACACGCTTCATCGTGTCGTTCAACGTGCTCTCGACATAGTCGGAGATGTCGGTGGAGGTCATGGTGCCATCGCGGGCGACAAAGCCGACCACCATCAAGAAACCCGTGGTCGATTTATCGACCGTAATGCCGGTGCTTTGAACGATCTGCGGCAGCTGGCTGGTCACAAGCTGAAGCTTGTTCTGCACCTGCATCTGCGCCACATCCGGATCGGCCCCACTGGAGAATGTCAGCGAAATGCTGGCACTGCCCGTATTCGACGACGTCGAGGTCATATAGTCCAGATTGTCGATACCGGACATGCCCTGCTCGATCACCTTGGTGACCGAGTTCTCGACCGTCTGTGCATCGGCGCCTGGATAGGACGCCGAGATATTCACGCTCGTCGGCGCGATCTGAGGATATTGCGCGATAGGGAGCTGGGTAATCGCCAAAGCGCCTGCCAGCATCGTGACAATCGCAATGACCCAGGCAAAGATTGGCCTGTCGATGAAAAACGCTGACATCAGTTGGTGTTCCCGCCCTCGTTGGACACCGCCGAACCACGGCTGTCCACTTCGCCCGTGGCCTCATTGATCGTGACCAGGGTTCCGGTGGCTTCCGTCCCCGCCTGGATGAACAGAGTGCCTTCCACGATCAGCCGGTCGCCTTCGCTGATGCCCTCAGACACAAGCCAGTTGTTGCCAACATTGCCGCGCACGGTGAGAATCCGCTCTTCAACCTTGCCATCGCTGCCAAGGAAATACGCCGTTGGCTCGCCGCGCACGTTGCGCGAGACCGCCCGCTGGGGAACGAGATAAGAGTTCTGAGCAACCCCTTCTTCCACCACCGCTTGCACATACATGCCCGGCAAAAGAAGCCGCTCCGGATTAGGGAACTCGGCGCGCAGCGTATAGGTGCCGGTGGTCGCATCGACATAGGCCTCGGAGAATTCAAGCTTGCCGGGGATGGAATACTCCTCTCCGGTCTCCAGGATCAGACGCACCTGAACATTGTCGCCAGACAGCTTAACCCGGCCTTCCCGCACCGCCTTGCGCAGTTTCAAGAGGTTGGTGCTTGATTGCGTGACATCCACATTGATCGGGTCAAGCTGGCGAATTGTTGTCAGGGCTGTGCTTTGGCTTGCGGTGACCAGAGCGCCAACAGTCAGGGACGAGGCTTCGATGCGCCCGGATATCGGCGCCCGGATAGCGGTGTGATCCAGATTGATCTTTGCCGTTTCCAGATCCGCCTTGGCAGAGGCGATGTCGGCAACGGCCTGGGCGTAAGACGCCCGGGCGTCATCCAGATCCTGCTTGGCAACCGCATTCTGGCTGATCAGCTCCTGATAGCGCTCAAGCTTGGTCTTCGCGCTTGGCAGTGCGGCTTCGGCCTTCTCCAGGGCCGCCGCAGCCGCATCATAAGCCGCCTTGTAGGACGCCGAATCTATGCGGTAGAGAACCTCATCCGCCTTGACCTCGGAGCCTTCCTTGAACAGCCGCTCCTTGATGATGCCCCCCACCTGGGGACGGACTTCGGCATCAAGGGACGCTGCCGTGCGGCCGGACAGTTTTGCCGTGACCGCCACGGACTGCGGGTGCATCTCGATCACCCCGACTTCTGGCTTAGGCGCAGCTCCCTGCCCCATTTGCGCGGAGACTGGCGCGTCTCCTAAGATCATCAAGACCGCGCCGGCGAGCACCAATCCCCGGCCCCACCCAAGCCCAGCTCTATCCTGAATTTTTCTTTTGTTGCATGAGGTTCGCATCATGGTGGAGCAGGTCCTTTTCGAATTCTGGCGAAACCGCGTTTTACAAAACTTGCGAGTACCACTATTCTGTCAGCGATACCGGAGTCAATCCAATATTGAGCTTTCGTTGTAAGACGCAGGGGGGCAGTATGATACATTCAACAGGGTCGAAAGAGCATGCGGACCTGGATCCCGCGCCCGGCTCCGCGGACGCTTGCCCAACCAGGGCGCGCGGACGCCGCAAGGTTCATGACGAGGAAGAGCTCAAGGCGCATATTACGAATGTGGCCTTCGAAACCTTCCAGCAGCGGTCCTTCAAAGGCACCACGATGTCCTGCGTGGCCTCCGAATGTGCCATTTCAAAGCGAACGCTCTATGAGATGTTCCCGTCTAAGCTCAGTCTGTTTGAAGAATTGGCCAAGCGTCACGGCTCGAGCCTGATCGACTTGTCGGGCGATTTCGACGGCCTTTCCCTGGAAGACGCCCTGCTCAAGATTTTTCGTTTCGACCGCAGCGATGCGGAATTGCAACAGCAGGCGGCCGAAGTCAGGCTGCTTTTCCTCGAATCAGCCGCGAACCCGGAATTGGGCGAGCTCTTGAAGCAGCATTGCGGCATTGAGCTGCTTAACCAGCTGACCACTTGGGTGCAGCAGCAGGCCGAGTGCGGCCTCTTAACGACCCTCTGTGCCGAAGACACTGCAAAGCTCTTGATGGATGTGCTGATCGGAGCCCAGATCTTCCGGCGGCATGACAGCGCTAGCGCTTCGGCGGCCTGCGTGCGCAGCTATATGCGCAATACGATCAAGTCTCTGGTCTGCGGACTGGCCCCGCGCAGCCCGTAACCGTCGCGTTGCGGGAGACGGGCCCGAAGGCCAGCCCTGAGACGGACCTGGCAGCCTTCCCGACCGCCCGCCAGACCATTCAAACTTCACTGGGATGCCCCTGGGTTTGCCGGAGGCTGTTTGGGTTAAGTCATGCTGCACCGCCGGTTGATCCAGCCCGGCGATGTCCGACTTCAGCACCCGTTGGACAGATTGAAGTGGTTGCACAGAAGAATATTTTTGGCTCAACGCTGCTGATCAAGGAGCGAAGATAAGACGGAAATCCGGGCCGGGGAAAGATCCGGCAGGGAAAGCTCTCGAGGACATTCGCCGCGTGACCCGGCGACGGCTTTCAGCAGAAGAAAAAATCCACATTGTTCTGGAAGGCCGGCGGGGCGAGGCGAGTAAGGGAGAGGTTTTGGCTCATCTTCACAGATTAGGCCCAAGAGGCCCGAGCGTGCACATTTGGGCGTCTTGAGGAACAAACACGGATCAATATCTTTCGCGTGATTTAGCCAGCAGCATGCCGATGATGTCGGATGAGAATTTATACTTTCGCCGGTCCGAGAGGCGCTCGGCATTGACCGGATATTTCGGCCGTTTCGGTTCGAGCCCAGTGATGCGGAACCGTTCACCGCGATCGTCGAACTCTTTGCCAAAATCTGACGGGTCCAATCCATACTGAGGTGCGAGGATTTCGAACATTTCTCTGTCAGGCTCAAACAACGAACCGTCTTCCATGGGAAGACCGAGACGGATTGTGTAGGAAAGGCCGACGCGAAGATTGACATCGTGGAGATCATCGTCAGCGAAGCACAAGCCGTGCTTTTCCGCAATTTCCCGGCAGGCAGTCCGCATCTCATCTTGCAGCTTTGCGCAAAGCCCAGGCGTGAGATTCTTTAGTCGCTTCTTTTGAGGCTGAACGTTCCCACTCATGCCGGATCCTTCAAATCTTTCTTTGCCTTGTAGACCGTGCCTCGGGAAACACCCAACTCTCGAGCGATCTCCGTTGGCGACAAGCCTGCTGTCAGCTTTTCCCGTATTTCCGCCATGCTGATTCTGGGTGGCCGCCCCCGGTACACACCACGCTGTTTCGCAGCTGCAATTCCTTCGGCCTGACGTTCTCGGCGAAAGTTGGTTTCGAATTCCGCGAACACGCCCAACATGTCGAAGAAAGCTTTGCCAGCAGCTGTTGACGTGTCCACCGGTTGCTCGGTCGCAGCCAGATGGGCACCTTTTTCCTTCAAACGAGCAACGATGGTCTGCAAGTCACTCAGGGACCGGGCCAGCCGGTCGATCCGCGTGACCACCAATGTTTCGCCGGGGTGAATAAAATCGAGAATGGTTTTCAGCTCCGGCCGGCCATCAAGACTGGCACCGCTCTTTTGTTCCGCCCTTACCATGCCACATCCGGCGGCCTTCAGCGCTGTCATCTGCGCATCAAGGTTCTGGTCAGTCGTCGATGTGCGTGCATATCCGATTTTCGATTGAGGAGTGTTCATTTTGGGTGTGCCTGCATCAATTTGTGTTCATTAACACGAAACAGACCCATAATGAACACCTTTCACGGCAGGTTGAGTGTTTATGAGGCTTGACGCTGTGGGTATACCCATAATGACGTCAAGAGAGCTCAACTGAGGATGTGATTTCATCCAGCCATTCAATGGCACCGGGAATTTGTCTCCACGCTGTGCCATTGGCATCAACATAGCTCGATGCCTGGTCCTTGCCACCCAAGGTCACATAGTCGCCGACGGGAACTGTTGGCACCCGGCCGGAGAGCATGCCCGGCACATGGCGGTTGGTTTCAAAGGCGAGCCCGGCGATATCTTCCGCATTTTCCGCCTCTTCAAAATAGGCGATTAACGCGCGCGTATACTGAATTTCCGGTGAATACTCGTCGACGCACTGTTCCATGAGCGATTTCAGCATGTCCATCTTGCCCATTTCGAGGAGCTTCGCCGCCAGAATGTAGCGAATACCCTGGTTGTCGCCGGGATTCAGAATAAGCATTTCCCTATAGTTCTGGATCGCTGCCTCTTTTTCTCCGGCATCCCAGAGAACTTCTCCAAATTCTCCGCGAGCGCGCATGTATGGCCGGGTTTCCAGGACACCCCAGAAGTGTCCCTCGTTTTCCTTTAGTCCGCCTTCTCCCAATGCGAGTTCTCCCGCGGCTACAGCTCGTTCAATCATCTGCCGCCGTTCGCTGTTGGACAAAGAAGGCCGTTCTGCAAGGGTGAGCCACGCATCGGCGCAAAACACCGATAGTTTCAGTGCCTGCCGGGCCAGAGCAAATCGGCTGCGGCCATCTGGCGTTTCCCAGGAATCATAGACAAGCTCCTGTGCCTGCCAAAGCGTCTCTTCGTTGACCGCGCTCTTGTATTCGGCGGAAGACGGCTGGAGAGATCTGGGATCCGGAAACACTGACAGATCCGACGCCGTTCGAACGGTTGAGCGTTGTTTGTGAGGCTTCTTTGACGTTGGCATTTCCGTCTCCGATTAAGCAGCCATGAGTTCAAAATTGATCCGCTTATCCAGATCGACATCGAACCGGCCATAAGGGTTGATGTGGGAATGAATGGTTGGTGACAGGCGACAATTGCCGTCCGCAGAAAGCCGGGCCAGCCATGCCGGCTCCGTCAGAACACTCTGCATCATGCGCGTGTTCACATACACCATTGACGCCTGGAGAAGGTGCAGAGCATGGGCGGAAAGCTCCTGATCGGCAATCCGGTTGCTGGCAATCTCGCCGCCCTTGCCGAAGAACACAAAGCTGTTGGTGCTGTTCCAGTTCTCAACCACGTTCAGGCCGTCATGGATTTCACGGCGGAAGTCTTCAGAACGAAGATAACGGCACAGAAAAATCGTCTTGATCGCTCGGCCGAGTTCCGCCAGAGCCTTATAGGTTGGGTGCATTACGTCAGAACGGGCGAACCGGCGCAAAATCGCTTCAGGATCGGCCGTGCCGGTCTGCATGGCCGCCGCATACTTGACCATTTCATCATACTGACGCTCGATCTCGTCCCAATCGATCGGTTTCGATAAAATCGGCAGGAGATTGGGCAGCTTGCCGCGCATGTCCGCAAAAGGTATTGCCAGTTTCTGGCGCGCGATCGCTTTCAACCGCGGAGCCAGGTCAAACCCGAGCAGATGACAGAAGGCAAAGCCCACGACGCTCTGGCCGTGGCTGTCCACATAATGACGCTGGATCTCCATGTCCGTGCAATGCCGCAAAACCCCTTCGATCATCGAGGCAACCTCGGACGAGGAACAACGCTTCAGGCGGGAATAGACACAGGTCGATTCCCGTTCCACATGCCAGTAGATCATCACTCCACGACCGCCATAACGGGCATGCCACTCGCTCATCAGGTTCCGGTCCCAAGCGCCGAACTTGGTGGAATCCGATGCGCAGGCTGTTCCGGCTTCGCCCCAGATCAGAGGATTGCGCACCGCGAGCGTGGCGTTGGCAACCCTGGCACAAGCTGCCCGCGGGGAGGGCCGATCGAGATAGCGGCGGCTGACATGCTTCAGTTCGTCGTATGATATGTCCGGAACACCGGCCGCAATGCGTTTCAGGCCCGCATTCGTGCCGAGACCATAGAGACACAGCAACAAGCGTCGATCACGGACGGCCTGCGGCAGAGCCTCCCGGCTGGCCGAGGTTTCGAACGCATCGAGAAAGCCGGTCTCAAGGGCCGTTTCCTTCAAAGTGTCGAGAAGCCCTGTCATCGGCCAGCGGCGGTTGATCTCCGATTTCAGAGCGACAAGTCCCTTCGGTTCCGGCTGCGGATCAAAAGGCGTAACACAGATCCTGTTCTTCCCATGCCAGCGCAGCCGGACCTTGTCATTGGACGGCAGGGTCGCATTCAATTGGAGAAGTTCCTTTTCCAACTGCTCCCGCACCGACCGGATAAAGCTATGGGCATCGCGGGTCAGGTTCAGGCCGGAATAATAGGCATCGCGTTGCTCCGCGAAATCTCCGGGCAGATCCTCATCCGGGTTGCGGTATCGGTCCGACCCGGCAATCCAGATTTCCTTGGCGCGGATCCGCTCCCGCAACTGGATCAGGACACAGAGCTCATAAGAGATGACATTCAAGCGGCCGCGCTCGTCAATCACGGTTTTCCGCCATTTGGCCGGGATCGATCCTTCCGGCGCGAATGCGACCGGGGCAAACCGGCGACCGTCTTCATTCAGACGACTGACCAGAGACAGCGCATCAAGGATCGGCCGCCAGGTCTCGTTGTTGGACCGGAACTCCAGTACGGACAAGAGTGGCGGCAACATGCGCCGGTAGTGATTGGCATAAGATCCCCGCATCACCGTCTGGATACGAGTGTCCAACGTTCCCTTCGCGCGGTGTTCCTCGATGATCGCCTTCAGACGGGCGGCACCCGCGACTGGAAAAATGACTTCGGCCACTTTGCCGTCCGGCGTCTCCATTGCCGCTGTGGCGATGTTCACCAGAAGGCGCTCCTTGCCATGCACCTTCTCAATGTCGGTTGCAATCCGGTTGATCACCTTCCGCCGGGACTTTGTGCCGATCCGGTGCACCACCTCGATCAGCAGGTCCACCAGCCCGTCCAGCAACTGCGCACGGCGCGACATTATATACATGGCCAACAGACCAAGCCGTTTCGTCTCGCCGTGCCGGCGCATTTCCGCGGCGGTCTCTCCTTCGACGCGGCGCATCAGCATTTTGATCCAGGACGGATGGATCGAGGCTACGACTTCAAATGGCAAAACCAGAGACTGCACGAAATCCAGCCGGCTGGCGGCATCGAGTACATTGTCCAGCGTGGCGGCGCCGACATCCTCCTTCAACCGCAGAAATCCATGCTGCCCGCGCGGGTCGGACAGGCTCGCCTCCAGTGCAAGGCGTGTTTCCACTGGGATACGACCACAAGTCTCATCGAGCAGTCGTTCGGAAAATGCGTGCAGCGCGGAGCGCGTCAAACGCTCCATGATTGCTCGGGAGGGGATGAAAACTTTGTTTTGCAGAGCCCATGCGTAGCCCTTTTCTGCAAGCTCGGCCGAATTGGCGCCAACTGATCTGGCAATCTCCGACAGATACTCGCAAAGCGCAGCCTTCTCCCCCTCCCCAGCGCGCCGAAAGCCAAGGAAACGAAGAATTTGCAAACGGTGGCGGCGGGCGATGTCGCCGGCCAGCTTGTAAGAACCTGCGAGCGCCGCCGGTTCTCCGGTCTGATCGCAAACATAGTCGAGGGCATCCTGCGCAATCTCAGCCAATGTGGACGGGAAGTAGCCATTGCAGCGGAAAAACAACAGCTGAACCGCAACGCCAATCCGCGTTTGATGCCGGTAGCCGTGAACAAACTCAAGGTCCGAAAAGGACAGGCTCCACACTGAAATATCTTCGAAGTCCAATGCACAAATCCTCCAGAGAAAGGTGTCCGCCCGGTGAAGCCGGTCTTCATGGCGGCCAGGCGCTCTGTTACGCTGCTTTTGCAGCGTAACACCAAGGCATGAGTTCGTTGATGCGATTGATCTTGTGGTCGGC
>NZ_JBSWYG010000041.1:0-10859 GCF_056160985.1 Roseibium sp. AWQ4_290
GTCCGTTTTTGGGAGAGATTCTGAATCAGGCGTTGCAACCACGATTCTAGACTATCTCCTTACAAAACGGGCCTTTTTTATCCTAAATCAGAATTTTCCCGGACAGTAATGAGCGCTATGTATAAACTTTGTTATACGTTACGTCCTTTGGAGCCTATGGTGTTGTAGCAATAAGGTCCGGTTCTAATGTGCTTGCGAAGATGTACGAAAAGACCTTGGCAATGGCGGATCTTGGTCTGCTTGGTGTCATGCCAACTGCCGGTTCTGCTCATGGGGTTCGCCGCGGGAGTGTCGGCCCCGGCCCAAGCGGCAGACGCGCTGCAGCAACGTTTCATCACGCTTGGCACTGCAGGCGTGACCGGTGTCTATTATCCGGCGGGCGGCGCGGCTTGCAAACTTGTCAACGAGACCCGGGCCAGGCATGGGATCCGTTGTTCGGTTGAATCCACGCTTGGCACGATCACCAATATCCGCCAGATCCGGTCCGGTGGTCTTGATTTCGGGTTTGCGCAGTCCGACTGGCTTCATCATGCCTATCTCGGAACCTCGAATTTTCAGGAAGATGGTCCGTTCAGGGATTTGAGAACGGTTCTGACACTGCATCGCGAGGTCGCAACGCTTGTGGTGCGGGACACAAGCCGGTTCAGTTCCCTTGAAGATTTGAAAGGCGCCAGGATCAATATCGGAGCGGCCGGGTCGGGCTCGTTTGCCTCCTGGCAAACCCTTGCCGAGCTGCTGGGTTGGACGGATGCTGACAACATCGCGCTCTCCCATACAGGCAGCTCTGCGGTTCCAGAGGAGTTGTGCTCCGGAGCAATTGACGCCTATTTTGTCCTGATCGGCCATCCGGCAGCCTTGATTGAAGAAACGCAGGAGCAATGCGGCATTCGCCTTATCGGGCTTCATGAGGCTGCGCTGGAGCCCTTCGCTGCCGAGGCGCCTTACTATCGGGCAGCAAGTATTCCGGCGGGGCTCTATGGCCTTGAAACGCCAGTCCGCTCTTTCGGCGTGGGGGCGTCGGTCGTAACCACTTCTGAAATGCCGGAAGATGTTGTCAGGGTCCTGGTTGCAGCCGTTGCCGCAAACTTCGATGAGTTCAAAACGCTTCATCCAGCGCTGAGTGGCCTGGAACAAGCGGATCTGGCCGCTTCAAGCGCGGTGGTGCCGCTCCATCCGGGCGCGGCGCAGTTTTTCGCCGAACACGGCCTTTTGCCTGATCAGAACATCGGGCGATAAGGCAGCGCCATTTGACCGGATCTGCCTTGTCTCCTGCGTTGACATTTTTGATATCAGGCTGCGAAAGACAAAACCGGTCAAACACGATTTGCTATGGAAGCGGCAAGGCCGGCCGGATCTCAGCAGCGCCTCTCCAAAAGGTGAGCGCTTTTGTGTTTGTAATTGCAGCCGGTGGCGGTATTACCACGATGAGACGATATCGACCTGTCTTTAACTTCGGCCAACCGGACCCACACCACCGATGATCCAGGATGTAACAACAATCGGCGCTCTGCTGGCGGGCGTTCTGTCTTTTGTCTCTCCTTGTGTTTTGCCGCTCGTACCGCCCTATCTCGGGTTTCTGGCAGGTGTGTCGCTGGATCAGCTCACGGGTGAGGCGGGGGAAGACCGGGAGGCGTCCAGACGGGTCTTTTTCAGCGCGGTTGCTTTTGTCCTTGGGTTTTCGACCGTCTTTGTGCTTCTGGGGGCGACAGCCAGTTTCCTCGGTCAGTTTATCCGGGCCTATCTGGACTATCTTGGCTACATCGCCGGGGCGGCCATCATCGTGATGGGGCTGCATTTTCTCGGGGTGTTCCGGATCGGTCTGCTCTACAGGGAGGCGCGGGTGCATGTGGAGAAGAAACCGGCCGGAGCCCTCGGCGCCTATGTGATCGGATTGGCCTTCGGCTTCGGGTGGACGCCCTGTGTCGGTCCGATTCTGGCAGCCATTCTGTTTGTGGCAGGCTCTGAAGATACGGTCGGGAAGGGGGCGCTTCTCTTGAGCGCCTATGCGCTTGGGCTCGGTATTCCCTTTTTGCTCGCCGCGCTGTTTGCCGGGCCGTTTCTGGGCTTCATGAAACGTTTCCGCAAACATATGGGGACCGTTGAAAAAGCCATGGGCGGTGTGCTGGTTCTGACCGGCGTCATGTTCCTGACAGGTCAGATGGCGGTTCTGTCTTACTGGCTTCTGGAAACCTTTCCGGTCTTCCAGACCATTGGTTAGGGCAATCCGCATCCAGAGTGCTTGACACGCGATGAACGCGACACAGTCTCAATTTACCAATGCGCGCAATCGGACGTGTTCTCCGAGAAGACAAGACGGATTTTTGCCATTCTAATGACCGCAATCTGAATTTTAAATCATAAATTGAGAAAAGTATTTTAATATACTGAAAAGTATATTGATCTTCAAGTCACTGAAAGATGTCATTTGAATTAATGCAGGTGGCAAGAGGGTCAGAATACAGTGTCCCGGATCCTGGCTGTCGTCGTCAGCGGGTCGCCAGCATAGAGGGCCGGACGGCACAGCTCTGTCATGGCCAGAAGATGCAGGCAGGCAATAGAGGCATCGGCTGCATTTGCAAAGGGGCCGATCATCAGGGCAATGCCGGCGTCTTCGCGCTGGCGCTTCAGCAGCAGTGGCCGCAGGTCGTGCATGCGTTCTTCATTCTGCTCCTTAAAGTCCGCCCAGGCTTTTGCCGCTGCTGCATGAGACGGGTAGTGGCCGATGACTGCCCCGAAATCACTGCGTTGGATCGCACTGTGGCTCCCCCCCTTGATCTTGCCGGACGGGCTGGACGGGCTCAGCACCCGCGGAGCTTCTGTCGTGCGGGTCGGTGTGCTGTCAAATGTCTGATTGGCAATCGTTTCCGGACCGTGAATGGCCCCGGTGACACCAGGATCTCTCTGGTCCGTCATATCAGGCAGGGTTTCTTGCGGGGATGAGGCCAGAGGTGGAGCTTGGGAGATGATGCGCACCGGTGCGTTTTGCGCCACTTCCGGCGCCGGCGTCGTGTCGGGCGGCGGCAGGTTCTTGGACAGGCTGATCTTTCGTTTCGCCCGCTTCAGGGCCTCTTCAAATTTTGGAGAGGTCGCTGCTGTTGTGGATTCAGCCTGGATGTCTGGCGATGCAGGGGGGCGAGCCGGTTTGGCATGCGGTGTTGTTGCCTGCTTAGCGGCTACATTCCCTGTCTCTGAATCAGGTATTTGTTTTGGCAATGAGGACACCGCACCGGGCCGGGGCACAGGGGGCGTGTCTTCAAGAGAGGCGGCCTCAGGGACAGGTGGGGCGATGGCGGGGACCGTTGCTGAAGCCGGATCAGGCTTTGCAACGGCGATTTCCGCTTCCAGGGCCGCGATCCGCCGGGAATAGGCCATGTTCTGCTCAGACAGGGCCATGAGCCGCCGCCTCAGGCCGACGACTTCCTTTTGCAGCACCTCAATCTGGCTCTGTTCCAGGCTTAGGCCACGCAAGGCGGCGAAGCCGGGCTGTTGTAGCGCTGATGTGGCTGCTGGGTCCCGGTGATGCGGCACGGTCGAGACAAGCGAGGCGGTCGTTTCAACCGCGCCTTGAGGGGGAAGGAGCAGACCAGGTGCCCTTGCGGCCGGCCGGTCGCCCGCAAAAAATGCTTTGCTGCCGAATTGATAGGACGCCAGACCGATAGTCCCCATAACAAGAGCGGCAAATGCCCACGACAACAGGCCCACGCGCGGCGGCGTGAAAGTGTCCCGGACTATCTCACGGGGTGTCTTAGGGGCCTGCGGTTCGAACAAGAGGTCTTTTTCCGGATCCTGATCACGAATCTGAGTAACAATACTGCATCAGGCGGTCATTATGGTTAACGAACCTAAAACGAAAATGCTCTGACCGTCAGATCTTTCAATGTTCTGTGGATCGGTGCATATAGAGCTCCGATCATCCGAACTGCATCCGCTTTTTTATAGATGGATTTTTCATGACTGCTCGTTCTTGCCTGTCTGTTGTCCTTGCAGCTGGTCTTGGCACCCGTATGAAGTCGGAGTTGCCCAAAGTGCTGCATGAAATTGGAGGCCTGCCAATGGTGGGCCATGTGCTGAAGGCGCTTGAAGAGGCGGGGTCTGACACGGTGGCCGTTGTCTCTGGGCCGGGTATGGCGGACCTTGAGGCGCTGGTGGCCGAACGCATGCCCGGAGCGCGCTGCTATATTCAGCAGGAGCGGCTTGGAACGGCCCACGCTGTCCTGGCTGCGCAGCCCGCACTCGAACAGGCTCCGGACGATGTTCTGGTGCTTTTTGGTGATACGCCCTTGATCACGCCGGAAACGCTTCAGACCTTACGCAAGCACCTGGCGGATGGGGCGGATGTGGTTGTGCTTGGGTTTGAAACTGAAGACCCTTCCGGTTACGGCCGGTTGCTGGTTGAAGAGGGCCGCCTGAAAGCAATCCGCGAAGAAAAGGACGCCAGTGAAGACGAGCGGAAAGTGACGTTCTGCAATTGCGGGGTCATGGGTTTTTCCGGCAAGCAAGCCCTGTCCCTGATCGGGGCCATCGGCAATCACAACGCCAAGAGCGAATATTACCTGACCGACGCTGTGGAACTCGCCAATGCGCGCGGGCTGAGCGTGGTTGCGGTCGAAGCCTCCGAGGTGGAGACCCAGGGTATCAACACACGGGAGCAGCTGGCCGCCTGCGAACAGGATTACCAAAAACGACGCCGCCGTCAGGCGCTGGCAGATGGCTGCACGCTGCTGGCCCCGGAGACGGTTTTTTTCGCCCATGATACGGTTCTGGAGCCCGGGGTGACCGTGGAACAGAATGTGGTTTTCGCCGGAGGGGTGACGGTGGCTGCCGGGGCTCGCATCCGGGCGTTCAGTCATCTGGAAGGTGCCGATGTCGGTCCCGGCTGCGTTGTGGGCCCCTATGCCCGTCTCAGACCCGGTGCGATTCTTGGTGAGGACGTGAAGATCGGCAATTTTGTGGAAGTGAAAAATGCCGTTTTTGGCGCTGGCGCAAAGGCCAATCACCTGAGTTACATTGGCGACGCCAGCATCGGGGCGAAGTCGAATATCGGCGCAGGCACAATTACTTGCAACTATGATGGATTTATGAAGCACCGAACGGAAATCGGCGCGGGCAGCTTTGTCGGGTCAAATTCCACCCTTGTTGCCCCGGTGCGTCTGGAGGAGGGGGTTTTTGTCTCCGCAGGCAGCGTGATTACGGACGATATTCCAAAGGATGCGCTTGCCTTTGGCCGGGCCCGGCAGGTGGTCAAGGAAGGCCGCGCCGCGCAAAAGCGGGACGAATTGCAAAAGGCCAAGGCTGACAAGACCCGGAGTGCCTGACCAGGTGCCCCTGACATTTTCTGAAACACGTATTGATTTCAACAGGAAGCACTCCTTCGTCTAAGTGATGACGACTAAGTGAAGACTAGCTTGCTGCTAT
This sequence comes from Roseibium sp. AWQ4_290, assembly GCF_056160985.1. Taxonomy (NCBI): domain Bacteria; kingdom Pseudomonadati; phylum Pseudomonadota; class Alphaproteobacteria; order Hyphomicrobiales; family Stappiaceae; genus Roseibium; species Roseibium sp. AWQ4_290. Next base: position 5,416 of record NZ_JBSWYG010000041.1, read on the forward strand.
TTGAAGAGGACATTTTCATGTGCGGAATTGTTGGCGTCCTGGGGGCTTCCGAAGTGGCTCCGCTTATTGTCGATTCACTCAAGCGGCTGGAATACCGGGGGTATGATTCCGCCGGTGTTGCGACCCTTGTCGACGGCCAGCTGGTGCGCCGCCGGGCAGAAGGCAAATTACGCAAACTGGAAGAGGCCCTGGCAGCGGCGCCTTTGCCCGGAACCGCCGGGATCGGCCACACCCGATGGGCAACCCATGGTGCGCCGACCGTGACCAATGCCCACCCCCATCAGGCCGGGTCTGTCGCCGTCGTTCACAATGGCATTATCGAAAACTATCTGGATCTTCGGGACGAGGTGGTTGCCAAAGGCGCAGTGCTCAGCACCGACACGGACACGGAAGTCGTCGCCCATTTGCTTCATCTCGCCTGTGCGAGCGGTAAGTCGCCTCAGGAAGCGGTTGCCGACACGCTGCCACGGCTGCGCGGCGCCTTTGCCCTGGCGCTTTTGTTTGCCGGGCACGAAGATCTGATGATTGGTGCCCGCAAGGGCTCGCCGCTGGCCGTCGGCCATGGCGAGGGGGAAATGTTCCTCGGCTCTGATGCGATTGCCCTGTCGCCTTTCACGGACCGCATTACTTATCTTGAGGAGGGGGACTGGGCGGTTTTGAGCCGACGCGGCGTTCAGGTTTTTGATCAGCACAACCGGCCGGCCGAGCGACCGGAATCTAAGTCCTCCGTCACCTCCAACTTGATGGACAAGGGCAATTACAAGCACTTCATGGCCAAGGAAATCCATGAGCAGCCCGAAGTGCTGGGTCATACCCTGTCGCGCTATTTCGACTATTCGCGTAAGGCGGCCGATGTTGCCGGAACGGACAAGCTGAATTTCGCCGGGTTGTCCAGGTTGATCATTTCAGCCTGCGGAACGGCTTATCTTGCCGGTCTGGTGTCGAAATACTGGTTTGAAAAATACGCCCGCCTGCCGGTGGAAATCGACATTGCAAGCGAGTTCCGCTACCGGGAAGCTCCGGTCAGCAGCCGGGATGCGGCGCTGTTCATTTCCCAGTCTGGAGAAACCGCTGATACGCTCGCATCCCTGCGCTATTGCAAGGAAAACGGAGCTGCCATTGGGGCCGTCGTCAATGTGCCGGAAAGCACCATAGCGCGGGAAGCCGACACCGTCTTCCAGACAATTGCGGGCCCGGAAATCGGCGTTGCCTCGACCAAGGCCTTTACCTGCCAGCTGGCCGTACTGGCCGCGCTGGCCCTTCAGGCCGGCCGGGAACGGGGCGTCTTGACGGAAGCCGAAGAACAGGCCCTGGTGACAGAACTGACCGAAGTGCCAAGTCTGGCTCTGAAAGCGCTGGCGGCGGAATACGACATTGAAAAACTGTCCCAGCCCCTCTCCAAGGCGAGCAACGCGCTTTATCTTGGGCGCTCGACCAACTTTCCCCTGGCCCTGGAAGGAGCGCTGAAGCTGAAGGAACTCTCCTATATTCACGCGGAGGGTTACGCGGCTGGCGAGTTGAAACACGGTCCGATCGCGCTGATTGACGAGAATATGCCGGTCTTTGTGATCGCACCCTATGATGGGATTTACGAGAAAACCGTCTCCAATATGCAGGAAGTGGCTGCACGCGGCGGCCGCATCGTGCTTATCACCGATGCCCGCGGGGCGGAAGAAAGCGGCGGGGCTGCCGAAAGCACGGTGATCTTGCCGGACATGTCCGACATGGTCGCCCCGATCATTTATGCCCTGCCAGTTCAGCTGATTGCCTATCACACGGCGGTGTTCATGGGAACGGATGTGGACCAGCCACGCAATCTGGCCAAATCGGTCACGGTGGAATAGGGCGCTGCAACGGTTGGTAGCCGCGCCTTTGGGCAGAAAACGGGGGGCGATCATTTGAAAACCTTTGCCACCCTAAGGATCGTTCTGGCCGCTTTTTGCCCTTTGTTCCTAAGTCCGTCTTTTGCACTGGCCGCGTGCAAAATTCCCGATTTCGCACTGTTTGAAAGCGGCTCCTGGCACATCGGCACGCCTGAGACTTACTCTGACCCGAAATACGGCGTATCCTTTCCGTTCAAAGGGGACTATGCCAAGGGAACCTTTTACATATACGATTTTGGGATCAACGCTCCGGACCGGAGCGATGCGGCCAAGCAGCTTGCCTATGCTGTTCAGGAAATAGAGTATTTTCAGCGCAAGATGATCCCGGACGTGAACCTATCAGATCCCTATCTCGTGCCGGACGTCTTTTTGGATACGTCGCGCCTTGTTGAGGAAGCCGTTTACTTCACCGTGTCGACGAAGGGACAGCACAAGGTCACCATAGCGTCCATGGCGCTGCTGAACGAATGTTTTCACAAAATCAGATACACGCAATCGGTCGGATCAAAGGACACTGACAGTGTTATGGAAGCCTTGAAAGGCTTCTACATCTTGATCCATACCATGCAGAAATCACTTGAAGAAACGACGTTTTTCGAGTGACTTGTCGCTTTCGCAAGCTGCCCATTGCCTTAAAACCTTAAGGTGGCTGGGACCTTGCGGTCTCCTCAGCAAACAAAGAGCTCTCAATCGGTGACCATGCACATCACGCAGTTTGAAGAAAGCCATCGCCAGGGCGTCATTGCCCTTTGGGAAAAATGCGGTCTGGTCCGGCCATGGAACGATCCTGACAAAGACATTGACCGGAAACTGTCGGATGCCAATGGCGGGTTTTTCTTGCTGGAGCAGGACGGACAGGTGGTGGGATCGGTCATGGCCGGTTATGACGGGCACCGCGGGGCGATCTATTACCTGTGCATCGATCCGGACCACCAGGCGGAGGGCCTGGGCAAGCGCTTGATGGCGCATTGCGAGGATTTTCTGATTGCCCTTGGCTGCCCGAAGATCAATCTGTTTGTGCGGGAAGGCAATGAACCGGTTCTGTCCTTCTATGACAAGCTCGGCTATGTGCGCGAGACCTCTGCCGCCCTTGGCAAAAGGCTGATACCCGACATCTGATCAGGCGCTCGTGACCGGTAATCGGCATGTTCAGGCCGCTGCGGGCGGGGCATCAGCTGTGGTCTTGCGGCGGAAGAGGGCGGCTTGCAACGAACCAGGCACAAGCCAGCATGACCAGGCCGACCAGGGCAGCCAGCCAGGGTGCTGGTGTGGACATCAGGCAAAAGAACCCATAGCCGAAGGCCATTCCCGCCATGGCCAGGATCTTGGCCTTCTTTGAGATCGCGCCATGTTCCCGCCAGGCGATCACCGGCGGGCCAAATACGGGATGGCCTAAAAGACGGGCCTCAAGTGCCGGGGAGGAGCGGGCAAAACACGCAGCGGCAAGTATGAAGAATATGGTGCTTGGCAGGATCGGCAAAAAGGCGCCGACAAGACCGAGGCCGATACAGCCAGTGCCAAGAAGTTTGAAGGTAAACCGCCGCACTGCTTTCACTCCGCTTTCGGCATTTTGGGGTGTCGCTGAAAAATAAGGTTCGCGAAGGATACCGCACTGCGATAAAGATGCTTATCTAGTGGATGCGGATGGTGGGGTGTGCCCTCAAGAGGATACCGATCAGGTTTTACATGAGCCGGACGAAACATAAAACAGAAGACGCGCACAAATTAGGCCACCGGCCCGGCGCAGCAACACGATTGCGGAACTATTTCCTGACGGGCCTTGTGATTGCCGGGCCCATCGGGATCACCTTGTGGCTGACCTGGACCTTTATCAAATGGGTGGATGGCTGGGTGAAGCCGTTCGTGCCCAAGATTTACAATCCGGACACCTATTTGCCGTTTCCGGTTCCCGGGTTCGGGCTGATCGTTGCGATCTTCGTCCTGACGATTGTCGGCTTTCTGGCGGCGAACTTCCTGGGCCGTAGCCTGATTGGTATCGGCGAAGGTATTGTCGGGAGGATGCCGCTTGTCCGCAATATTTACAGCGGGTTAAAGCAGATTTTTGAGACAGTGCTTGATGATCGGGGCAACAGTTTCAGCAAGGCGGCTCTGGTCGAATATCCCCGCCGGGGCCTGTGGGCTATCGTGTTCATTTCCACTGAAACCCGCGGGGAAGTCGCCAAGCGGCTAAAAGTCAAGGCAGAGACGGTTTCCGTGTTTCTGCCAACCACGCCCAACCCGACCTCAGGCTTTCTTTTGTTCGTGCCCAAGGAAGATGTCATTGAACTGACCATGGGGGTCGAGGATGCGGCCAAGCTGGTGATATCTGCCGGTCTTGTCAGTCCGGATTTGCCGGAAATGCTGGAAGATGTGATTGCCGAACCGGAAAAGCTGGAAAAGATCCGCAACCGGGAAAGCGCCTAGATGTGGTTGCTGACCAGGTTGTTCCATTTAGGGCCTGAAGTGGCGTTTTGCCTTTGATGCCCATGCGGGGCCGTTTGGCGTTGTACCAGTCACGCCTTCTTGGATGGTCAGCCTCTCGCGCCAAGGACGATTTGAATGGCATAGGCTCACTCTCTGCGAGCCCGAGTCGAGAATTCATGAGATTACACAATAGGTTGCGAGCCTGTGTGTCATGACCTTGATGTTGGCAATTCTGACAGAAGCCTTGGCGCTTTCGACGGACTTTCCCCGGCCCTTTGCCAGCCTTCTGCATCGTCCGAACCATGCGAATGTGCGTTTCACGACCCAGCTGCGGGGCAGGACCTGGAAGCCTTTGGCGGTGTCGGACGGTTTTCAGGACATCCGGCTCACCGTCCCGGCATAGTATGTCAGCAGCGTCGACAAGCACGAACAGAAACAGTCTGAGTGAGTCGGTGACGATATTGTGCGTTCGTGCCTTGATTTTTTCCGCGTCAGAGCCAAAAGCCCGTCTGCCTCATGCAGATCGTCGAACAGGGATAGGGTTTCGACGGAGAGCTGCTTGCCACCCTCGACCATCAACGACAAGATCCGCTGAGTGGCCAGGTCAAAGTCGCCATGGATCAAAGCGGTGTTGATGGGGATTGCGACTTCGCGGGGGATTGCGCTTGGTAATACTCGTCATAGGTTCAGCGCTTCAATGTGAGAATGAGGCGCTGACCTGGCGGCCGGGGTGTTGAGACCCTTCGTACGCAAAGGCACGCCGCCTTTAGACCGGGGTCCAGCCGCCGCTTACCCTCACTTCAGGGATTGACCTGAAGTAAAAACAAAGGTCACTGTCCGATTTTCGGGGAGGAGCTCACTTCTACCTGCGGGGCTCTTTTGCGGCAGGTAGAATCACATAGCTCTGCCGCGTCTTCCTTTCTCGAAAAGTTGCCCTCCCAAAGGAAAAAAAGCCAAGGCCAAGGACCATCAGCACAATTCCAGCCATGGTTATCGAAGAGATCGTTTCGCTTAAGAGTGCCCACCTGTGGATCGGCATGCAAGATTGACCCCCATCTTGGGGTAATCGGCATGCAAAAGTGACCCCCTGATAATTTTGATCAGAAGCTTCCTCAAAAATGTGAGGGAGCAGTCAGG
>NZ_JBSWYG010000042.1:0-9847 GCF_056160985.1 Roseibium sp. AWQ4_290
ATCCAACATACTCTGACATGGTCACTCTCCTTTTATGCCTCTTGGGGCGTGTGCTACGACCCCGCATCATAGGCTCAGGAGAGTGGCCGCCGGAATTACGCTATGTATGAAGTGCAGGCCTTTCTGCTTGCATCAGAAGGCTGGCTTTGCGTCACCTTGTTCAGGGCGCGGGGTTGCTTTGGTCGTAGGCTTTTGGTTTCCATTGGGTGAGATATTGCCAGAGGCCCTTGAGGGACGGTCTTGTGTCGGCTTCGAACAGCGCCCTAGTTTTACGTGCACCTTCCGCATAACTGGCCGAGACGAAATCGGAATTCACCTTTTGGCCGACCCTGAACAGATAGGTATCCCTTCCATTCTGCCTGAGCAGTTCGCATCCCAGACTGGCCATCAGGCCAATGAGGGCGTCGTGGGTGAAATAGTATTTATGAGAAATGTGGAAATGGCGGAGCCATTGCCGTGCCCGTTGGCGGTCTATGATGGGCGTTGCGATCAGCAGCAATCCGTCTTTACGGCAACAGGTTTTGATGAGGCTGGTTATTTCCGATACCGGATCGATCATGTGCTCGATCACATGTGATACGACGACCAGATCATAGCGCTGCGATGGATCGTGCCGCAAAATTCCCTGATCATGGGCATACTGGCTGTATTTCCCTTCGACTTCATGCAACGCAAGTTGTTTTCCCCGTGCAATCAGGTCGAACGTCTTACCACCGGCCCCGCCGCCAAAATCGAGGACACTGGTAAAGTCTTCTTCGTTCTTGCTCAGAAAGGGGGCAAGAGAGGCTTTTCTTTGCCGGGCGAACAGCCGGTCCGGCGTGACGCCATCCCGCTTTACCTTGCCATAAATCTGGCCGTAGTAGTGGGCTGCGGTTTCTTTTGTAAAATAGGGGTTGGCCCGCAGCGTTCCGCAGTCAGAGCAGGCGACAATTGGCAGAAAGTTTCGGTGGCGGGACACTGTTGATACAACAAACGAGCTCTTACTTCCGCATGTGCACTTGGTGAAGCGAAAGTCATGACTTTCGATTTCAGGAAACTCGTCAAATACACCCATGAATTTATGGTTGTTGTTGTTAAAATCAAATATCATGCCTCTACCAATATTCTCCCTGTTTTGAGCGTCATGTTGTTTAACAAAATCTTTTGCGTCAACACGTTTGTTTCGAGAGCCAGGTGAAGTTATCAGGCCCTGCCGAAAATTCTCTTTTTCACGCTGCTTTTAGAATTTAGCACCCTGTTGTACAAATGGTATTTGGCTCTTTTTTCGAGCAAGCGTGCAAAAAATTTCAGGTGGCCGGAAAAACTGCGCCGGGCCTGCGCCCCGGAAGAGCGATGGTTCTGGATAAGGCCTCGAACCGTTAGGTCATGCACCCACTTGCGTTCGGCGTCCCAGTCATGGGTGTGTTGTTTGCCCTGGTGGGAAAAACCAAAGAGATGAATTTCAATATCCGGGTAACTTTCGAGCAGTTCCGCCAAGATCGACGCGCCCGTTGTCGGATTGCTCTTCAACCACGGATCATATGTTTCCAGGCGCTCACGCGCCTTTGAAATAGGGCCGTGGCCGATGTAATGCGGGGTACATTCCTTTTCGAATAACCAGTCGACTTCACCGTTTTCTCTGATGTCGTTGACCCAGACTTCTTTCGCACGGTGAAGAGCAATCGGGTTGATGCGCCGGCTTGTATAGACCCTTGCGCGGTTCAGCAGGAGGATGTCCACACGCTGTCCAGCTGCGCCACAGGATCTTGCGCCATTGAAACGCAGAATGACATCCGCCTTGTCGATTTCCATCGCATCTATCTGCGAAATGGGCCCGTTGCCCACGACAGAGATCGTTTGAACTGTATTGGAGATCAATGCGTTGCTGGTCATGGTGTGTCCGCGATCTCAGGAAGGAGCAGGCGGGAATAAATGGTGTTCTTATTTGTCAAAGTTGCTGCATGGTGCGGTTCTGGGAAAGGGAGAGGTCGAAAAGGCAAAGTGGGCATGTCACATGAGGCACAGTTGATTGGTCTTGGGTTTGGCGGCGCTGGGGCCGCTGTTTTCATTCGTCCGACTGAGAGCTGGCAGGGTCTTTCGTTATCACGATAGAGGGTCATGTCAAATCGAGGCTGAGCTGCTTAAGCTTTCTACCAGGATAGGCTCATAGGCAACACGCGGGCTGAAATCGCCTAAAGCCTTTGTTTAATCGTCTCCGCCTCCTACCGGTCAAACGGTTCGCCGAGGGAGGCGACGCCGTTGAGTTTCAGGAGGCGTTTGTTGGCAGAGATGAACCCAAGCACGACGATTGTCACCAGATAGGGCAGGCTGGAGAGAAGCTGGGAGGGCAGTTCCACGCCGCTGGCCTGGGCGGCCAGGCTGCTGAGGGAGACGGCACCGAACAGGCACGCGCCCAGAAAGATCCGCCCGGTGAGCCAGGTGCCGAACACGACTAGGGCAATGGCGATCCAGCCCCGGCCCGCGATCATGCCATCGGCCCAGAGCGGCGTGGCAACCACAGCGGCATAAGCACCAGCAAACCCGGCCATGACGCCGCCAAAGGCAACGGCCAGCACCCGGATGCGCAGGACGGAATAGCCGATGGAGTGGGCGGCCTTCGGGTTTTCGCCGACCGCGCGCAACACAAGGCCGATTTTGGAAAAACGGAAGCCAAGTCCGATGGCAAGCGTTCCGGCAAGGGAGATCCAGACCACGATATCCTGGGAAAACAGACCCCCGATCACGGGAAGATCCGACAGGCCGGGTACGGAGAGCGCGGGAAGGCCGCTGACTGTCATGCTTTCATAGGTTTTGCCGAAGAGGGCTGAGAGGCCCTGGCCCAGAATGCCGATGGCAAGGCCTGCGGCCACCTGGTTGGCGCGCAAGCCCAGCGTGACAAAGGCAAAGATCAGGGAGAGCAGCATGCTTGCACTTCCGGCCGCCAGAAAGGCGGCAAAATGGCCACCGCCGCTGAAAACGACGATAAAGGCAATTGCGGCGCCCAAGGCCATCATGCCTTCCACGCCGAGGTTTAAAACGCCCGAGCGCTCGGCTACAAGCTCTCCAAGGGCGGCGAGCAGGAACGGCATGGCGGCGGACAGCATGCCTGCCAGAATGAACTCAACCGCGTTCATGACCGGCTCCCAAAAGCTGGCTGTGCCCATTCAAGCCGGTAGCGGGCAAAACAGAAGGTCATCAGGTAGGCCAGGAGCAGACTGCCCTGAAACACCCGGACGGCGGCCACTGGAAGATCGGCGGACACCATGGCGTTGTCTCCGCCAATCGACAGGGCTGCCATCACGAGAGACGAGACCATGATGCCGATCGGATGCAGCCCGCCGAGATAGGCCACGATGATCGCCGCATAGCCGTAACCGCTGGAGACGGAGCGTTGCAGCTGTCCCAGCGGGCCGGCCACTTCCGCCGCGCCCGCAAGGCCTGCTGCCAGCCCGCCGATCAGGAGTGAGAGCCAGATGGCGCCGCTTTGGGAAAACCCGGCATAGGCCGCCGCGCGGGGCGCCAGACCGCCCACTTCCAGCTTGTAGCCCTTCAGACTACGCTGCATGAAGACAAAGGCGGCAAGCGAGGCGATCACCGCCAGGATCAGGCTGATATTGACCCGGGTTCCGGGCAGGAGAACCGGCAGCATGGCGTCATACTGAAACATGACCGTTTGGGGAAAGTTGAACCCATGGGGGTCTTTCCAGGGACCGAGCAGCAGATAGTTCAGCACCTGGGCGGCGACGAGGCTCAGCATCAGGGACACCAGAATTTCATTGGCGTTGAACCGCACCCGCCACAGGGCTGTGATCCCGGCCCAGAGCGCGCCACCAAGGGCCCCCAGGCAGAGCATCAGGGGCCAGACCCAAAAGCCGGTGGCAGCCGGATACCAGACCGGAATCGTGGACGCGAACACGGCCCCCATTATGAACTGGCCTTCTGCGCCGATATTGAAAACCTTGGCCCGGAAGCCTATGGCCAGGCCCTGCGCGATCAGCAGGAGCGGGGCGGTTTTCAAAAGAACCTCGGAGAAGGAATACCAGGAGACGAAGGGCTCCAGCAGCATGGCGTAAAAGACGGCGGCAGGGTCCTTCCCCAGAGCCAGATAGAGCGCGAGATTGGCGAGCGTGGCGGCCAGAAGGGCAATGACGGGTGCGAGCACCACCATCTTGAAGGACGCATGCTCCCGGCGCACCAGCCGGGGGACAGGCAGGACCGGGCGGCTCATGCGGGCTGGCCCTCTTCAGCACCGGCTGCTCCGATCATGTAGCGGCCGATATCTTCCGGCTGGATGTCTTGCGTGCGCAGGGGCGGGCTCAGGCGGCCTGCGGTGAGCACGTGGATCTGGTCGCATAGTTCAAACAATTCTTCGATCTCTTCGGATATGACCAGGATGGCAACGCCCTGATTGCGCAGGCCGATCAGTCTTTGGCGAATGTCCGCCGCCGCACCGATATCCACCCCCCAGGTCGGCTGCGAGACAAACAGCAGATCCGGTGCGAGCATGATCTCCCGGCCCATGATGAATTTCTGCAGGTTGCCGCCGGACAGGGAGCCGGCTTCGGCCTCCGGGCCCGGAGTGCGCACATTGAAATCGGAGATGCAGCTGCGGGTGAAGGCCAGGGCTTTGTTCTTGTCGATCAGAAGCGTCCGGGAAAGCCCCTGGGCATGGGCGGTCAGAAGACTGTTGCGAGTGAGGGAGAGCTCGGGCACGGCGCCGCGTCCCAGACGCTCTTCAGGTACAAAGGCAAAGCCCAGTTTGCGCCGTGCGCTGGCGCCCAGATGGCCAACGGGACGGCCCATCATGAAAATGGCATCGGCAGATGGGTCGGGCAGCACGGTTTCCCCGGAGATCAGCGCGGATAATTCGCTCTGGCCATTGCCGGAAATGCCTGCAATGCCGATGATCTGTCCGGCCCGCACGCTCAGGTCAATCTTGTCCAGAGGAACGGCAAAGGGATCATCGCCTTGATGTGACAAGCCGATCAGTTCGAGCCGCTTTTCACCTTGCTCGCGCGCGGCCAGCGGGTCGAGCTCCGGCATCTCCCGGCCAATCATCATCCGGGCAAGTTCGTGGGCGGAATGTTCGCGTGGATCAACATGGCCGGTCACTTTACCGCCGCGCAAAATGGTGGCCTTGTCGCAAATGGCCCGGATTTCTTCCAGTTTGTGGGAGATGAATAAAATGGACACACCGCTGCCGCGCAAGCGCCGCAGCGTTTCAAAGAGCTTGTCAACCGATTGCGGTGGCAGCACGGAAGTGGGTTCATCCAGGATCAGCAGCTCCGGATCGGCCATCAGGCAGCGGATGATTTCCACCCGTTGCCGTTCGCCCACAGAAAGCGCATGCACATAGGCCAAGGGATCGACTTCAAGGCCGAATTGGTCCCCCAGTGCGGTGATGCGCGCAATCAGGTCCTTTTTCCGGCCCTTGACCACCAGCGACACGTTTTCGGCGACGGTCAGGGTCTCAAACAGGGAAAAATGCTGGAACACCATGCCGATGCCCCTGCGCCTTGCCATCGCCGGGGAGGTCAGGCGCAAGGGGGTGTCTTTCCAAAGCACCTCGCCGCTGTCGGGCACCTCCACTCCATAGATCAGCTTCATCAGGGTGGACTTGCCTGCCCCGTTTTCACCCAGGATCGCATGGATGGACTGGGGGGCCACGTCCAGGTCGATACCCTGGTTGGCATGGACCAGTCCGTAGCTCTTCGAAATCCCGCGTAAAGACAGGAGAGAGGTGCTCATGGGTTATTTCGGCAGCGGGGTCGTGATGCCCTTCACGTGCCAGTCCATGGAAACGATATCCGCCGTTTCCAGGGTCTTGCCATCTGGAACCGCCACGCTGCCATCGGCTTTGGTGATCGGTCCCGTGAAGGGTGAGAAGCTGCTGCTGCTGATCTTCTTTTCCGTCTCCTGAATGCGGGCCATCGTGTCAGCGGGAATGTCCGGGTTCCAGTCGATGGTCTTGACCACGTCATCTGCGACCCCGAGGAAGGCGCTGGCGCCCTCGAACGTGCCGTTGAGATGGGCGTCAACCTGGGCCTTGAAATACGGGGACCAGTCGGTTTCCACACAGCCGAGATAGGATTTCGGCGCGTATTTTTTCATCGAGGAGTTCAGGTTGAACACATAAACGCCGGCGTCCTCACAGGCCGAGATGACCGAAGGTGTGTCCTGGGCGTTGGAGAAGATCACGTCGCAGTCCTGCGCCATCAGGGCTTTGGCGGCATTCTGCTCCTGGGCCGGATCGAACCAGGAATTCACCCAGACGATCGAGACTTCGATATCCGGATTGACCGCCTGTGCGCCCAGGGCGAATGCGTTCAACGAGGTGATCAGTTCGGGAATGGCGAAGGCGGACACCGAGCCGAGTTTGCCGGTTTTGGACAGAGCGGCTGCAGCCATGCCCATCAGATACGTGCCCTGGTAGTAGCGTGCCGCGAAGGGGGAAAAGTTCGGGGCCACCTTGAAGCCGGAGGCGTGAAGAACGGAAATGTCCGGGCGGCGGCGGGCCAGCTGCAAGGCGCCGTTCTGGTAGCCGAAGGAGCCTGCGACCAGGAACTTGTTGCCGTCGGCGACGGTCTTGTTCATGATCCGGTCCGCGTCCGGACCTTCCTGTATGTTCTCCAGAACGGTGATCTTGACGGCGTCGCCATAGGCTTCCTTGATCGGGTCCAGGCCGATTTTCAGCGCGTGGCCCCAGCCCACATCCCCGACCGGGGACGGGATAACCAGGCTGATGCCCAAGGGCTCTGCGGCCAGGGCAGCCCGCCCGCCGATGGTCGTGGCGAGGCCGGTCATGGCGGCCCCTTTCAGCAATGTCCGTCGTGTTACGTTCAAAGTCATATTTCGTCCCCTCATCAGGTTAGTGTGGCGCCGTTCGGGGCGCTCTGTGCTCTGGCAGTTTGATGGTCGTTGGCCTGGCCAGCGGGGCCAGGCGGCGGTTCAAAACATCAAGGATCGGGTTTGAGTTCATGGAGCCGGTGAATGCCCGGCATTTCAATAAAGCCGGGCAGGCTGCGAATGGCCCTCAGCCACCGGCGGATGGCCGGGTAGGGCTCCAGATCCACATTGCCGTCCGGGGCAAGGGCAACATGGGCAAAGCAGGCAATGTCGGCGATCGTGGCGTTTGGCCCGGCCAGAAAGCCATTCCCGCCCAGGTCCTGTTCCACGAGACCGGCTTCCAGTTCCCTAAGGGCAGTCCGGCCAGCCAATTGCAGGGCGGCGACATCGCCTGGATACAGCAGCATCTGGCACAGCCTTGCGCCGCCGAGATTGTCCGACAGCCGCTTGGAAAAGCCCAGCCATTGCTGCACCCGGGCGGCGCTGTCTCGCGCCGTCCGGCCGAGCCAGTCTTCGGCCGCTTTTTCGGCAATATAGACCAGCATCGCAGCGGGCTCACTCAGCACAAGGTCCCCATCTTCCAGGACCGGCAGGCTGCCTGCCGGGTTCAGGCGCAAAAGCTCCGGTCCGAGATGTTCCTTGCCGGGATGAAAATCGACCGGGCGCAGAGCAAGCTCTGTCTGGCTGAGGGCGGCAAACAGGCGGACCGTGTAGCAGTCGGGGGAGAGGATATAATCATAGAGCTTCATTGGGCGACCAGCTGTGCTCCATAGGTGAAGCCGTGCCGTTTCAGCCAGCGGCGGTAGGCGACCGAGGTCAGGTCCGCGCGGGTGGGGATTTCCTTGCCCGGATCAAGCGGCAGGCGGCTCGGGATCTGGTTTTCCAGAATGGAACGGTCCTGCAGAAAGATCATCTGCTGGAAGTGAATGAGATCTGTCAGGTCGCTGTCATCGTCAAACAAAGCCATCCAGGGCCAGACATCGCACAGCTCTTCCGTCAGCGGCTGGACGAACAGCGCGATCACATCCCATTCTCCCGGCCGGGGCGGGCAGGTCTTGTAAAGGATGGAGCAGGTGGGCGCAGGAACCCGGTACATGTATTCGGTGGTGATGCCGCCTTCGGCGGATTTGGCCGCCTGGGGCTGGAAGAACTTCACCTGTGTTGCCCAGACCTCGTCACTCTCTTCCCGGATCTCGACCGTATAGTCCTCAACCTCCGTATGAGGTTCTGCGCCCAGAATGTCGGTATGGACAAACGGGAAATGGGCAATGTCCAGAAAGTTCTCGACCGCCCGCAAGGGCGAGCAGCGCACGCGGACCACCCCGACATCCACAAGGCGGCGGCCGGGCTGGTCCGCTTCTTCAATCTCGAACAAATCTTTTTCCGGGGCCCCAAGGGACGTCCAGACATGGCCAAACCGAAGTCTGACCGGCAGCACGCGGCCCTCTGCGGTTGTCACGGCCGGTATGCCGGTCTCTGATCCGGCCACCGTGATGGGTGTTCCCATCAGCAGTGTCTCCCGGCTGTCCTGCGTCACCTCGGTGGCGATCGCGACCGGGTACCATTGATCGATCATCGGATTTAAGCTCATGCCGCAGCTTCCTTGCCGCTTGCGCGCGGTTCGGCCGCGCGGCGCAGGTCTTCCAGGGCGCGGGAAACCGCAATCTTCGCGGAGGGGGCGAGCGCGCGCGCCGTCAGCGCATGCAGGAGTGTTTGGCCGGTTTGAAGGCGCGTTGCGAGTAAAAGAACCTGTGTTCCGGCAAGGACACATTCCACGGCGCCGCTCGGCAAAAGGCTGCCCTCGCTGGCGGCCGCAATGTCCTCTGGCGCTGCCTCGAAAGTCATGCTGCGCAAAGGCGTCCAGTCTTCAAACCGGGGCGGGGCTGCGCCCTGCACCTGCACCGCAGCCCAGATCACGCTGTCCGCCTCTGTCACGCTATAGGTGTCCACTTTGATGGCGGCCGGGGGCTCAAGTTCCGGATGGGCCGGGATTTTCAGGCAGGCACCGCTCTGGGCGTAGCTCCAGCCATGGTAGATACAGGACAAGGCTTCGCCGCGCACAAACCCATGGGACAGGCGCATGCCGCGATGGGGGCAGCGGTCATTGCAAAGGGACAGGGCGCCAGACGCACTGCGCCAAAGGGCAAAGCGGCCCTCCGGCAAAAAGGCTGGTATAACCGTTGCCGGAGGCAGGTCTTTGGAAAGGGCCACCGGGGCCCAGCCACAAGCGGACTTTGGAAACATTGCCTGGACTTCTGTTCGCGTTCAGCCTCTCATCCCGCTCTGGAGCGGGCGCGCCAAGAGGGTGGTTCTATCACCTAGAATGCATAAAAAAGTCTCACTTGCAATCATGACTAAAATCTAAGCAGTTTATTTTGTGCACGTCTGGAGTGTTGTTTCGGAAGACGGCTGGCCCGTCCGGCCTGTGCGCTGCAGCAATGTGCCGGAGTTTACGGGGCGCGCATAGGATGTTGTGCGAAGGCGGACGGATTTGAGAACTGCAACTTCCGGGTGTTTTGACGGGCGTGGCAGCCTGTCAGAAAATTACACGCCGCCTTGCTACGCCGCCCGGCCGGCCGTGTTGGACTGGCGTTGAATGGTCTCGACCCAGATGTCAATCGGGCCTAGCAGGCAGCCCATTTCCATGGCGTCGATCAGTTCTGCAGGGCCGGTCAAATCCACCTCGATCCGGTCCGCATCCGCATGGCGGATGGTCTCGGCAAGCCCCAGTTTGCGTGCGTGATGACGGATCCAGGGGACGAAACTGGTGCCCTTCAAATCTCCGCGGATAACCATGGTTTCCTGGCCCATTGGGATCTGGTCCTGTCTGTTGCCTGATGATGTGCTCCTTCAGAGCTGTCCCACCTGTTGTGGGCCGGAAGAGTAGAAAAGTAAATGCCGGAAGCCATGTTGTGGATCGGCATGCAAGATTGACCCCCATCTTGGGGTAATCGGCATGCAAAAGTGACCCCCTGATAATTTTGATCAGAAGCTTCCTCAAAAATGTGAGGGAGCAGTCAGG
>NZ_JBSWYG010000043.1:0-7493 GCF_056160985.1 Roseibium sp. AWQ4_290
CCGACCACAAGATCAATCGCATCAACGAACTCATGCCTTGGTGTTACGCTGCAAAAGCAGCGTAACAGAGCGCCTGGCCGCCATGAAGACCGGCTTCACCGGGCGGACACCCTATGTCTCCGGATCGGACACAATGAGCTTATTGAGAGATAGCTGACATTTTATTCCGATCACATGGTTTACACATTTCGCATTTGGGGGATCCCTGAATGCCTTGGAAAGAGTGTAGGCCTATGGATGAGCGACTGCGTTTTGTTGCCCGGCTGCTTGAAGGTGAGAAGATGGCGCCGCTGTGCCGTGAGTTCGGCATATCGCGCGTTACGGGTTACAAGATTTTTGAACGGTACAAGGCATGTGGCCTGGACGGCCTCAACGACCGGAGCCGGCGACCCTATCGGCAGGCCAATAAACTTCCCTTCCAGATCGAACGCTGCATCCAGGGCCTCAAGCGCGAGCATCCAACCTGGGGGGCGCCGAAGATCCGAGACAAGCTGGTTCGGCAATACCCCATGGTCAAGGCTCCGGCGATCAGCACGGTCCATGCGGTTCTGGTCCGTCACGGTCTGGTCCAGCACCGCAAACGCCGCCGGTACAAGGCTCGGGGAACCGAGCTTCATAACGCACAGGACGTGAACGGGCTCTGGTGCGCCGATTATAAGGGCGAGTTCAAGCTCGGCAACCGGCAGTACTGCTATCCGCTGACGATCACTGACTACAGATCGCGTTATTTGTTGGCCTGTGAAGGCTTGACCTGCACCAAGTCCGACTTCGCTTTTGCCGTTTTTGAGCGCGTCTTCAAGGAGTTCGGCCTTCCCGCGGCCATTCGCACCGACAACGGCCTCCCCTTCGCCAGCCCGAATGCGCTGTTCGGGTTGAGCAAGCTATCAGTTTGGTGGCTGCGCCTGGGTATTCGGATCGAGCGCATCAAGCCAGGCCACCCCGAGCAGAACGGCCGACATGAGCGCATGCACCTGACCCTGAAAAGCGAAACGGCAAAGCCCGCTGCTTTCAACTTCCTCCAGCAGCAAGAAAAGTTCGACCGCTTCATGACTGTTTACAACAATGAGCGGCCCCATCAGGGTCTCGCAGGAGCCTATCCCGGTGACTTCTATACACCTTCGCCCCGCGTCTACGAGCCGCCGCCTGAACCGGAATACCCTTTCCATGACTGCGCTGTGCGCGTCACACGATGCGGCCGTATCTGTATCGGAAAGCGCAAGATCAATCTCAGCCAGGTCTTCGCCGGCCAGATCCTCGGACTACGGGAAGTCGACGACGAAATTTGGCTCGTCTCATTCCTCGATTATGATCTGGGTTTCTTCGACAATAAGGAGAACCGCGTCGAACCGGCAAAAAATCCATTCACGCCGGAGAAAGTGTAAACTGTCTCTCCGGTATCAAATGTAAACCATGTGACGAGAATGGACCTGTTTGCAAGTGGTGACCCCGACAGGATTCGAACCTGTGACCCTCAGATTAGGAATTGGCGCGCAGTCCCGAGTGGGTTGAAGCCGAAGCGAGTGCGATATAGCGCGCTATGGCAGGATAGACTCTGCTTCCGCGGTGCTTCCGTACAGAGGAGCGTCACCCAAGTCGAAGTGGGTTTTTCTTGCTAAGTAGCTGTTTTGTTGGTTTTAATCTGGCGCACCCGACAGGATTCGAACCTGTGACCTCTGCCTTCGGAGGGCAGCGCTCTATCCAGCTGAGCTACGGGTGCTATGGCCGGTCGCAGGCGGGCTGCGCGGCGGATAGGACGGTCTGATACAAGATCCGGCGCTTGCGGGCAATGGCTTTCTGGTCTTTTGGACAAGTTATCTTCCACAGCCTCCTGCCCGTTGCAAGGGACTGACCCTCTCCTGACCGGTTTGCCGGGGTTTTATGCCTGCTGGACGGCGTTGTGTTGCTTGAACCGCCAGCCTGGCCGTCTTTCACACCCCATCGGACCGCCTGGTATAAGGGCTCAAGGTGGGTGCAACAGGGGAGGGGAGGGCTGGCCAGCCGGGCCAGCGGTGAAAAAAACGGCAGGGGCGGTGATAGGGGAGGCACGGATCTGCGTATAGCGCTGACACAAGCTGTTTTAAGGAGCCGTCATGTGCGCCTATGTGCGGGAGACGCCAGGCCAGAACCTGATTCAAAACCGGAGGCCGTCTGGTCTGCGGCCAGGCGGTGCGGGAGGTGCCGGTGGGCGGCGCTGAGCGGACCCCGTCCAAGGGCTGCCGCCAGCTGATCGTGATCCTGGGGGATCAGCTGAGCCCGCACATCTCCAGCCTGGCCGGGGCGGACCGTGCCTTGGACCGGGTGCTGATGGTGGAGGTGCAGGCCGAAACCGTTTATGTGCCCCACCACAAGAAGAAGATTGCCTTCATCCTGTCCGCCATGCGCCATTTTGCCGACAGCCTGCGGGCGGACGGATGGCATGTGGAGTATGTGCAGCTGGATGCGGCCGGCAACACCGGGAGCTTCCGGGGGGAGGTGGCGCGCGCCTGTGCACGTTTGACGCCCGAGCGGGTCTGTGTGACCGAGCCGGGGGAATGGCGGGTTCTGGAGGATATGACCGGCTGGCAGGATGCGTTCGGGCGGCAGGTCGTGATTTTGGAGGACAGCCGGTTTCTGGCCTCCCGGGCCGATTTTGAGGCCTTTGCGGCCGGGCGCAAGCAGCTGCGCATGGAGCACTTTTACCGGCAGATGCGGATCCGGACCGGCCTTTTGATGGACGGGGATCAGCCGGCCGGGGGCAAATGGAATTATGATGCGGACAATCGTAAACCGGCCGCAGCCGATCTCTTCATGCCGAGGCCGGCCCGTTTTCCGCCGGATCAGACGACCCAAGACGTGCTGCGGCTGGTGGGGGCGCGCTTTGCGGCCCATATGGGGCAGCTGGAGCCGTTCTGGTTTGCGGTCACCCGGGCCCAGGCCGAAGCGGCCTTTGACCGCTTTCTGCAGACGGCTCTGGCCCGGTTCGGCACCTATCAGGATGCCATGCTGCAAGGCGAGAAGTTTCTCTACCACTCGGTTGTTTCGGCCTATCTCAATATCGGGCTGCTGGACCCGCTGGACCTGTGCCGCAAGGTGGAGGCGGCCTATCGGGATGGTGCCGTGCCGCTGAATGCGGCCGAAGGCTACATCCGGCAGATCATTGGCTGGCGGGAATTCGTGCGCGGGCTCTACTGGCTGTCCATGCCCGGCTATGAAAACGCCAATATGCTGGAGGCTGCCCGGCCGCTGCCCGGCTTCTACTGGACCGGGGAGACCGGGATGCGCTGCCTGTCGGAGGCAATCGGCCAGACATTGGAAGAGGGCTATGCCCATCACATCCAGCGGCTGATGGTGACGGGCAATTTCGCGCTGCTGGCGGGCATTGATCCGCATCAGCTGCATGAATGGTATCTGAGCGTCTATGTGGATGCGTTTGAGTGGGTCGAGCTGCCGAACACGCTCGGCATGAGCCAGTTTGCCGATGGCGGCAAGCTTGCCTCGAAACCTTATATGTCCAGCGGCAACTATCTGAACAAGATGTCGGACTACTGCCGCAGCTGCAGATACGACGTGAGCGCGAAAACGGGTGAGGGCGCCTGTCCTTTCAATGCCCTATACTGGGACTTTCTTGACCGTCATCAGATTGTGCTCAAAGGCAACCGCCGGTTATCCCGGCCCTATGCCAGCTGGGCCCGCATGGGCGTTGAACGGCAGCGGGCGCTGAAAGACTGTGCGGCCGCTTTTTTAAACCGGCTGGACCGGGGGCAGCCCGTCTGAGACCCGGTCTGAAAACATCTTCCGGCGCGGCGTCAGCGGATCTGATTTATTTCGGGAGCGGCATATTTGCAAAAATAATTCGGTTTGCAAAAAAAACGCGCAGTCCGAAGACTGCGCGAATGAAGTTACTGTGCACGTGGCCCCATCGACCACGGGCGCAACTCTAGCCGCATCTCTTCAGAATGTCATTACCGTAAAATATTTTATTTTTTGATTCACTGTAATGCGACTGATCGTTATTCATACTGAATTGCAGGCAAAAGCCGAAAGCTCTTAAAATAATCATTTTATTTCAATATATTGGAAGAGGCATTGAAATTTCACGGATCGATCACGTTCTGTCTAAATTATAGGCAGGCTGCAAGTATTATTGGCACTTTTGCTGAGGGGAGGCCGCATTTTCTGTCCCGGCCCGGGTGACATGCACTTTGGTCACCCCCTTGCGCAGGAAACCGAGCTCTTGGGCAGCGGCACGAGTCACGTCAATGACACGGCCTTTCGCGAAAGGGCCTCGATCGTTGATGCGCACCGTTACGCTTTTGCCGTTTGACAGATTGGTGACAGTCACCATCGTGCCGAAGGGTAAGGTGCGGTGAGCTGCCGTCAAACCTTTGGGGTTGGCCCGTTCACCGCTGGCAGTCATGCCGCCCAGACTGTACCAGGAGGCCTTGCCGCATTGGTGAAACGCGTCTTTGGCCTGGACGGTGTTTTCAGCTTGAAATAGCAAAATACACGCAAAAAGTGCACAAATTTGGCAGATCCGCGATCCGGATGGCAATGGCATTGCGGTGTCCTGATAAATAGTATCTTTCCGGTGAACTTGCAGTTGGAACCGGTCACTTGGAAACAATGAAGATGCCCCTAGGGCAGTTCCGTGTTGAAATTAAGGCGGGTATTCAAATTTAGAAAAATATGAGTAGAGAAAAATATAAATTTGAATGAAATTTTAAATTATTTAGTTAAATAAGAATTAACCAAGTTTTTTGTAAGATTTGTGCGTAGTTTTGCTAGGCCGTGATTCACGGCTAAACTGTGCTAATAGATATTTCGGGGCGGCGCGGAGCTATTTTCAATAGCGCCAATCATGAGATTTTTTGAGAGGGCGGTCTGGTGCAAATCAGCCAACGGTTCATGCGTGACCGGCGGGGCCTGTTCGGCCGTGCCAGAAACGAATTACTTTCTACCTTTCACGCCTCCCTGCTGGAGGTTCTTCCCTTCGCGGCGGCTTATGTCGGCAGGGACGGCCGTATTCTGGCCCACAATCCTCTGCTGGCGGACGCCTGTGCGCAGGCGGGCGTGAAGTCTGTTCCATCCAATTTGAGGAAATTGTTTTCCGGCGACAGCTGGGGGCGCTGCGAACGCGTTCTGACAACAGCGTTTGGCGGCCAGCCGGTTGAGGCGGGCGGAGCCTTTGCCGTGCCGTCCGGCCAGGTGCTGTGCAGGCACTTGTCCTGCACCCCGCAACTGTTTTTGAAACGCGATTGTTCTGCGGTCTTGCTGCAGTTTGAAAACGATGTCACAGGCCGGCAGGAGTGCGGGCTTGAGCCAGAGCTGGACCCTGAGGAGCGCGCGCTGGTCCGCTCGGCCTTGCTGGCCGGGCAATCCAGCAGCGGCGCCCGGGCACGGCATATTCTGGAACATTTTCCCGATGACATTCTGGTGTTCGAAGGGCAAACGCATCTGGAGGACATCGCCGCCAGACTGCGCCTGGCCACCGGCTGCACCTGCGAGAGCAGCATCCTGGAAACTGTTCTGGACGCTTTGGACGCCGGCGCCCCGCAAACCCTTCATCTGGCGCTTGCCGGGCCTGCGGACGGGACCTTCGGACCGGGCGGCCCGAAGGTCTGCGAGGTCCGTTTCGTCGCGCTGCCGGAAACCGCGGACGGTGAGGAGGGCAAGGCCAGTGCAGCGCCGCGCGGCTTCATGGCCGTCATCCGCCGGGATGTGGACAGCCCCAAGGAAGTCGCCGAAAATCGCAAGCTGGCCTATAAGGACCCGCTGACGGGGCTGGAGAACCGCCGCGCCTTTACACGCTATCTCAAGGGGGAGCTGGCGCGCATGGCCAGCGACCGGCAGACCGGGCTTGCCGTCTATTATATTGACCTTGATGAGTTCAAGAAGGTCAATGATCTGGGCGGCCATGATGCGGGCGATGACATGCTGCTGCGCGTGGCGGCCTGCCTGCGCCAGGCGCTCGGGGAATTCGGCACGGTAGCCCGGATCGGCGGCGATGAATTTGCCGCCATGCTGCCTGTGGCCAGCGAAGCGGCCGCTCTCGACTTTGCCAACAGGATCCTGAAGGGCTTTGAGCGGATCCGGCTGGAAATCATGGAGCGGGTCTTTACCATCAGCGGCTCTGTCGGTGTTGCGTTTGTCGACGGATCGGTCGTCCTGAACAACGCGGATGCCTCGGCTCTCTTAGGCTTGGCGGACCGGGCTTGCCTTCGGGGCAAGCGGACCGGCGGTCAGTCGGTTCAAGTTCATGGGGTTCAGGCCGGAGACTGGCCCTCCCAGATACATGATCAACCCGCCGCGCCGGAACCGGAAAGTTTCTGCGGCAAGGACCTGACCCTTTATGCCATGCCGGTTGTCGCGCTTAAATCCGGCACTGTTTGCGGGGTCGAAGTGCTGCTGCGCCTGATTGGTGACAGGGCCCGGGGCCTGTCCGCGCGGGCCTGGATTTCGGCCGCCGAGCGCTCGGGCTTCATCGCCCAGGTGGATGGCTGGACGCTCGACCGGGTGCTGGATGCGGTCCAGTCAAACGCGACGCGCATGCTGGTGACCATGAATGTGTCAGCTGACACAGCGCGGGACCCGAATTTCCGCGATGCGCTGTTTCACCGCCTGTCGGTCAATCCGCTGCTGGCCTCCCGCCTGTGTCTGGAAATCGCTGAAAAGGACTTCCTGCGCGAACCGGCCATGGTGGAATCCTTCTTCACCTTCGTATCGGATTTGGGGTGCCAGACCTCGATCGACGATTTCGCCGGCCACTGGCCGGTCCTGTCCCGGCTCACCGGCAGCCGTGTGGAATGGCTGAAGCTGGCGGCGGGGTTGACCCGCGAGGCGCTGAATGATCCTTCCAAGGCCGTGGTGCTCAACGGGCTGGTGCGGGCCGCGCGCGAACTCGGCATCAAGGTGATCGCCAAACATGTGGAAACGGAGCAGGATGCCGAACGCCTCCGCATTCTGGAAATCGACGCCGCCCAGGGCTTCCATTTCGGCAAGCCTGCCCCCTGGCCAAACCCTGGCGGGGTTTGATGGCTGTTTAGTAACAAATTATTTGCTGGTGTGGGACTGCGACTGGATGTGGGGGCGCGTATTCCTTCATCTTCGATTGATGAAAGCAATGTATTGATTTGTGCCTTTCTTTGAATATTTTAATATGAATATTGGAATTATATATTGTGAGGCGAATAAAATATTGGAAAACAAGACGTGTGGGGATGTAGATTTTAAGTATAGAAATGCAAAGAAGATTTAAAATGATAGCGCATCTTGCAATGTAGCGTTTCTGCAATTGTGGGGAAAGCGCTCGATCGTTGCACGGCTTACCGGTTCAGCCAGGCCGGGGCACGCGATGCGTCTGGCCGATGAACGGAAATAGGTCATCAAATAGCTCATCATCAACAGCGCTTGGTTGTCTAATTCCGGCCTCACAGTCAAGTCCCAAGCCCTGTTGCCTCCTCACCAGGTCCACGGTTGTCTTCGAAGTCGCTGCCAGCAGGGTCTGTGGAGCGCTT
>NZ_JBSWYG010000044.1:0-7358 GCF_056160985.1 Roseibium sp. AWQ4_290
CCGCTTTCTTCGCTTACTCATTAAGGGCCCTTAAATGTCCATTTAATTAAGCGGACACTTAACGCACCAAATCGAAAAGCGGCAGGTCGGGTTCAACGGACGCTCACGACAGACCAATCATCATTTGAGCGAAGATGCCCTTGTCACTCCACCGCTTCCAGCGGTTGTACAAGGTCTTATGCGGACCATATTCCCGTGGTGCGTCCCGCCATCGTAACCCATTGCGATTGATGAAGATAATGCCGCTAAGAACGCGCCTATCATCTACACGCGGCCTCCCGTGAGATTTGGGAAAGAAGGGTTCAAGACGCGCCATCTGCGCATCCGTCAACCAGAAAAGATCAGACATATTCACCGCTCGTTTTTGAACCGTGAATCACGCCGCCACTCGGAAATCAATGGGTCCTGAGCCTAACTGGACAGTATCTGGTCATAGCGAACTCCGGCAGAGCGGGGAGACCGGACGGTTACCATTGGAACACTTATCTTTTTCGAGAACGTAGATCAGCGAGATCTTCTGGCTGCGGTTGATCGACCCGTCATCTAACGCAAGTCAAAGGGCAGAAAACGGCAAAGCAGACCTTAGATCAGCAGCAGGGAAATCCAGCTTAGTCCACGCCTGAGATGTCTGACCAAGCCGCGGCGAAAGTACAGTTTCGATCCAAGCCAAATCGACGCCTTCGAACGACTGCTTCGGTGGCATTCGCTGCATGGCAAGGAAAGGCGTGCCGCGATGGCGAAAGGATGCTGCACCAGCGAGGCGTGAAAAGTGAATGTCGGTTTTGTCCCGCAAAGCGTGAGTTCGCCTACTACATGCTTTTGCCTATGCTGCGAATTGCTGCTTCGACGGGCCGCAGCGCAGCATGCAGCATGACAATGGATGGTCCAAGATCCGCTCTGGGCCGTTGCGCTCAGGAGAAACGCTCAGAAAGTGCGTCAAGGGTGATCTGCGCCACGGGTGCCAAAATCTCCATTGCTCTTTCGGAAATTTCTGGTCTAGCTTTATCGACGGAACCCGCGTTGATTGGAGGGGCGGGATCATATTCCATCAAAAGCTGTGTGGTTTCGGCCACCTCAGACCCGTAAATCTTCTTGAGCAGTGTGAGGCCAAAGTCCACCCCCGCAGTTACACCGCCGCCAGTGATCCTATTTCTGTCGATCACAACACGTTCCGCCACTGGATCTGCTCCGAACAAGCGCAGAACATCCCGCCCGGCCCAATGGGTCGCGGCACGATACCCGTCTAGCAATCCGGCCGCGCCAAGGATCATTGCGCCCGTGCAAACGGATGTGACCCAATCTGCGCGAGCGCCATGATGGGCCAGAAACGCCATGACTTCTGGATCGTTGAATAGGGAAGCCTGCCCGGGGCCTCCAGGAACAAACAGTATGTCGAAACGCTCTGGGGCTTCATCAAAACTCATGTCTGGAAGCACCGAAACGCCCGTGTCTGACAAAATGGGCCCTTTGGCTTTCCAAACCAGATGTGTCTGCATAATGCCTGTCAAAACAGCGTGTGGGCCAAACAAGTCTAAAAGCGTTAACCCGGGAAACGCCAGCATACCAACGGTTTTACGTCGCGCTGGATCGTCTTCGACTGAGACGGCCATCGTGGGCCACGGTGTGTGTTGGGACATTGCAGTTTCCTTAGCAGATACGTCGACCAGTTACACTCGCTGCAGGCAAGATTCCGGGCTTGGCCTTGCCGCTGAGATTGTCGCCTTCCCGCGTCAACTCAAATTTGATTTCTAGCTTTAGGGGTTTGGTCACATTTTGGGTCCATGATATGGTGTTTCCTGAGACAGCTGGATTGATGAAGGGTACAGTTTCTTCTCCAGCAGTTGCGGTGCCTGAAAGCAGTTCGTTGGTATGCACAATCAGCAGTTCAGCTTGCTGTTTTCCCATCGGCGTTGGGATTTCGATTTTCCAGGTTCCGTTAAAAGACACAGCATTTCCTTTCTATAAGTGAAATTTTCAGTGATAGGGCCGCAGCCTGCTGCGAATTTGCACAGCATCCGAGATTTGATTGGTCCGCCTGAAATCCTAAGATTTGCAAGAAGTTACTATGGTCTAAACGCCAGCAATAAGGCGATTGCGGCGAAGGCGAAAACCAGCAAATAGGGTGAAAATGAGCGCCCTTTTTTGGAGTCGGCTCGATTGTTTAGCGACCTCCTAATCACCCCACTTTGCGCCCCGTGAACCGCGGAAAGAAAGATGACAAAACCGAGTTTGAGCTGTAACCAGGTTTCTTGGAATAAACCGGTACTTAGGCCGAGGTATAAGCCTGCGGCCCATAACAAAAGTAGAGACAGGTTCGTCATCGACCGATCCCACGTTTGAACGCGAGAAAGCATGTGAGCTGCCTGTTGCTTACCACCTTCGTTTTTTAACGCCCAGAGACACAAGGTCTGCACGAGCAATCCCCCGACAAAGGTAAATACTGCCACTAGGTGAATAGCTTTAACCAATTGGTATCCCATTAGCCTTCCCTCACCGACGAAAGAACTTTGTGCGAGTAAAGAAATCCAAAAGGTATAAAGCCAGATATTATGACCCATGCTTTGGAGTGACGCGAAATCGGCAAGCCGGGCAATATCGCACAAGCGCACCACAAGTAGTTCAAAAAAGCGAATCCATGCACCGATCCCAGTAGCTTTGTCGCGAATGGAAAACCGGCAAGATATTTGATCGGCATAGCGATAAAGAGCAGAGCAATAAGCGTTAACCCTTCTAACCAACTTGCCCGAATTAGAGTTCCTAGTTGTGCGTTCATTGTGTCCAACTTGTAAGAAAATCAGTTTTTTGGGCTTAGACGATCATAGAAAGGAGTTTTGGGTGCTTTCCCCCCTGAAAGCCTTGTCAGAAAGTCAGCGCGCGACCCGTCGAAATGGTCAGCGGTTTCAAAGCGAAGCGCTTCGATCACTCCAGTGCGCGGGTAGGAGTGAAACAACTCTTCAAGACTCTCTGGTGCAATTCTATGACGTCCTGCGCCAAAGAGATCACACACAGCGCCTCGTGAAACGAGGTAGCATTCAGCAGCACTTTTACGCCACGAAATATACATATTTAGATGCTGTGAGATCGCTTCGCCGACGCGATTTGCGTCATGCGTGCCGTGGCCACAAGCCAAAAGGTGATCGCGTGCTCGGTTTGCGCCGCTCACCGCAAAACAACAAGCTGAGACATTTGGAGAGTGCCCTTTGGTCAGTGCGATGTCGTGAAGAATTGCGCTGGCAAAAAACAGATCAGGATCGTGATCTAGCTTTTCATGCTTCGCAATGAGGCGCCCCAGAAAGTAGGTACGCCAGCTGTGAAACAGCAGCGCTTCGTCATGGGTTTCTTGCGCCAGGCATAGACTGTCACGCACAAGCGGAGTCTCTCGAGGCATAAGTTCATCTAATGATACAGGAAGGGGCCGCAGCAAACCAATTGAATGGCAAATTGAATCTGCGAACTCTCTAACCTGCACAAAAGCCAAGTTTACGATCATTTTTCGCTTTTCATGCGCACTGAGCGCACCATTTGTTTCAGCGCCCCACGCTAGGGAGCCTATTTTAGGCTTTTTCATTTGCTTACATCCTGTTAATTTATGTACTAACTCGCAACAAAAGAGAATGCAACAAAAATCTGCGAAACGGTATAAAATGAAAAAAACAAGCAAAAGACGTGGACGCCCAAGGGGCTTTGATGAACAGGTTGTCTTAAGAAAAGTCGCTGAACTTTTTTGGGATCAGGGGTTTGCGGGAACTTCACTGGACATGTTGTCCGAAGTTTCAGGACTGACGCGGCCAAGCCTTTACGGTGCGTTTGGCAACAAACAAGAGATCTTTCTCAGCGCACAACTCTGGTTCCGCCAGCAAATGCTGTCCCAACTCGATGAAGCCATTAGCACCGATCAAACTTTGCCAGCTGTCCTCACCGCTTTTTTCGAGACAGCGGTCAATATCTACACAGAGGCCGGTGAAAGCCATCGTGGATGTTTCGTTTTTTTGATCGGTGCCGCCGAAGCTCCCAAAAACGAAAAGGTTCAATCTCTAATCGAAGAAACCTTAGAAATCGCGCGCAACCGTCTCGCCGGACGCCTGACCCTTGCCGTTGAGTGCGGGGACATCAAAGAGGAGGTGAACGTTGAGGCAGCAGCTCAGCTGTGCCTGACTTTGCTAAACGGCCTTTCTGTTCAAGCGCGCAGTGGAGTTGGTAGTCAGAGGCTGCGAGAAAACGTGGCAATAGCTGTGAAGGCTGCGCTCGCTTTCTTGCAGTACAACGATTGAAATGGCTCAAAACTTTTGAATCGCTCCAATGAATGGTTCAGTCATCAGTTTAGCAATTGGAGATGCTAAACGTCGACCACAGCGGCGGGTTTGTCAGCAATGCCAACCTCAAGCAATGCCACGATCTCGCAAGCGCAGCGAATGACTGGTTCGATTAAGCTGCACCGCGGCGCGATCTGACACCATGAACGGCTTGTGTGGATGGCTCCTGCGTTGCAAGCGTTTTTTGTGATTGCGATGGTCTGTCAGTACAGTCGTGTGTCCGGCCTGTTTGTGTGGCGGTTGCCACTGGCCATGATGAGTTCCGCAAGCAAGGTTCCTATCGGCTAAACGACCTCGGGGGCCGCGACATTCATCGGAGTGTCCTTACTCTTGGTTGACTTCGTTTCGCATCATCACATCAAGCGTCTTCCAGCTCGTCCCGAACGAACGCCTGGATCACGGCGTGCGAAAGCTTGGTGTGCCCGTTCTCGTCCTGCAACTTGCGCTGCGCGTCGGTGTAGAAATCCTCGTGGCTCGGGATTGCGGGTGTCGGTTCGGTCATGTCTTCCTCCCCGGAAAGAATGGTGCGCGCGCCTTTTCCGGGTGGCATGGCGCGCGCGATGCCGTCATTCAGCGGCTTCAGCCGGAGCGTCGGCGACAGGAGAAATCTCCTCCCAGCCGGGGGCATCATCGAAGTTCACAACCGGACGCTGGCGCTTGCGATTGATCAGCAGCCGGGTGCTGTCGCGCTTGGCGTAGTGCCCGGCGGGGTCGGCGGCGGCCTTGGCGTAGCCGATCATGTGCAGGTCGATATCGGCATACATGATGCCCTCCTGATCGTGCGGGATGCGCTCAGCCAGCTCCGACCCGTCGGGGGCGTAGATCGCCGTGTAGCCACCGCCCAGAGGCAAAAGTGCCTCTTTCTCAGGATTTCCTTCGCACAGCAGGTCCTGCATCTCCTTCGTGACCAACGCACAAGGCGCAAGCACGAAACACGACCCCTCGACCGCATAGATCATCGAGGCACCATTATTCACTTCCGCCCCCAAGGCATAGGCAGCACCTTTGTAGAGCGCGAGATTCGGCCAGGCGGCCACATGGATCTGCTCGTTCTGGGCATACATCGCGTATTTCGACAGCGGCTGCAGGTGTTCCCAGCAGGCAAGCTGCCCGACACGACCGATCTTTGTTTCGACCACGTTCAGATCGGAGCCGTCGCCCTCGCCGAAGACGGTGCGCTCAACATGGGTTGGCTTCAGCTTGCGGCGGCGGTTGACGACTTCACCCGTCTCATCGAAATGCCACTGCGCGATGTAGAGTGACCCTCCATCGCGTTCGCTGACGCCAATCGACAGCTGAATATTGTTGTCGCGGCAGGCCTTTGCGAGACGCGCTTCGTGTTCGGAACCCGCCACGATGGAATTGTCGAAATAGCGCCCGACGAACTGCATTTGCCAGGCGACAGGACCAAGCCAGACGTGATTGGGGTAGCCGGGCAGCCAGGTTTCGGAAAACGCGACCAGATGCGCGCCACCCGCCGCGGACTCCTCGATCAGCTTCACCGCCTTGGCGACGCCAGCATCAAGGTCGAGAAAGCAGGGCGCGGCCTGAACAGCAGCGACTTTGAATTGTGTAGACATGGTTGGAACCTCCTCCTGATCCGAGGAGATTGCCATGTCTTGCTGCAGCATACTTTGGCGTCTGGGTCAAAAAACTTGCGTTTTTGAGCGTCCTGATGAACTCTCTGGTGAGTTTTCGAAGGCTACACATGACACAAGTCGCCCGATATTCGACGGCGGATGTTGCTCCGCGCGATCGCTTCGTCTACTGGTGCGAAGCGGTCTGCGACAGCTATGTGCAGCTGGGCTGCGAGTCTCAACAAGTCCCGGATTTTACGGGAGAATTGAGTATATCCAGACACTCCGTTTTGTCAATTTCGGCGGTGTCCGGGGCGCAGCATGCGGTTGTGCGCCGCAAACGGGATATTCGCGCTGCGACGGGGGAGTTTTTCCTCGTAAGTCTTCAGCGCAAAAACACATCTCGAATCACCCAGTTCGGAAACCAATCTGTTCTGAGACCCGGCGACATCGGTGTGTACGACAGTGCTCATCCGTATCTGTTGGAGTTGGGCAGCGGTTTCTCCAAGACAGTCCTTCAGTTGCCAAAAGACCGTCTGCTCGCCAGACTGCCCGTTGCGCGGATGATGGGTGGGACAAGGATTGACGGTCAGTCCGGCATCGGAAAACTGGTTCGTAATAATATCCTGTCACTCACCGATCATTTGGACGGCTCCGATCTGACGGTTTCCGAGCTCTTGCAGGAAACACTGATTGACCTGTTGGCCACAGGTCTTGCGGCCGGTCGTAGCCAGGTCGCGGACCTCGCCTCTCCAGAGCAGCACATGATTGTCCGGATGCGCAGCTATATCGCCTCGCATTGTGGCGATCCCGATCTGGACCGAAACCGCGTGGCTGAAGAGGTTGGCATATCTGTTCGCCGGTTGAACAGTATTCTGTCCAAACAGGATAGCTCAATTGCCGAGGAAATCCGCCGAAAACGCCTGGAAACTGTTGCCGCGCAATTTGAAGATCCGCGCTATGACAGCCAGTCAATCAGCGAGATAGCGCTGGCCTGCGGTTTCAACAATCTTCAGCATTTCTCGACCATCTTCCGCGCAGCTTTCGGTGTCGCCCCTCGCGCTTACCGCGCGGGTGACAGATCGTAGTCTTCCTGAGATTAGAGCCTGATTTTCCACATTCGATATCGCCCCTGCCCTGTCACCTCGCGGATCAAACTACATCCTTCCATCCACGCCAGATTGCGCTGAATGGCGGCGCGACTGGCTCCGGTCATCGCCTCCGCCATTGGGGCGGAGACCAAGGGCCAATGAGAGAAAGTTTGGGCGTGTCGCAATTTACTGAGTACGAAGTTGCCATCATTCTCTAACGACAAATGCCAATTGGCGGATTGATAGAGTTTTGCGAACCTTGTGTATGGACCTGTCACGGTTTGATTCCGCCCCGAGTTCTCATTTAAGCGGCCCTGGCTTCGAATGCCAATGGGCTTTTCCATGCCAAAGCCGAGTGCCTTCTGCGCGGATTGTAG
>NZ_JBSWYG010000045.1:0-2500 GCF_056160985.1 Roseibium sp. AWQ4_290
ACTCTTTGGTTCCGGAGGGGGCTGTTTTAAGCCCGGCCTTTTTTGTTTTGCGCGTCCTCGGACCTTTGGTCCTGTGGGCGTCGCGGGGGCTGCTCCATCCCGCGTTATTTTGTTTTCCCTGGAACTCTTTGGTTCCGGAGGGGGCTGTTTTAAGCCCGGCCTTTTTTGTTTTGCGCGTCCTCGGACCTTTGGTCCTGTGGGCGTCGCGGGGGCTGCTCCATCCCGCGTTATTTTAGCATCACCGTGGTTTGGGGGCTTCTGTCCTGCCCGTGTCCTGCCCGGGATTTTTGTCTGTTTGTCCTGGGCTTTCGCCTGCGGTCAAACGGGGGCTGCTCCATGGTGCCAGCACCGGAGGCATGAGAGCTGATCTGGTGCCGGGTTGTTTTGTGTCGTTGAAGAGATGCGCGCTCAAGAGCGCTAAGATTTCAAACTGCGTTTAGCAGGCCTGGCGGCGACCTACTCTCCCACACCTTAAGATGCAGTACCATTGGCGCTGGGGAGTTTCACGGCCGAGTTCGGGATGGGATCGGGTGGGGGCTCCCCGCTGAGGCCACCAGGCCGGCGAAGCGCAGTTTGCTTTTCCCTCACGGCCACACCGCGTTTTTCAAGCGCTGGCCTGCGGGAGCGCGCCCTGACCGGGCGGCGGCCGCTTGGCCTTGCGAAGCTTGCGCTTCGAACTGTGTTTCCACGAGGGGTAAAACTGGTCTTGTTTTGATCATTTCAAACGCACTCAAGTAGCCGCTAGGCGGTAGTGCACTTCAAACGCACTCAAGTAGCCGCTAGGCGGTAGTGCATCTAAAATGATCTTTCCAAAGCGCCAAGGGCGCTTTGGCAAAGATGAACATTGATTAATGAGAGCGATCAAGCCGAACGAGCTATTAGTAAAGCTAAGCTTCATGTGTTGCCACACTTCCACACGCTTCCTATCGACGTGGTGGTCTTCCACGGCTCTTCAGGGAGAACTGGTTTTGAGGTGGGTTTCCCGCTTAGATGCTTTCAGCGGTTATCCCTTCCGTACATAGCTACCCTGCAATGCGGCTGGCGCCACAACAGGTCCACCAGAGGTACGTCCATCCCGGTCCTCTCGTACTAGGGACAGATCCTCTCAATTCTCCTACACCCACGGCAGATAGGGACCGAACTGTCTCGCGACGTTCTGAACCCAACTCACGTACCACTTTAATTGGCGAACAGCCAAACCCTTGGGACCTGCTCCAGCCCCAGGATGTGATGAGTCGACATCGAGGTGCCAAACAATGCCGTCGATATGGACTCTTGGGCATCATCAGCCTGTTATCCCCGGCGTACCTTTTATCCGTTGAGCGATGGCCCTTCCACGAGGGACCACCGGATCACTATGGCCGTCTTTCGACTCTGCTCGACTTGTCAGTCTCGCAGTCAGGCAGGCTTATGCCATTGCACTCAACGAGCGATTTCCGACCGCTCTGAGCCCACCTTCGCGCGCCTCCGTTACCATTTGGGAGGCGACCGCCCCAGTCAAACTACCCGCCACACACGGTCCCGGATATTGTTGTACCGCGGTTAGATATCCATGACGACAGGGGTGGTATTTCAAGGGTGACTCCACATCAGCTGGCGCCAATGCTTCAACGTCTACCACCTATCCTACACAAGTCGTCACGAATACCAGTGTGAAGCTGTAGTAAAGGTGCACGGGGTCTTTCCGTCTGACCGCAGGAACCCCGCATCTTCACGGGGAATTCAATTTCACTGAGTCTATGCTGGAGACAGCGGGGAAGTCGTTACGCCATTCGTGCAGGTCGGAACTTACCCGACAAGGAATTTCGCTACCTTAGGACCGTTATAGTTACGGCCGCCGTTTACTGGGGCTTCAATTCGGTGCTTGCACACCTCCTCTTAACCTTCCAGCACCGGGCAGGCGTCAGACCCTATACGTCGCCTTGCGGCTTCGCAGAGCCCTGTGTTTTTGATAAACAGTCGCCACCCCCTGGTCTGTGCCACCCACACAAGGTTGCCCTCGCATGGGTCTCCCTTCTCGCGAACTTACGGGAGCATTTTGCCGAGTTCCTTCAGCATAGTTCTCTCAAGCGCCTTGGTATGCTCTACCAGTCCACCTGTGTCGGTTTCGGGTACGGTTTATAAAGTGGAGCTATTTCCTGGAACACCTTCGCTGCACCCCCAATCCAATAAGGAGATACAACACACGGCATCCGTCACTACCACCAAGCTGCAGAATATTAACTGCATTCCCATCGACTACGCCTTTCGGCCTCGCCTTAGGGGCCGGCTAACCCTGCGCCGATTAGCGTTGCGCAGGAACCCTTGGACTTTCGGCGAGCGGGTCTCTCACCCGCTTTATCGTTACTCATGTCAGCATTCGCACTTCTGATATCTCCAGGAGCCCTCACGGGTCCCCCTTCGCAGACTTACAGAACGCTCCGCTACCGCGCATCAAAGATGCACCCGCAGTTTCGGTGTATGGCTTGAGCCCCGGTACATTTTCGGCGCGGGACCCCTT
>NZ_JBSWYG010000046.1:0-3856 GCF_056160985.1 Roseibium sp. AWQ4_290
TGAAGACCTGAACGGCGACGGTGTTGTTGATGCTGTTCTGTCGGCTGAGGACGGGTCGATCTGGACGCGTCTTGGCGATGGTCAGGGCGGGTTCGGTGTGGCTCAGGCGCAAGGCCGTGATCTTGCGACGAATGCGCTTGAAAAAGTGTCTGGTAGCACATCTGGCTGGGATCAAGGTGCGTTCTCGCAAGCAAGCTTCACAGGCAGCGGTGCTGTATCGACAACAGTTGCGCAGACAAACAAGTACAACGTGCTTGGTCTTTCCGCGGAGCCAGGCGATAGCGGATTTTCGTCGATTGAATATGCGCTCTATCAATATGCGGGAACGATCCGCGTGTTTGAAAACAGCGTCAACAGAGGTTCTTTCGGCAACTATCACGTTGGCGATGAGCTGAGTGTTGAGCGTCTTGCTGATGGCACGGTGCAGTATTTGAAGAATGGAACGGTGTTTTATACGAGCACATTGAATTCCGATCCAGCTATGGCTCTCTATGCCGATGCGAGCTTCTACCATCACGGCAGTCGCATGAACGACACGGTCCTAACGAGTGGGAGCGGACCCGCGGAACCTGTCACTTGGATTTATGACTCTGGTCTTGTGTTGGCGGGCATAGACGGCCCCGTCACCACCACGCATCACGACCTGAACGGGGACGGCGTTGCGGATGCTGTTCTGACATCTGGGGACGGGTCTATCTGGACGCGACTTGGCGATGGTCAGGGTGGGTTCGGCGAGGCTGAGGCGCAGGGTCGAGATCTTGCGACGAATACGATCGAGAAAGTTAGTGGAAGCACCACCTGGCATACGGGAGCTTACTCAGAGGAAAGTTTTACTGGGTCTGTTTCGGTGAGAACAACCGTCTACGCGACGAACAAGAATGTCATGTTTGGACTTAGCCAGGCGCCGGGAGGTGGTCACTACGACACCATTGACTATGCAATTTTTGTGGTAGGTGCCGGGACTGATAAAGGCCTCCTGAGAGTTTACGAAAGTGGTGTAAACCGCGGAAAGTTCGGCAATTACCATGTCGGCGATGAGCTGAGTGTGGAGAGGCTTTCCGATGGCACGGTTCAGTATCTGAAGAATGGTACCGTGTTCTACACGAGCGCCGTGCTGTCCGATCCTTCCGTGGAGTTGCATGCAGATGCGAGCATGTCGCAAGTCGGTGCCAGGTTGAACGACACGTTCATTCAGTCAGGCAATCAGCAGGCGTCTCTTGTCACTTGGGTTTCCGATCCAGACATTTCGGAGGTTGGTGCTGATGGTACTGTCTCTGTTCTGTATGAAGACCTGAACGGCGACGGTGTTGTTGATGCGGTTCTGACGTCTGAGGACGGGTCGATCTGGACGCGTCTTGGCGATGGTCAGGGCGGGTTCGGTGTGGCTCAGGCGCAGGGTCGTGATCTTGCGACGAATGCGATCGAGAAGGTTAGTGGGACTACTAGCTGGTATACAGGGGCTTACTCGAAGGAGAGTTCTGCTGGATCTGTTTCGGTGAGTTCAACTGTCTATGCCACGAACAAGAATGTCATGTTTGGACTTAGCCAGGCACCGGGAGGTGGTCACTACGACACCATTGACTATGCAATTTTTGTGGTAGGTGCCGGGACTGATAAAGGCCTCCTGAGAGTTTACGAAAGTGGTGTAAACCGCGGAAAGTTCGGCAATTACCATGTCGGCGATGAGCTGAGTGTGGAGAGGCTTTCCGATGGCACGGTTCAGTATCTGAAGAATGGTACCGTGTTCTACACGAGCGCCGTGCTGTCCGATCCTTCCGTGGAGTTGCATGCAGATGCGAGCATGTCGCAAGTCGGTGCCAGGTTGAACGACACGTTCATTCAGTCAGGCAATCAGCAGGCGTCTCTTGTCACTTGGGTTTCCGATCCAGACATTTCGGAGGTTGGTGCTGATGGTACTGTCTCTGTTCTGTATGAAGACCTGAACGGCGACGGTGTTGTTGATGCGGTTCTGACGGCTGAGGACGGGTCGATCTGGACACGTCTTGGCGATGGTCAGGGCGGGTTCGGTGTGGCTCAGGCGCAGGGTCGTGATCTTGCGACGAATGCGATCGAGAAGGTAAGTGGGAGCTACGATTGGAATACAGGTGCCTTCTCGAAGGAAAGTTTTGCAGGGGCTGTTTCCCTGAACTCCACGGTCCATGCCACGGATAGTCATTTAATGTTTGGACTTAGTGGTTCGCCGGGCGGTGGTCACTACGATACGATTGACTATGCATTTTATCTGATTGGTGACGGGAACTACAAAGGCCTCCTGAGAGTTTACGAAAGTGGTGTAAACCGCGGAACGTTCGGCAGTTACCATGTCGGCGATGAGCTGAGTGTGGAGAGGCTTTCCGATGGCACGGTTCAGTATCTGAAGAATGGTACCGTGTTCTACACGAGCGCCGTGCTGTCCGATCCTTCCGTGGAGTTGCATGCAGATGCGAGCATGTCGCAAGTCGGTGCCAGGTTGAACGACACGTTCATTCAGTCAGGCAATCAGCAGGCGTCTCTTGTCACTTGGGTTTCCGATCCAGACATTTCGGAGGTTGGTGCTGATGGTACTGTCTCTGTTCTGTATGAAGACCTGAACGGCGACGGTGTTGTTGATGCGGTTCTGACGGCTGAGGACGGGTCGATCTGGACACGTCTTGGCGATGGTCAGGGCGGGTTCGGTGTGGCTCAGGCGCAGGGTCGTGATCTTGCGACGAATGCGATCGAGCCCGCATTAGATTTCAGAGGTGTCAGTTTCACAAGCTATGCAGGTGGCCAAGACGCTGGTGGAGTGGCATCAGTTAGCAGGGATGGTTCGGAGCTCTTGTTCGAGGGGAACACTTGGAAGCAGATGGTGTTCGACTATCAGGTGACAGCAAACACCATGCTGGAATTCGAATATAAATCGACCATCCAGGGGGAAATGCAAGGGCTGGTCCTGGAAACGGATAATGATTTCGAAACCGGATCAAAGATTATCCAGCTCTACGGCACTGATACCCATGCGAGTTTTGATCGGACGCACTCTTATTCCGGCACGGGAGACTGGCAACACTTTTCGATCAGGGCAGGAGATTTTCTGACAGGAACGGTCAGCGCGCTTGCATTCGTGAATGATCATGACAAGGGGTTGCGAAACGCGAACAGCTTCTATCGCGATGTGAAGATTTACGAGGCGACCACGATATCAGGATCCTCCGGGGACGATGTGCTTAAAGGCACTGTCAACGCAGACCTACTTCTTGGAATGGCAGGAAACGACCGGCTCGAAGGTGCACTGGGAAGCGACATCCTCACGGGTGGGGCTGGCTCGGATACATTCGTCTTCACAAGCGCGGGAGCTTCGAACGACACGATAACCGATTTTGAGACAAGCGGTGCTGAAGCCGATGTTCTCCAATTCGAAAGCTCGGTTTTTGCTGACTTCAATGCCGTTCTCGCCGCTGCTGTTGATGACGGTACGGACACAACCATAACTCTGGATGCGGACACTGCTGTCGTCTTAAAGAGTGTGCTCGTCTCCAGTCTTCAGAGTGATGACTTCGTGTTTGTTTGATCGCTTGTGGTTAGCAAAGGCCACCGTTTTTGTATTTTGGTTCAGGGAAAGAGGTGGCTCGCCAGTCAAATGATTGGTGGCTGCATCCTTTCCCGGCCCCTTTTCCACTCCGATGCGGCACGCTGCCCATGTGTTGCGTGGACAGTACACAGGATATGAGGGACGGGAATGGACGGCAACGATGCAATCTGGAGAGTGAGCGTCCGTTGAACCCGACCTGCCGCTTTTCGATTTGGTGCGTTAAGTGTCCGCTTAATTAAATGGACATTTAAGGGCCCTTAATGAGTAAGCGAAGAAAGCGGCGGA
>NZ_JBSWYG010000047.1:0-1754 GCF_056160985.1 Roseibium sp. AWQ4_290
CCGCCGCTTTCTTCGCTTACTCATTAAGGGCCCTTAAATGTCCATTTAATTAAGCGGACACTTAACGCACCAAATCGAAAAGCGGCAGGTCGGGTTCAACGGACGCTCACGTTGTTTGTCGACAAGCTCTTGGCGTTCATCGGCATGACGCAGGCGTGTTTTGCTTGCCTCATTTTCATTTGCCTGCCGGATTTTCTGGTATCTACCTGTCAGCCGATGCCATAGACCGCGAAGGCCGCGCGGCAACCGAGCCGCACGTTCTAAGTTCTCCGCATTCCATACTTTGCGCTGACGATCTTCCAACTGAGATCGTGATTGTCGATGTAGCGCGGTTAGGTCGGACTTGTATTTGGCGAGCTTGGCCGCTTCGCTTTTAAATTTCTCGCGCGCCTCATCAATGTGTCTGCGAATGGCAGGCGTCATACGACCCGCTATAACCTGGCGAGTTTCGTCGACACCTAGCAGGCTGTCGGGTTTGCCAAGCCGCGCATTGACCTCTTTGTTCTTCATGCCAAGGAGGCGAGACAGTGCATAAACTTCGCCGTTGTGATCAAGAGCGACAAAACCGCGTCGATCTCTTTTAGCGAGGAACAGCCCGTTACTGCGCATCGCATTAGCAAAGGCTTTTGATCCGTCCGAGCGTTGCCAAGCTTCTTGCGTAGCTTGCTTTAGCCAGCGAGGATCAATGCCTTGCCGCTTGGCTTGCTGCCATTCAGCGAGCGTAAAGTTTGTGGGGTCGCGTTCCGACGGGCTTTTTAATCCGCTTGGAAGTTTCCAGCCGTTTTCTAGGTAAAGCTCGCGCGAGACAGATTGCAGCTTATTCTTGAAGAAAGAGAGCTGCTTTGCCGTCATTGTGTCTGCGTCAATCCGCGACCAGACACAATGCGCATGACGGCGGCCTTCCTTTTCATGGAAGACAATCGCGCGTGGTTGACCATTCAAGCCAAGCTGGTCTTCAACTTGTCCTATCGCACCTTCGAAAGTTTCGATGGTGACGCTCTTGCCCGCTGGCGGGTTCAGGCTCAGAGAGAACAGATATTGGCTGCAATTCGTCCCGCGACTGATTGCTTCGCTTTCCTTGAAAGCACCTTTGAGGTTATCGGAGGCAAAGCCGCGTAGCTCATGGATAAGCACATGCTCATTGTCATCGAGGCGCATCAAGTGAGCGGCCAGGTCTTGGCCGCCGCCGCGCTGGGAGGCTTTGAGGATCATTCATCTGCCTCCTGTAGTCCCAAGGCTTGGACAAGAAGACGTCGCAAGTCGACGACCGCTCTCAGCGCATCAGCAAGCGCGGCTTCTGTTTCCGGCGTAACAGGGAGAACGCCGACTTCAACTGCGTGGGAGATTTGATTCAGAGAGGCAGAAAGATTGCCTTTGCCCAGTAAGGCTAAGACTTGAGCAAGCGATTTGCGGTCTGCAACGGAAAGGCCAGAGCGGCGCAGCCGAACAGGTTTGCTGCCGAGTGCCTTGGCCTTGATGTAAGTGCTTAACGGTTGGCCTTTGGCTTCGCTCAGTAGTTGAGCGCGTTCAGCATCATTCAAACGAACGCTTAGCGGGGCGGGACGTTTGCGTTTGGGAGCGCTGTTAGGTTTGTTGTTGGCTGATGCCTCAAATCGCGATGTTAAGGGCATGGCGGCACCTGACGATCTGGACCTGTCCCGGATTTGTACCGCTCCTTTGACTTGGTATTTTGCCACAAAGGAGAATGTTCATGGCATCACGTCACGGCGCGGAGTTTCGCGCAGAAGCAGTCC
>NZ_JBSWYG010000048.1:0-1532 GCF_056160985.1 Roseibium sp. AWQ4_290
ACCTGGGTTCTGACACAAATCGCCGACCACAAGATCAATCGCATCAACGAACTCATGCCTTGGTGTTACGCTGCAAAAGCAGCGTAACAGAGCGCGGCGCCGCCATGAAGATCGGATTCACCGGACGGACACGGCGTTCCGTAGCCTAATGCCAGTGCGGGTGTGTGACTTCAAGCGTTTGTAAATTCGCATTCCAATATGGACATATGGCATACTGGATGCATGAAGATTTATTGGTACAATCCACTTTATTGGTTTGCCGCTTTGCTTGTTGGTTTCGCCATCAAAACGGCATTTTTCCCTGAAGGTTTCCTTCAGATGATTTCCATGAGTTTCGGCTGATTCTATTCTGAAGTCGTCTTGCCTTACTGATGCCGCAGGTCATCGTTAAGCTGCTGCTCTACTATCAAATGGGGTTCGGGTTTTGCGGCTTTTGGTTTTTACTTTTTCGGTTCTGTTTATTGTGCTGACGGCTCACTCATCGTACTCGGCAGAACGACACAGCATTTCCAGAGAAAACATCACATATATTTTAGATGGCCGAAAAGTTGTTGGTACACTTACCGTCCCAACAGGAATGAATGGAATGCCGGTAGTACTATTTCTTCACGGCATGAGTGGAAATAGGCAGGGCGCTCAGATTAAGGGAAGTGTAGAAGGCTTATTTGAACATACAGCAAAAATATTTGCCGAACTGGGTGTTGCAAGCCTTAGTATTAGTACCGGTGGGCGCGGAGGTTCAGAAGGCCATTATGTAGACATGACTCTTGAACGTCGAATCGAAGAAGCCATTGCAGCGATTAAGTGGATGTCCGAACAAGAACGCTTTGATGCAGAGAATATCAGCATAATAGGGCATAGCCAAGGTTCTTTAATAGCTGTTTCAGCAGCTTCCCGTCTCGCAGAAATCAGACCAATCAAGTCTATCGTTCTCTGGGCACCTCAAACAAACGCTCTAACTACTTACAGGCGCAGCATGGGAGAAGCGATATACCAGAGAGGCCTTAATGCTGATCCTGATGAGGTTGTGTCTTGGGTTGGAGCCACTGGCAGACTGCGGGCATTCAAACGTGATTTTTTTCGCGGATTGGAAGCTATTGATACATTGCGTGAAATAGAGAAATTTCAAGGTAGGTTGCTGGTAGTCACTGGTAGCAGAGATCGATGGTCAACAAGTACGAATGCGCAGGCTTTCACACACCGACACATTGGTGAGAGTGACCAAGTAGAACTAAACGTAGGCCACAGGATGGGCGCTGCTATTGGAATATCAGCAGTTGAAAGTGTTGCTGATAATACCTTGGAGTGGCTTCTGCTTGAATAGTCTGATCATTCTCGCTGAGATGTTACACTATTGGTAATAGTCACTACTGTCCGGGAAAATTGAATTGGAATTGATATTCCGGATTTTGTTTGTCGAGCCTGTCGTTTGGATTTAGCAGTCGGGTTATGTCGCATAAGTTGTGGATGTGGTTTCCGGCGACGGCGGCGAGGCGTTTCAACGGCACGGTGATGTTGTTTGCCTTGTGGAC
>NZ_JBSWYG010000049.1:0-1281 GCF_056160985.1 Roseibium sp. AWQ4_290
GACAGGTCGTGGGACAGCATGATCGCGTCTTCGGCCGCGGCAAGACGATCTATGATCCGCTTCACTACATCCCGGCTCTGGCCCGCAAACCCGGCGCATTGCGCAACGGGGCACCGTTCAAGAACTGGGATCTGCCGCCGGCCCTTCGCCGGGTTCAGCGCAAGCTCGAACGACAGCCGGGCGGTGATCGGCAGGTGGTCGATATCCTTGGCGCCGTGCTCATCGATGGTCTGGAGGCCGTCGAAGCTGCCTGTGCCGAGGCCTTGTCTCACAACGTCCATTCCGCAGGCGTCGTTCTGAACATCCTGGCCCGCCACCGCGAACCGCCGCCACCCCTGACAATCACGACGCCGGATGCGCTGAAGCTGGGCCGCGAGCCTGCGGCCAATTGCGACCGCTATGACAGCCTGAGGAGAAAACGGAATGGAACGATCGCAGGTGCTGGACGCCATGGGCCAGCTGAAGCTCTACGGGATGAGAACGGCTTACGACGAGATCATCGCCACGGCGGTCAAGCGACAGCACGAGCCGCAACAGATCATTGGCGACCTCCTGAACGCCGAGATCAGTGAGAAACAGGCGCGTTCGATCAAGTATCAGATGACAATTGCAAAGCTGCCTCTCGCCAAGGAGATCGACGAGTTCGACTTCGAGGCGGCAGATGTCAACGAGACCCTGATCCGCGACCTCGCCACCGGCGACTTCCTTGACCATCAGCGCAACCTCGTGCTGATCGGCGGCACCGGAACCGGCAAGACGCATCTCGCAGTCAGCATCGCACGGGCCAGCATTCGCAATGGCCGGCGGGGCAGGTTCTTCAACGTCGTAGACCTGGTCAACAAACTCGACGCCGAAGCGCGCGCTGAACGCCAGGGACGGACGGCGGACCTGATCTCCCGCCTCGACTTCCTGATCCTCGACGAGCTCGGTTATCTCCCGTTCGCCCAGACGGGAGGTCAGCTCCTATTCCACCTGATCAGCAAGCTCTACGAACGCACCTCGATCATTGTCACCACCAATCTGGCCTTCGGTGAATGGCCGAGCGTCTTCGGCGACGCCAAGATGACCACGGCACTCCTCGACCGTCTCACGCACCATTGCGAAATCGTCGAAACCGGCAACGAAAGCTGGCGATTCAAGAACCGAGCATAAAGCAAACGGCTACTCCGCTGGCCCGCCGCCGCTGCGTTAAATGGGGACTACGCAGCGACGGGCCAGCTCATCACCAAGGGGGGCAAAATTGGGCGCCGATAAGGGGTCACGTTTGGATGCCGATTGACA
>NZ_JBSWYG010000050.1:0-1280 GCF_056160985.1 Roseibium sp. AWQ4_290
TAGCTGGGCACCCGCAACAACCCGCTATTTTGAGGCGTCCCGACGGCTTTCAGCCATGAGGCCCGCGTTTTTGCCCCGGATCGGATTGATCCGGGGGTGTTTCATCGATTTTTCCGCGTTGAAGGCGGACTCATTCCATGGCGGCGCGCCGTTCGTGGAACATCAGACGATCGAAGTTGTAGGCCAGGTTGGCGAGCGTGAGTTTGGTCTCGGCGCGCGCCAGGCCGATGGTGCGGATGAACAAGCCGTAGCGGTTCTTCTGATGCGCGAAGACGTGTTCGACACGGGCACGGATGGCTGACTTCTTTGCATTGGCGCGGGATGTTGCCTCCGGCATGGATTTGTTCGCCGGCTTGCGCCGGTGAATGCGGCTCACCAACATGTTTTGCGCCAGCCATTTCTCGTTTTTACTGGACCGGTAGGCGCTGTCGGCCCACACATCGGAGGCCGTGTTGTCCTTGGTCACGACATGCTTCAGTTGCCTGCCGTCGGCATCAGCGGCTGAGGTGACCGCACAGCCCCGGATGAAGCCGAAGCGCCGGTCGATGCTGATATGGCTCTTGTAGCCAAACACCGGTAAGGCGATCTGCGGTAGCGGCGTGCCATCGGGCCGATAGCGCACTTTCCCCCCGATTTTCAGCGTCCAGCGGGCATTGGTGTCCTTCTGTGCCGCCTTGTTGGGCTCATCGGGCCAGATGTCTTCTGCCGTCTTGCCCGCTTTGATCGCTTGCTTTTCGTTTTCCGTATTGCGCTGCTTAGGCGCGGGAACCAGAGACGCATCGACGATCTGACCGGACATCGGGATATAGCCCTTCTTCTTCAGTTGCCAGTCAAACGCCTTCATCACCCGCTTCAAGGTGCCGGTCTCCGTCATCCGGTTGCGGAAATGCCGGATGGTGTTTTCGTCCGGCATCGGCTCCCCGAGGGAAAAGCCCAAAAATCGCATCCAGGAGAGCCGGTCGCGAATGATAAACTCCATCTTCGCGTCACTCAAATTGTGCTGCGTCTGAAGGATCAACACCTTGAACATCGAAACCGGGTCAAAAGGCGGCCGCCCGCCCTTGGAGCCGTCGCTGTACTCCAGCCCTTCCACCAGCCAGGTTCGGAAATATTCGAAATCAACGGTCCGCTCGAGAACCTCGAGCGGATCGCCATCCTTGCTCAAGCGCTCAAGATGATCGGACAAACTGAAAAGACTGCTCGGATCCATGAAAACACCTCCATGATCGAAGTGAATCAGAAATCACCTCCAATGGCGAGGTTTTTGCGGGTGTCCAGCT
>NZ_JBSWYG010000051.1:0-1223 GCF_056160985.1 Roseibium sp. AWQ4_290
TGACCTGCGCCCCGTTTCCTCCTCCAGTTTGAGGTAGAGTCCGTCTTGAACGAGGAGACGGACAATGAAGCGAACACGGTTCAGCGAAGAGCAGATCATCAGGATCCTGAAGCAGCACGAGAGCGGCATTTCGACGGCCGACATGTGCCGGGAACACGGGATCAGCTCGGCGACATTCTACAAGTGGAAGGCGAAGTTCGGCGGGCTCGAAGTGTCGGACGCGCGCCGGCTGAAGGCGCTTGAGGACGAGAACACGAAGCTGAAGAAGCTGTTGGCGGAGCAACTCTTGGACAACGCGATGCTGAAGGATGTCGCGTCAAAAAAATGGTGACGCCCGCTGCAAGGCGAGAGGCCGTGGCGCACCTGTGTGAGGCACACGGGGTGAGCCAGCGGCGGGCGTGTTCGGTTCTCGGCGTCGACCGATCAAGCGTGCGCTATCGCAGCGTGCGGCCGGACGATGGCGAGCTGCGGCAGGCCATGAAGCAGGTCGCGGCGGAGCGTCGCCGATTCGGCTATCGGCGGGTGCACGTGATGCTCGCCCGCCAAGGCTGGCAGGTGAACCAGAAGAAGATCCGGCGGCTCTACCGCGAAGAGAAGCTCCAGGTGCGCAAGCGCGGCGGCCGCAAGCGCGCCCTCGGAACACGCCGGCCGATGCTGGTGCCGCAGCGGCCCAACGAGCGCTGGAGCCTGGACTTCGTCTCCGACGCGTTCACCGACGGGAGGCGGTTCCGGGTGCTGGCCATCGTCGACGACTTCAGCCGCGAGTGCCTGGCGCTGGTTGCCGATACCTCGCT
The DNA here is from genome assembly GCF_056160985.1 of Roseibium sp. AWQ4_290. NCBI lineage: Bacteria > Pseudomonadati > Pseudomonadota > Alphaproteobacteria > Hyphomicrobiales > Stappiaceae > Roseibium > Roseibium sp. AWQ4_290. The sequence goes on from NZ_JBSWYG010000051.1 coordinate 795, forward strand.
CTCGGGTCTGCGGGTCACCCGGGAGCTGACGGCGCTCCTGGCGCGTCGTGGTCGGCCGCAGACCATCGTCAGCGATAACGGGACCGAACTTACCAGCATGGCCGTGCTCAGGTGGTGCCAGGAGACTGGCGTCGGCTGGCACTACATCGCCCCCGGCAAGCCGATGCAGAACGGGTTCGTCGAGAGCTTCAACGGCAGCTTCCGCGACGAGCTCCTCAACGAGACGCTGTTCTCGACGCTCGCCGAGGCCCGCACAAAGATCACCGCCTGGAAGGAGGACTACAACCGGATCAGACCCCACTCATCCCTCGGCAACCTCACGCCCGAGGAATTTGCCATGAAGACGAGACTGGAAATGAAGGCCGCATGAGGCCAGAAACAAACCGACGGATTCTCCTCGCAGATGGAGGAAAGTCGGGTCTCAGGTCA
>NZ_JBSWYG010000052.1:0-995 GCF_056160985.1 Roseibium sp. AWQ4_290
GGCACAGCTGTCGATGCTGCTTGAGGGGATAGACTGGCGTATGCCCGCCCGTACATGGACACCGCTGACGAGCGGATAGCGACATAAATACAGAGACTTAATCCGCTTTTTCCTTTCAGCCTTTGACTGCATTCGGTATAAATGCAGCCATGCTGAAGGACTTGGACATCACACCTGACGATCCGGCTGAATTGAAAGCCGTGAACCGGCTTCTTGCCGACGAAGTCAAGGCCCTGAGCCTGAAGGTCGAGCAGCTTCAGCATCAGCTTCATGGGGCGCACCGGAACCGGTTCGGCTCCAAATCGGAAAGCCTCGATCAGCTCAATCTGAGCCTTGCCGAGGAAGAGGCCATTGGTGTAGCTGCTGATCAGCAAAACATGCCGGATTCCGCCTCGGTGGATGCTCTTCCCGGACAGGCCAAACGCCAGCACAGCCGCAAGCCGCTACCGGACCATCTTGAGCGCAATGACACGATCTTGATGCCGGGCGAAGCCTGCCTTAAGTGTGGCGGCAAGCTGAAGACACTGGGTGAGGACATTACCGAAGAACTGGAATATGTGCCGGGCCGGTTTGTCGTGAACCGTATTGTCAGACCGCGCCTATCCTGTTCTTGCTGCGAGAGGATTGTTCAGGCGCCCTTGCCATCGCGTCCGATTGAGCGTGGACGGCCGGGAGCGGGACTTTTGGCGCATGTTTTGGTTTCCAAATACGCGGACCACCTTCCACTTTACCGCCAGTCGCAGATCTTTGGCCGGGAAGGACTTGATCTGGACCGCTCGACATTGGCCGATTGGGTGGGGCGCTCCACTGCCTTGCTTGAACCCTTGGCAAATGCCATCGGTCGGCTGGTCCGGCAAGGCGACGCGCTGTTTGCCGATGATACCCCGGTCAAGCTTCAGGCGCCGGGAACGAAGAAAACCAAAACCGCCCGGATCTGGGCCTATGTGCGGGATGAACGCCCTTGGGCCGGGTCTTCTGCACCGCTGGCGTGGTAC
>NZ_JBSWYG010000053.1:0-771 GCF_056160985.1 Roseibium sp. AWQ4_290
GGGGATGACGTCCTCAGCCTGAGTGACTTCGTTCTACGTCTGCCTGACACGCTGGATGGGCACATTGAGGCCCGGATACAGGACATTCGCGGCAATATCCGCGACGGTCAAGATGGCCTTATCCGGCAGAACGCAGATGCTCTTGCCGATTATTTGCTCCAAGCCTCCAATCCTGAAGATGCACGCCGGGTCAGCCGCCGCGAGTTGCTGAATTATATCCTGCGCATCGCTCGCAACGGCCTTGCCGAAGGCGGTCCCGGTGCAAATGACGACGACAATGATGATGGCTCCGATGATGGTTCATCATTTACGCAGCGCTTCCGAAGCGTGGACCTGGATACTTTCGCGGTCGATCGCACGATCGATGATGATACCGATGGCGGTGACAGCAATATCTCTGCTGAGCTGGATGAGTGGCTGGACCGCGATATTGGGGATGACGTCCTCAGCCTGAGTGACTTCGTTCTACGTCTGCCTGACACGCTGGATGGGCACATTGAGGCCCGGATACAGGACATTCGCGGCAATATCCGCGACGGTCAAGATGGCCTTATCCGGCAGAACGCAGATGCTCTTGCCGATTATTTGCTCCAAGCCTCCAATCCTGAAGATGCACGCCGGGTCAGCCGCCGCGAGTTGCTGAATTATATCCTGCGCATCGCTCGCAACGGCCTTGCCGAAGGCGGTCCCGGTGCAAATGACGACGACAATGATGATGGCTCCGATGATGGTTCATCATTTACGCAGCGCTTCCGAAGCGTGGACCTGGAT
>NZ_JBSWYG010000054.1:0-647 GCF_056160985.1 Roseibium sp. AWQ4_290
AGACGTGCGTGTTCAGGTTCTGGAAATGGCGCTCGATGACCCGGAACTCTCCCCGAGAGAACTCGCCACCAGGTTCACTGACGAACGCCGATACTTCGTCTCGGAAGCCAGTGTTTACAGGCTTCTCAAGGCCCACGACCTGATCACCAGTCCGGCATTTATCGTGATGAAGTCCGCCGATGAGTTCAAGGAAAAGACCACCGCCCCGAACCAGCTCTGGCAGACCGACTTCACCTATTTGAAGGTCATCGGCTGGGGATGGTTTTACCTCTCCACCGTGCTCGATGACTTCTCCCGCTACATTATCGCATGGAGGGTCTGCACCGGCATGGCGGCAAGCGATGTGCAGGACACACTCGATCTGGCACTGGAGGCTTCGGGGCTCGATAAGGCAAACGTGCTTCATCGCCCGAGGCTACTATCAGACAACGGACCGTCTTACATATCCGGCGACTTGGCGGAGTATCTTGCCAACAAGGGAATGAAGCATTCGCGTGGCGCGCCTTACCATCCCCAGACCCAGGGCAAGATCGAGCGGTGGCATCAGACCTTGAAGAACCGGATCCTGCTGGAAAACTACTTTCTACCAGGTGATCTCGAAGCGCAGATCGATGCGTTCATCGGCTACTACAACCATCACCGCTATC
>NZ_JBSWYG010000055.1:0-614 GCF_056160985.1 Roseibium sp. AWQ4_290
CAAGGTTGCAACTGATCCTGTGTCTTTGTTTGAGGCGCTGAAGGCGACCTGCCTTTGTCCTGAGCGGATCGTGATGGAAACGGGCACCTGGGGCCACTGGCTGGTAAGGGAGTTGCGGGGGCTTGGGATTGATGTTGATCTTATCGACGCCCGTCAGGCGCATGCGGTTATGAAGCTGCAGCACAACAAGACGGATGCCAATGATGCGGAGCTTCTGGCAGAGATCGCCCGCACCGGGTTCTGCCGTCCTGTTGCGGTGAAGAGCGAGGCCGCCCAGATGGACCGGACAGTCCTGAAGGCTCGTCAGCACCTGGTCGGCCAGCGCCGCGATACGGAAAATGCGATCCGCGGGCTGCTTGGCGCGTTCGGGCACCGCCTGCCCAAGGGAGTTTGCAAGTTCGCGGCCCGTGTGCAGGCGGTCCTGCAGACATGCCCTGCTCTGACCGACATTGTCGGCCCCTTGCTTGAGGCGCGAACGGCTTTGATCAGATGCCTGGACGAGCTGGACGGCACGGTCAGGGAGCGCGCTTCGCAGAGCCCGGCCTGCCGGCTGCTGATGACGGCACCGGGCGTGGGGCCGGTGACGGCGCTGGCTTTCGCGGCGACCATCGACG
>NZ_JBSWYG010000056.1:0-607 GCF_056160985.1 Roseibium sp. AWQ4_290
GTCCTGCCAGCATTCCAGGCGATCGGCGTAGGCGCGGATCTCAACGGGACGACCGACCGCGCGGGCATCGACCGAGTACCGGTTCTTGTCGAACCGTACGAGGCAAGTCTTGGAGACAGAGGCCGGGATGGCATGGAAGCCGTCAAACGCTCCGACATAGGGAACCAGGCTTCCGCGCTCTTCCTCGAACACGTCCCAGATTGTCTTGTCCGGGACGTCGGGATGACGGTTCGCCTTGGCATAAGCGATGCACCGGTCCTTGAGCCAGGCGTTCAGCTCCGCATAGGATCTGAACTTCGGCCGTGGTACGAAGAACCGCCGTCGGAGCACGCCCACCTGGTTCTCGACCTGGCCCTTCTCCCAACCCGATGCCGGGGTGCAAGCAACCGGATCGACCAGGTAATGCCCGCACATCTGCTGAAAACGGCGATTGTAGGCGCGATCCTTGCCAACGAAGATCGCATCCACCACCGTCTTCATGTTGTCGTAAATTCCGCGCGCGCAGGCGCCGCCGAAGAAGGCGAACGCCTTGTCATGCGCATCGAACACCATCTCCTGGGTCTCTCTGGGATAAGCCCGCACAAACGGCATCCGGCTGTGGCAGAGA
>NZ_JBSWYG010000057.1:0-597 GCF_056160985.1 Roseibium sp. AWQ4_290
TGGCCGGGAAGGACTTGATCTGGACCGCTCGACATTGGCCGATTGGGTGGGGCGCTCCACTGCCTTGCTTGAACCCTTGGCAAATGCCATCGGTCGGCTGGTCCGGCAAGGGGAAGCGCTCTTTGCCGATGACACCCCGGTCAAGCTTCAGGCTCCGGGAACGAAGAAGACCAAAACTGCCCGGATCTGGGCCTATGTCCGGGATGAGCGGTCATGGGCCGGGGCCTCTCCACCGCTGGCGTGGTACCGGTTCACGGTTGACCGCAAGGGCAAACATCCTGAGGGCCACCTGTCTGGCTACAAAGGCTGGGTTCACGCTGATGGCTACGCCGGGTTCAACGGCCTGTTCGGGGAGAACAAAGCTCGGGAGATGGCCTGTATGGCCCATATCCGGCGCAAGTTCGTCGATGTGCACGCCTCCCAGGGATCATCCATCGCCGCTGAGACCATCCAGCGGATCGCCAAGCTCTACGAAATCGAAAAGCGGGCACGCGGAAAACCGCCACCGGAGCGCTCCGCCTTACGGCAAGCATACGCCAAACCTATCTTCGACGATCTGGAAGATTGGCTCGGCAGCCAATTGACACGGATATCGGG
>NZ_JBSWYG010000058.1:0-594 GCF_056160985.1 Roseibium sp. AWQ4_290
GGCTCAGGCGCAGGGCCGCGACTTTGCGACGAATGTGCTTGAGAAGGTTGGTGGCAGTGCCGACGGTTGGGATCGCGGCGCGTTGTCCGAAGAAAGCTTTATCGGAGCTGGTTCTGTCAGCATGACGGCCCAGCAGGTCAACAAGGCGTTGATGTTCGGGCTCTCTGTTGACGGCACCGATGAAGGCTATCAGCAGATAGATTTTGCTCTTTACACGAATATCAGCGGTCAGATTGAAATCTATGAATCGGGTGTGCATCGGGGCTTTTTTGGGGCCTATGCTGTTGGAGACGAGTTCACAGTGGCGCGTCTTGCCGATGGGACGGTTCAGTATCTGAAGAATGGAACGGTCTTATACACGAGCACGGCGCAGTCGGACACGTCTGACGCTATGCGGGTTGATGCATCTTTCCGTACGCAAGGCGGACGTCTTGGAGACACGGTTCTGGACCTTGAAAACGGGTCATCTCAACTTGTGAGTTGGTTACATGGGTCTGATGTGACGGTCGCTGGGCCGATTGGCCCAGTTACAACATCGTATGAAGACCTGAACGGCGACGGTGTTGTTGATGCTGTTCTGTCGGCTGAGGACGG
>NZ_JBSWYG010000059.1:0-538 GCF_056160985.1 Roseibium sp. AWQ4_290
ACCAGCGATAGAAGGTTGGCCGCGACACGCCGATCTGTTCCAGCGTCCTTTTCACCGGCTGGTGCGATTGCTCGACCAGTCGGATGATTTCGAGCTTCTCGGAGGCGGGATATCTCATTCGATATCCTCCCCATCCCCGATCACGCTTTTTTTGAGAACACGGTTTTCCAGCGTCAGATCGGCCACGACTTCTTTCAGGTCACGCATTTCGCGCTTCAGATCCGTCACTTCACCTGACGTCGCCTGCCGCTCGGTGTCGCCTGAAAGCCGCTTCTTGCCGGCTTCCAGGAACTCTTTCGACCAGGTGTAATAAAGGCCTTGAGCAATCCCCTCGCGGCGGCACAGTTCGGCGATCGAATATTCCCCGCGCAAACCTTCCAGCACAATGCGGATCTTCTCCTCGGCCGAGAATTTGCGCCGCGTCTTCCGGCGAATGTCTTTCACATGTTTTTCGGCCGATCCTTCCGGCCCGGATTTCTGTCTCATCTTCGCTCCCTTGGCGGGCTACGATGTGCCAGAAATCCTCCTTAAGCAATTT
>NZ_JBSWYG010000060.1:0-534 GCF_056160985.1 Roseibium sp. AWQ4_290
CGATTGATCTTGTGGTCGGCGATTTGTGCCAGAACCCAGGTCAGCCAGGCTTGCGGGTCGATGCCGTTGAGTTTGGCGGTTTCGATCAGGGTATAGGCGATAGCCGCGGATTTGCCGCCGCTTTCTGAGCCCATGAAGAGGTAGTTTTTTCGTCCAAGGGCAATCGGTTTCATTGCCCGCTCTGCGGAGTTGTTGTCCAGTTCCAGATGCCCGTTGTCGAGATACGGCCGGGCTTTCGGCAGTCGGCTGAGCGCATAACGGATCGCCGCAGCAAGTGGTGACTTGCCTGAGATCCGCGTCAATTGAGTGCCGAGCCAGTCTTCCAGATCATCGAAGATAGGTTTGGCTTGTGCTTGCCGCAGGGCGGCGCGGTCCGGCGGCGGTTTGCCGCGTGCCTTCTTTTCGATTTCGTACAGTCCGGCAATCCGCTGGATGGCCTCGCCGGCAACCGATGATCCTTGGGAGGCATGCACATCGACGAACTTGCGCCGGATATGGGCCATGCAGGCCATCTCCCGAGCTTTGTTCTCCCCG
>NZ_JBSWYG010000061.1:0-525 GCF_056160985.1 Roseibium sp. AWQ4_290
TACAATAATGCAGACTTCTGGGCCGATATCGATGCTGCGGGCGCGATCTTCGTCACCCGGCCCAAATCCACTCTGGCCTATGAGGTGCAGCACGCAACGGTCCATCACGACTGTCTTGTTGTCGCCGATGAAACCATCGTTCTGGCTCGCAAGCCGGGGCGCAAATACCAAAAGCCCGTTCGTCGCGTCGAAATCTTCGATGAAACCCTCGGGCGGGAACTGGCGTTCATAACCAATGACTTTCGTCGATCTGCCGAAGACATCGCCGACCTGTACAAACGGCGCTGGCAGATCGAACTGTTTTTCAAGTGGATCAAGCAGAACCTCAAAATCAAACGGTTCCTCGCCAAAAATCCAAAGGCCATCCGGCTGCAAATCATAACCGCACTGATTGCCTATGTGCTGCTGAAAAAAGTCCACAAGGCAAACAACATCACCGTGCCGTTGAAACGCCTCGCCGCCGTCGCCGGAAACCACATCCACAACTTATGCGACATAACCCGACTGCTAAATCCAAACGACAGG
>NZ_JBSWYG010000062.1:0-455 GCF_056160985.1 Roseibium sp. AWQ4_290
CATGAAGCTGATGCTGAAGCTGCTCGACCTTCAGGCTCAGTGCCTTGACTTCGTCGGCAAGAAGCCGGTTCACGGCTTTCAATTCAGCCGGATCGTCAGGCGTGATGTCCAAGTCCTTCAGCATGGCTGCATTTATACCGAATGCAGCCAAAGGTCGAAAGGAAAAAGAGAGATAAATATCTGTAATTACGTTATTATCCGCTCATCACCCACTTGTCAGGGGCGTCCATGTACGGGCGGGCATACGCCAGTCTATCCCCTCAAGCAGCATCGAAAGCTGTGCCGCCGTGACACTGACCTTGCCAGCCTTCGCGCCCGGCCAGACAAACCGGCCTTTCTCCAGACGTTTGGAAAACAGGCAAGCCCCCTGACTGTCCCACCAGATGATCTTCAAAAGATCACCCCGCCGACCGCGGAACACGAACAGGTGCCCAGAATAAGGATCTTCCGCGAGA
>NZ_JBSWYG010000063.1:0-433 GCF_056160985.1 Roseibium sp. AWQ4_290
AGATCACCCCGCCGACCGCGGAACACGAACAGGTGCCCAGAATAAGGATCTTCCGCGAGAACCTGTTCGGCTTGTGCGGCCAAAGAGTTGAAGCCGCGCCGCATGTCCGTCACACCGGCCGCCAGCCAAACTCGGGTGTTCGATGGAACCGGGATCACTCCATCAAACCCTGAACCAGTCCCATCACCGCGGCCAGGGCCGTTGGGCCTTCGATCAACACCCTTCGGCCATCCGAAAGGGTAATATCAACCCGGCTTGCACAGACAGGTTCCGGGGGCGGGACAACCACCCCTGGCGGGGCAGGGCAAGCTGCCGGGGCCAGTTCCAACTCAACGAAAGACGCTTCCTCGACGTGGCCCGGATCAACTGGCATTCGCGCAAACCGGGGATCCTTCAGCCAATTGTGGATCATATTGGCATTCGCAGAATACCG
>NZ_JBSWYG010000064.1:0-431 GCF_056160985.1 Roseibium sp. AWQ4_290
GCGCTGACCAGCGGCTTGTCGCGTAAGCAGATCGCCAGAGATCTTGGTGTTGGTTTCTCGACCTTGAACCGTTGGATACAGCAGGACCGGCGCGATCCGGAGAAACCGGCCACACAATCTGACCTTGAAAAGGAGATAGCGGAACTTCGCAGAGAAAACCGCCTGCTCCGGGAGGAGAGGGAGGTGTTAAAAAAGGCCACCCAGTTCTTCGCCCCCTCTCGGTGATTGCTCAGCAATCACCTGCCGGTTGATAGAAAGAAGCAAATGAGGTTTGCATTCATCGCGGAGAACCTGGGCCTTTTGCCGGCTTCCAGGCTATGTCAGATCATGAATGTCAGTCCTCGGGGTTACCGGTCCTGGCGGAACCGCCCAGTGAGTGACCGGCAGCGTAGGGACTTGGTCGTGCTTGCCCATATCCGGGAGCAATTCCG
>NZ_JBSWYG010000065.1:0-428 GCF_056160985.1 Roseibium sp. AWQ4_290
CCTGACGATCCGGCTGAATTGAAAGCCGTGAACCGGCTTCTTGCCGACGAAGTCAAGGCACTGAGCCTGAAGGTCGAGCAGCTTCAGCATCAGCTTCATGGGGCGCACCGGAACCGGTTCGGCTCCAAATCGGAAAGCCTCGATCAACTCAATCTGAGCCTTGCCGAGGAAGAGGCCATTGGTGTAGCTGCTGATCAGCAAAACATGCCGGATTCCGCTTCGGTGGATGCTCCTCCCGGACAGGCCAAACGCCAGCACAGCCGCAAGCCGCTACCGGACCATCTTGAGCGCAATGACACGATCTTGATGCCGGGCGAAGCCTGCCTTCGGTGTGGCGGCAAGCTGAAGACACTGGGTGAGGACATTACCGAAGAGCTGGAATATATGCCGGGCCGGTTTGTCGTGAACCGTATTGTCAGACCGCGCCT
>NZ_JBSWYG010000066.1:0-421 GCF_056160985.1 Roseibium sp. AWQ4_290
CGCACGGCGTCATAGCTGCCGTCATAGCCGCAGTTGCGCAGCTCCTCGTAGATCCGGATCAGCGTCAGGCGTTCGCGTTTCGGTCGCCGGGTATTGTCGGCCAGCATCTCGTCCAGCTCGGAACGCCAGGGATCGATCTTCGGACGGGGCTGCCTCGTGCGGTCATAGGTGAACTCGGTCGCCCCAGATCGGATGACCTTGCGCACCGTGTTCCGCGACAAACGCAACTCGCGGCAGATCTGCTTGATCGATTTGCCTTCGACGAAATGCGCTCGTCTGATCTTCGCGATCGTCTCCACAACCAACATCCCCTGACTGCTCCCTCACATTTTTGAGGAAGCTTCTGATCAAAATTATCAGGGGGTCACTTTTGCATGCCGATTACCCCAAGATGGGGGTCAATCTTGCATGCCGATCCACA
>NZ_JBSWYG010000067.1:0-418 GCF_056160985.1 Roseibium sp. AWQ4_290
GTGGCCCTCAGGATGTTTGCCCTTGCGGTCAACCGTGAACCGGTACCACGCCAGCGGTGGAGAGGCCCCGGCCCATGACCGCTCATCCCGGACATAGGCCCAGATCCGGGCGGTTTTGGTCTTCTTCGTTCCCGGAGCCTGAAGCTTGACCGGCGTGTCATCGGCAAAGAGCGCTTCCCCTTGCCGGACCATGCGTCCGATGGCATCCGCTAGGGGCTCAAGCAAGGCAGTGGAGCGTCCCACCCAATCAGCAAGGGTCGAGCGGTCCAGATCGATGCCTTCCCGGCCAAAGATTTGAGACTGGCGGTAGAGCGGAAGGTGGTCGGCGTGTTTTGACACAAGGACATGCGCAAGGAGACCGGCTCCCGGCCGACCGCGCTCAATCGGACGCGATGGCAAGGGCGCCTGAACAATCCTC
>NZ_JBSWYG010000068.1:0-409 GCF_056160985.1 Roseibium sp. AWQ4_290
GAAGATAGGTTTGGCGTGCTTTTGCCTGATTGCGGCACGCTCCGGCGGCGGTTTTCCGCGTGCCTTCTTTTCGATTTCGTAGAGGTTGGCGATCCGCTGGATGGCCTCGCCGGCAACCGATGATCCTTGGGAGGCATGCACATCGACGAACTTGCGCCGGATATGGGCCATGCAGGCCATCTCCCGAGCTTTGTCTGTTCCGAACAGGCCGTTGAACCCGGCGTAGCCATCAGCGTGAACCCAGCCTTTGTAGCCAGACAGGTGGCCCTCAGGATGTTTGCCCTTGCGGTCAACCGTAAACCGGTACCACGCCAGCGGTGGAGAGGCCCCGGCCCATGACCGCTCATCCCGGACATAGGTCCAGATCCGGGCAGTTTTGGTCTTCTTCGTTCCCGGAGCCTGAAGCTTG
>NZ_JBSWYG010000069.1:0-409 GCF_056160985.1 Roseibium sp. AWQ4_290
GTCAGCGGTGTTTGAAGCGATCCTGTCCCTGCTCTTGAACGACATGCAAGCCAGCCCCCGCAAGGAGGTCGGCGATCTGGTGCGATTGCTGGATTCCACCACGGTGAGCTTGTTTGCCAAGACCCACAAGGACATGCGCTATCGCAGCAACAACAGTGCAATCAAACTGCATTTGCTGTTCGACCCCGACAGCCAAAGCCCCACCTGGTTCCAGGTCAGTCCTGCGCGGCTTCACGACAGCCATGTTTGCGCCGAACTGCCTGTGAAGGAAGGCGCCACCTATGTCTTTGACAGAGCTTACAATAATGCAGACTTCTGGGCCGATATCGATGCTGCGGGCGCGATCTTCGTCACCCGGCCCAAATCCACTCTGGCCTATGAGGTGCAGCACGCAACGGTCCATCACGAC
>NZ_JBSWYG010000070.1:0-407 GCF_056160985.1 Roseibium sp. AWQ4_290
CCGCTGGCCGCAGACCCAAGAAGGCGCCGCTGCATAGGGGAGACAAACAACAAAAGAGATCCGCGCCAGCGCGGAGACTGTCGCCCCTCACCGGGACGATGACTGAGGCGAGCCCGCGAGTTTGGATGCCAGGCCGAGACATCGGCAAGGGCGCTTTATACCTTGGGAGGCCAAAGTCAAAGGGTCCTATCATGAAGCGCTCCACAGACCCTGCTGGCAGCGACTTCGAAGACAACCGTGGACCCGGTGAGGAGGCAACAAGGCTTGGGACTTGACTGTGAGGCCGGAATTAGACAACCGAATGCAGTCAAAGGCTGAAAGAAAAAAGCGGATTAAGTCTCTGTATTTATGTCGCTATCCGCTCGTCAGCGGTGTCCATGTACGGGCGGGCATACGCCAGTCTATCC
>NZ_JBSWYG010000071.1:0-406 GCF_056160985.1 Roseibium sp. AWQ4_290
AGTGAGCGTCCGCTGAACCCCACCTCCCGCTTTTCGATTTTGCGCCTTAAGTGTCCACTTATGCAAATGGACACTTAAAGGCGCGTGATGAGCAAACGAAAGAAACGGCGGAGTTGGTCTGATGAGGAGAAGCGGGAGATCTGCCAGCAAGCGGGTGGTCCCGGCACATCGGTTGCGCAGGTGGCGCGCCGGTATTCGGCAAATGCCAATATGATCCACAATTGGCTGAAGGATCCGCGCTTTGCCTCCGCGCCAACTAACCAGGTTAATGTTGAGGACGGGTCTTTCGTTGAGCTGGAACTGGCCCCGGCAGCTTGTCCTGCCGCGCCAGGGAGCGTTGTCTCACCCCTGGAACCTATTTGTGCGAACCGGGTTGACATTACCCTTTCCGATGGCCGCCGGGTGT
>NZ_JBSWYG010000072.1:0-389 GCF_056160985.1 Roseibium sp. AWQ4_290
AAACCACATCCACAACTTATGCGACATAACCCGACTGCTAAATCCAAACGACAGGGTCGACAAACAAAATCCGGAAAATCAATTCCAATTCAATTTTCCCGGACAGTAGTGACCAACCTCAATTGATGATGACCTATTTGACCGTGCTTTGAGGGTCTTCGGCCAGGAGTGCGTCGCCGGTCGATACGGGGTATCGGGCCAGACGTGCGACAACGTCCGAAGCCCCTCAAAGCACGGCCTCCGGTGACCCAATTCCGCAAAAAAACCGCTTATCATTTTTTTATCGTTTTGTTTGGGAGCGGAGGCTTTGGTGTTTTTTCCCTTCTGCGTCTGGGTTTGCGCTCCTTGGGGGGGCCTGGTGAGGTTTTCGCCTGTATCGACTTTCCGAA
>NZ_JBSWYG010000073.1:0-377 GCF_056160985.1 Roseibium sp. AWQ4_290
GTGACGTTCGCAATGCCTTGATGGAAGGAGACAAAGATACGGCAACAGCGCGTGCACGGGAGCTTGCAGAGGCGCTTTTGGGTGGAATGCCCGAGGAAACGCATTTACGTACGATTTTCCAAGACGAGGTCAGGGAAGTTACCGATTTGATCTTGGGGGCGCTCGATGATGATACCGATGGCGGTGACAGCAATATCTCTGCTGAGCTGGATGAGTGGCTGGACCGCGATATTGGGGGTGCCGACCAGCAGGCAGGTGCCAATCAATCGGATCCCGGCAGCGCCGCCGGGAACGGGGATGACGTCCTCAGCCTGAGTGACTTCGTTCTACGTCTGCCTGACACGCTGGATGGGCACATTGAGGCCCGGATACAGGAC
>NZ_JBSWYG010000074.1:0-365 GCF_056160985.1 Roseibium sp. AWQ4_290
GTTTTTCATCAGATCATAAAGCATCTTCCCCGCCGCCAGATCAATTCCCTCACCGCAGCCTATGCGAGTGACAAATGGTGTAAGCGATTTTCCACTTTCGAGCACCTTGTGACGATGATTTATGCTCAACTGTCCGGCCAGGTTAGCCTTCGTGATCTTGAAGCATCGTTCAATGCCAACCCCGCAAGGCGGTCTCACCTGAGCGGGCGCGGTGTACGGCGCTCGACATTGAGCGACGCAAATGCCACGCGCCCGTCAGCGGTGTTTGAAGCGATCCTGTCCCTGCTCTTGAACGACATGCAAGCCAGCCCCCGCAAGGAGGTCGGCGATCTGGTGCGATTGCTGGATTCCACCACGGTGAGCTT
>NZ_JBSWYG010000075.1:0-333 GCF_056160985.1 Roseibium sp. AWQ4_290
AACCGGTACCACGCCAGCGGTGGAGAGGCCCCGGCCCATGACCGCTCATCCCGGACATAGGTCCAGATCCGGGCAGTTTTGGTCTTCTTCGTTCCCGGAGCCTGAAGCTTGACCGGGGTGTCATCGGCAAAGAGCGCTTCCCCTTGCCGGACCATGCGGCCGATGGCATCCGCCAGGGGCTCAAGCAAGGCAGTGGAGCGCCCCACCCAATCAGCCAGGGTGGAGCGGTCCAGATCGATGCCTTCCCGGCCAAAGATCTGAGACTGGCGATAGAGCGGAAGGTGGTCCGCATATTTGGAAACCAATACATGCGCCAAAAGTCCCGCTCCCGGC
>NZ_JBSWYG010000076.1:0-317 GCF_056160985.1 Roseibium sp. AWQ4_290
GATCTCTTGAAGATCATCTGGTGGGACAGTCAGGGGGCTTGTCTGTTTTCCAAACGCCTGGAGAAGGGCCGGTTTGTCTGGCCGGGTGCGAAGGCTGGCAAAGTCAGCGTCACGGCGGCGCAGCTGTCGATGTTGCTTGAGGGGATTGATTGGCGCATGCCCGTCCGCACCTGGACGCCCCTGACAAGTGGATGACGAGCGGATAACGGCGTAATTACAGATATTTATATCTGTTTTCCTTTCTGCTTCTGGCTGCGTCCGGTATAAATGCAGCCATGCTGAAGGACCTGGACATCACGCCTGACGATCCGGCTGAA
>NZ_JBSWYG010000077.1:0-313 GCF_056160985.1 Roseibium sp. AWQ4_290
TTCCGCCCCGAGTTCTCATTTAAGCGGCCCTGGCTTCGAATGCCAATGGGCTTTTCCATGCCAAAGCCGAGTGCCTTCTGCGCGGATTGTAGAAGCCATTGATGTATTCGAATATGGCCAATTCGGCATCGCGGCGGCAGGTCCATGATTTCTGCCATAGCAACTCAGCCTTGATCGTTTTGAAGAAGGTTTCCACGGCGGCGTTGTCAAAGCAGTTTCCTGTTCCGCTCATTGAGATCTGGAAGCCATGCTGGCGCAGAAGCTTCTGATAGTCGTGGGAGCAATATTGGCTGCCGCGATCCGTATGGTGAAT
>NZ_JBSWYG010000078.1:0-309 GCF_056160985.1 Roseibium sp. AWQ4_290
GTTCTGCCGTCCTGTTGCGGTGAAGAGCGAGGCCGCCCAAATGGACCGGACGGTGCTGAAGGCCCGTCAGCACCTGGTCCGCCAGCGCCGCGATACGGAAAATGCGATCCGCGGGCTGCTTGGCGCGTTCGGGCACCGCCTGCCCAAGGGAGTTGGCAAGTTCGCGGCCCGTGTGCAGGCGGTCCTGCAGACATGCCCTGCTCTGACCGGCATTGTCGGCCCCTTGCTTGAGGCGCGGACGGCTTTGATCAGATGCCTGGACGAGTTGGACGGCACGGTCAGGGAGCGCGCTTCGCAGAGCCCGGCCTG
>NZ_JBSWYG010000079.1:0-309 GCF_056160985.1 Roseibium sp. AWQ4_290
CGCCGTTTCTTTCGTTTGCTCATCACGCGCCTTTAAGTGTCCATTTGCATAAGTGGACACTTAAGGCGCAAAATCGAAAAGCGGGAGGTGGGGTTCAGCGGACGCTCACTCCTCAAATTGGGTCGGACTCTAATCGATAGTGGAGGAAAAATCCCGTGGCAGGTCACGCTTTGCAAGGTCCTCTTTCGGTATGCCCACCCGAATACGACAACAGCCCCACCCCTTTCGGGATGAGGCTGTTGTCGCATTTGGTTGCGGGAGCAGGATTTGAACCTGCGACCTTCAGGTTATGAGCCTGACGAGCTACCG
>NZ_JBSWYG010000080.1:0-307 GCF_056160985.1 Roseibium sp. AWQ4_290
GCATGTATTGGTTTCCAAATATGCGGACCACCTTCCGCTCTATCGCCAGTCTCAGATCTTTGGCCGGGAAGGCATCGATCTGGACCGCTCGACCCTTGCTGATTGGGTGGGACGCTCCACTGCCTTGCTTGAGCCCCTGGCGGATGCCATCGGACGCATGGTCCGGCAAGGGGAAGCGCTCTTTGCCGATGACACGCCGGTCAAGCTTCAGGCGCCGGGAACGAAGAAAACCAAAACCGCCCGGATCTGGGCCTATGTGCGGGATGAACGCCCTTGGGCCGGGTCTTCTGCACCGCTGGCGTGGTAC
>NZ_JBSWYG010000081.1:0-304 GCF_056160985.1 Roseibium sp. AWQ4_290
ATCCCGCCTCCGAGAAGCTCGAAATCATCCGACTGGTCGAGCAATCGCACCAGCCGGTGAAAAGGACGCTGGAACAGATCGGCGTGTCGCGGCCAACCTTCTATCGCTGGTACGATCTGTATCGCAGGTTCGGCGAAGCGGCACTGGAAGACCGGCGCCCCGGCTCGGGCCGCGTGTGGAACCGCATCCCTGAAGACGTGCGTGTTCAGGTTCTGGAAATGGCGCTCGATGACCCGGAACTCTCCCCGAGAGAACTCGCCACCAGGTTCACTGACGAACGCCGATACTTCGTCTCGGAAGCCAG
>NZ_JBSWYG010000082.1:0-304 GCF_056160985.1 Roseibium sp. AWQ4_290
CTGGCTTCCGAGACGAAGTATCGGCGTTCGTCAGTGAACCTGGTGGCGAGTTCTCTCGGGGAGAGTTCCGGGTCATCGAGCGCCATTTCCAGAACCTGAACACGCACGTCTGCAGGGATGCGGTTCCACACGCGGCCCGAGCCGGGGCGCCGGTCTTCCAGTGCCGCTTCGCCGAACCTGCGATACAGATCGCACCAGCGATAGAAGGTTGGCCGCGACACGCCGATCTGTTCCAGCGTCCTTTTCACCGGCTGGTGCGATTGCTCGACCAGTCGGATGATTTCGAGCTTCTCGGAGGCGGGAT
>NZ_JBSWYG010000083.1:0-303 GCF_056160985.1 Roseibium sp. AWQ4_290
CCGGTCAAGCTTCAGGCGCCGGGAACGAAGAAAACCAAAACCGCCCGGATCTGGGCCTATGTGCGGGATGAACGCCCTTGGGCCGGGTCTTCTGCACCGCTGGCGTGGTACCGGTTCACGGTTGACCGCAAGGGCAAACATCCTGAGGGCCACCTGTCTGGCTACAAAGGCTGGGTTCACGCGGACGGTTATGCCGGGTTCAACGGCCTGTTCGGGGAGAACAAAGCTCGGGAGATGGCCTGCATGGCCCATATCCGGCGCAAGTTCGTCGATGTGCATGCCTCCCAAGGATCATCGGTTGCC
>NZ_JBSWYG010000084.1:0-301 GCF_056160985.1 Roseibium sp. AWQ4_290
GAAGAATGGAACGGTCTTATACACGAGCACGGCGCAGTCGGACACGTCTGACGCTATGCGGGTTGATGCATCTTTCCGTACGCAAGGCGGACGTCTTGGAGACACGGTTCTCGATCTTGAAAACGGGTCATCTCAACTCGTGAGTTGGTTGCACGGGTCTGATGTGACGGTCGCTGGGCCGATTGGCCCGGTTACAACATCGTATGAAGACCTGAACGGCGACGGTGTTGTTGATGCTGTTCTGTCGGCTGAGGACGGGTCGATCTGGACGCGTCTTGGCGATGGTCAGGGCGGGTTCGGT
>NZ_JBSWYG010000085.1:0-293 GCF_056160985.1 Roseibium sp. AWQ4_290
TTGTCTCCTTCCATCAAGGCATTGCGAACGTCACGCATTAGATTCGGAACGACCGGGTTGCCTTGCAGGTGCCGTGCATTCTTGATCAGCCGTGCCAACTCGGATCTGCCGCCATCGGTATCATCATCGATCGTGCTATCGACCGCGGAAGTATCCAGGTCCACGCTTCGGAAGCGCTGCGCAAATGATGAACCATCATCGGAGCCATCATCATTGTCGTCGTCATTTGCACCGGGACCGCCTTCGGCAAGGCCGTTGCGAGCGATGCGCAGGATATAATTCAGCAACTCGCG
>NZ_JBSWYG010000086.1:0-289 GCF_056160985.1 Roseibium sp. AWQ4_290
TGGAACTGGCCCCGGCAGCTTGTCCTGCCGCGCCAGGGAGCGTTGTCTCACCCCTGGAACCTATTTGTGCGAACCGGGTTGACATTACCCTTTCCGATGGCCGCCGGGTGTTGATCGAAGGCCCAACGGCCCTGGCTGCGGTGATGGGACTGGTCCAGGGCTTGATGGGATGATCCCTGTTCCATCGAACACCCGGGTTTGGCTAGCGTCGGGTGTGACGGACATGCGGCGCGGCTTCAACTCTTTGGCCGCGCAAGCCGAACAGGTCCTGGCCGAAGATCCTTATTCT
>NZ_JBSWYG010000087.1:0-289 GCF_056160985.1 Roseibium sp. AWQ4_290
TTATGATTTGCAGCCGGATGGCCTTTGGATTTTTGGCGAGGAACCGTTTGATTTTGAGGTTCTGCTTGATCCACTTGAAAAACAGTTCGATCTGCCAGCGCCGTTTGTACAACTCGGCGATGTCTTCGGCGGATCGACGAAAGTCATTGGTTATGAACGTCAGTTCCCGCCCGAGGGCTTCATCGAAGATTTCGACGCGACGAACGGGCTTTTGGTATTTGCGCCCCGGCTTGCGAGCCAGAACGATGGTTTCATCGGCGACAACAAGACTGTCGTGATGGACCGTTGC
>NZ_JBSWYG010000088.1:0-288 GCF_056160985.1 Roseibium sp. AWQ4_290
GAGTATGTTGGATTTGATGTTTCGAAGGAAGAGACTTCGTTCTGCGTGAAGGACCGGGATGGGAAGGTCGTTGGTCGTGGCAAGGTTGCAACTGATCCTGTGTCTTTGTTTGAGGCGCTGAAGGCGACCTGCCTTTGTCCTGAGCGGATCGTGATGGAAACGGGCACCTGGGGCCACTGGCTGGTAAGGGAACTTGGCAGACTTGGCGTTTGTGTTGATCTTATCGACGCCCGTCAGGCGCATGCGGTTATGAAGCTGCAGCACAACAAGACGGATGCCAATGATGCG
>NZ_JBSWYG010000089.1:0-284 GCF_056160985.1 Roseibium sp. AWQ4_290
AAGCTCACCGTGGTGGAATCCAGCAATCGCACCAGATCGCCGACCTCCTTGCGGGGGCTGGCTTGCATGTCGTTCAAGAGCAGGGACAGGATCGCTTCAAACACCGCTGACCCTCAAAGCTTCGATATATGCGTAATATCGAGGTCTCTTTTGTGTTCGCGCGATACCCAATATGCGTAATATGCCCTTCAACCTGACGGACGGGCGGCATTGCTGTTCGTCCCTGTCTGGATAAGATTTCGTCTGTCAATGGTCCCGTCGCCAAATTCAGGCCAGCAAAATCG
>NZ_JBSWYG010000090.1:0-278 GCF_056160985.1 Roseibium sp. AWQ4_290
TTCAGGATCCTGATGATCTGCTCTTCGCTGAACCGTGTTCGCTTCATTGTCCGTCTCCTCGTTCAAGACGGACTCTACCTCAAACTGGAGGAGGAAACGGGGCGCAGGTCACGACATAAATACAGAGACTTAATCCGCTTTTTTCTTTCAGCCTTTGACTGCATTCGGTATAAATGCAGCCATGCTGAAGGACTTGGATATCACACCTGACGATCCGGCTGAATTGAAAGCCGTGAACCGGCTTCTTGCCGACGAAGTCAAGGCACTGAGCCTGAAGG
>NZ_JBSWYG010000091.1:0-278 GCF_056160985.1 Roseibium sp. AWQ4_290
CGAGATGCTGGCCGACAATACCCGGCGACCGAAACGCGAACGCCTGACGCTGATCCGGATCTACGAGGAGCTGCGCAACTGCGGCTATGACGGCAGCTATGACGCCGTGCGCCGATATGCGGCCAGTTGGTCGAAGGCGACGCAGGAAGCGTCGGCCAGCGCCTATGTCCCGCTGAGCTTCGATCCGGGCGAGGCCTACCAGTTCGACTGGAGCCATGAGATCGTGATCCTCGACGGCGTGACCACGACGGTCAAGGTCGCCCATGTCCGTCTCTGCC
>NZ_JBSWYG010000092.1:0-274 GCF_056160985.1 Roseibium sp. AWQ4_290
CTCTTCGGTAATGTCCTCACCCAGTGTCTTCAGCTTGCCGCCACACCGAAGGCAGGCTTCGCCCGGCATCAAGATCGTGTCATTGCGCTCAAGATGGTTCGGTAGCGGCTTACGGCTGTGCTGGCGTTTGGCCTGTCCGGAAGGAGCATCCACCGAGGCTGGTTCCGGCATGTTTTGCTGATCAGCAGCTACACCAATGGCCTCTTCCTCGGCAAGGCTCAGATTGAGCTGATCGAGGCTTTCCGATTTGGAGCCGAACCGGTTCCGGTGCGCC
>NZ_JBSWYG010000093.1:0-273 GCF_056160985.1 Roseibium sp. AWQ4_290
GTGAGCGTCCGCTGAACCCCACCTCCCGCTTTTCGATTTTGCGCCTTAAGTGTCCACTTATGCAAATGGACACTTAAAGGCGCGTGATGAGCAAACGAAAGAAACGGCGGATTTGGTCTGATGAGGAGAAGCGGGAGATCTGCGCGCAAGCGGTTCTTCCCGGTGCATCGGTTGCGCAGGTGGCGCGCCGGTATTCTGCGAATGCCAATATGATCCACAATTGGCTGAAGGATCCCCGGTTTGCGCGAATGCCAGTTGATCCGGGCCACGTCG
>NZ_JBSWYG010000094.1:0-268 GCF_056160985.1 Roseibium sp. AWQ4_290
GTAATTTTTTCGGCCAAGGGCAATGGGCTTCATGGCCCGCTCCGCGCAATTGTTGTCCAGCTCCAGATGCCCGTTGCCGAGATACGGCCGGGCTTTCGGCAGACGGCTGAGCGCATAACGGATCGCAGCGGCGAGCGGCGACTTTCCCGAGATCCGCGTCAATTGGCTGCCGAGCCAATCTTCCAGATCGTCGAAGATAGGTTTGGCGTGCTTTTGCCTGATTGCGGCACGCTCCGGCGGCGGTTTTCCGCGTGCCTTCTTTTCGATT
>NZ_JBSWYG010000095.1:0-260 GCF_056160985.1 Roseibium sp. AWQ4_290
GTCTTCATGGCGGCGCCGCGCTCTGTTACGCTGCTTTTGCAGCGTAACACCAAGGCATGAGTTCGTTGATGCGATTGATCTTGTGGTCGGCGATTTGTGCCAGAACCCAGGCCAACCAGGCTTGCGGGTCAATGCCGTTGAGTTTGGCGGTTTCGATCAGTGTATAGGCGATGGCCGCGGATTTGCCGCCGCCTTTTGAACCCATGAAGAGGTAGTTTTTTCGTCCAAGGGCAATCGGTTTCATTGCCCGCTCCGCGCAA
>NZ_JBSWYG010000096.1:0-258 GCF_056160985.1 Roseibium sp. AWQ4_290
GGTGGCATCAGACCTTGAAGAACCGGATCCTGCTGGAAAACTACTTTCTACCAGGTGATCTCGAAGCGCAGATCGATGCGTTCATCGGCTACTACAACCATCACCGCTATCCGCTGGCCGGCAGGCGTTGCTTGCAACGCCAAGAGGCACGAGAGCCTGAAAAACCTCACCCCGGCCGATGTCTACACAGGTCGCGGACAGACCATCCTGCTCGAACGGGAAAAGACAAAAAGGAGGACCATGAGACAACGGCGCTTG
>NZ_JBSWYG010000097.1:0-254 GCF_056160985.1 Roseibium sp. AWQ4_290
TCTCGCGGAAGATCCTTATTCTGGGCACCTGTTCGTGTTCCGCGGTCGGCGGGGTGATCTTTTGAAGATCATCTGGTGGGACAGTCAGGGGGCTTGCCTGTTTTCCAAACGCCTGGAGAAAGGCCGGTTTGTCTGGCCGGGCGCGAAGGCTGGCAAGGTCAGTATCACGGCGGCACAGCTGTCGATGCTGCTTGAGGGGATAGACTGGCGTATGCCCGCCCGTACATGGACACCGCTGACGAGCGGATAGCGAC
>NZ_JBSWYG010000098.1:0-253 GCF_056160985.1 Roseibium sp. AWQ4_290
AAAGAGCGCTTCCCCTTGCCGGACCATGCGGCCGATGGCATCCGCCAGGGGCTCAAGCAAGGCAGTGGAGCGCCCCACCCAATCAGCCAGGGTGGAGCGGTCCAGATCGATACCTTCCCGGCCAAAGATCTGAGACTGGCGATAGAGCGGAAGGTGGTCGGCGTGTTTTGACACAAGGACATGCGCAAGGAGACCGGCTCCCGGCCGACCGCGCTCAATCGGACGCGATGGCAAGGGCGCCTGAACAATCCTC
>NZ_JBSWYG010000099.1:0-252 GCF_056160985.1 Roseibium sp. AWQ4_290
TCCAAATCGGAAAGCCTCGATCAACTCAATCTGAGCCTTGCCGAGGAAGAGGCCATTGGTGTAGCTGCTGATCAGCAAAACATGCCGGATTCCGCTTCGGTGGATGCTCCTTCCGGACAGGCCAAACGCCAGCACAGCCGCAAGCCGCTACCGAACCATCTTGAGCGCAATGACACGATCTTGATGCCGGGCGAAGCCTGCCTTCGGTGTGGCGGCAAGCTGAAGACACTGGGTGAGGACATTACCGAAGAG
>NZ_JBSWYG010000100.1:0-244 GCF_056160985.1 Roseibium sp. AWQ4_290
ACCATCTTGAGCGCAATGACACGATCTTGATGCCGGGCGAAGCCTGCCTTCGGTGTGGCGGCAAGCTGAAGACACTGGGTGAGGACATTACCGAAGAGCTGGAATATGTGCCTGGCCGGTTTATCGTGAACCGTATTGTCAGACCGCGCCTGTCCTGTTCTTGCTGCGAGAGAATTGTTCAGGCGCCCTTGCCATCGCGTCCGATTGAGCGTGGACGGCCGGGAGCGGGACTTTTGGCGCATGT
>NZ_JBSWYG010000101.1:0-244 GCF_056160985.1 Roseibium sp. AWQ4_290
AGCCTGCCTTCGGTGTGGCGGCAAGCTGAAGACACTGGGTGAGGACATTACCGAAGAGCTGGAATATATGCCGGGCCGGTTTGTCGTGAACCGTATTGTCAGACCGCGCCTGTCCTGTTCTTGCTGCGAGAGGATTGTTCAGGCGCCCTTGCCATCGCGTCCGATTGAGCGTGGACGGCCGGGAGCGGGACTTTTGGCGCATGTATTGGTTTCCAAATATGCGGACCACCTTCCGCTCTATCGC
>NZ_JBSWYG010000102.1:0-243 GCF_056160985.1 Roseibium sp. AWQ4_290
TTCCAACTCAACGAAAGACGCTTCCTCGACGTGGCCCGGATCAACTGGCATTCGCGCAAACCGGGGATCCTTCAGCCAATTGTGGATCATATTGGCATTCGCAGAATACCGGCGCGCCACCTGCGCAACCGATGCACTGGGAAGAACCGCTTGCGCGCAGATCTCCCGCTTCTCCTCATCAGACCAGCTCCGCCGCTTTCTTCGCTTACTCATTAAGGGCCCTTAAATGTCCATTTAATTAAG
>NZ_JBSWYG010000103.1:0-242 GCF_056160985.1 Roseibium sp. AWQ4_290
CCACAATTGGCTGAAGGATCCCCGGTTTGCGCGAATGCCAGTTGATCCGGGCCACGTCGAGGAAGCGTCTTTCGTTGAGTTGGAACTGGCCCCGGCAGCTTGTCCTGCCGCTACAGGGGTCGTTGTCCCGGCCCCGGAACCTGTCTGTGCAAGCCGGGTTGATATTACCCTTTCGGATGGCCGAAGGGTGTTGATCGAAGGCCCAACGGCCCTGGCCGCGGTGATGGGACTGGTTCAGGGTT
>NZ_JBSWYG010000104.1:0-240 GCF_056160985.1 Roseibium sp. AWQ4_290
AGCCTGCCTTCGGTGTGGCGGCAAGCTGAAGACACTGGGTGAGGACATTACCGAAGAGCTGGAATATATGCCGGGCCGGTTTGTCGTGAACCGTATTGTCAGACCGCGCCTATCCTGTTCTTGCTGCGAGAGGATTGTTCAGGCGCCCTTGCCATCGCGTCCGATTGAGCGCGGTCGGCCGGGAGCCGGTCTCCTTGCGCATGTCCTTGTGTCAAAACACGCCGACCACCTTCCGCTCTA
>NZ_JBSWYG010000105.1:0-239 GCF_056160985.1 Roseibium sp. AWQ4_290
GGTCAGCGAAGGCCAGAAACGCGGCTGGCTGCACCTGCGCTGGATTGTTCCGGGCAAGAACGCACCTGCAGTTGCCCTTTATGAAAAGATCGCCGAGCCGGATCACCGCAACAGCTACCCCCCCCCCATCCCCCCCCCCCCCCCCCCCCCCCCCCCCCCCCCCCCCCCCCCCCCCCCCCCCCCCCCCCCCCCCCCCCCCCCCCCCCCCCCCCCCCCCCCCCCCCCCCCCCCCCCCCCCC
>NZ_JBSWYG010000106.1:0-235 GCF_056160985.1 Roseibium sp. AWQ4_290
TTGGCTAGCGTCGGGTGTGACGGACATGCGGCGCGGCTTCAACTCTTTGGCCGCGCAAGCCGAACAGGTCCTGGCCGAAGATCCTTATTCTGGGCACTTGTTCGTGTTCCGTGGTCGGCGGGGCGATCTCTTGAAGATCATCTGGTGGGACAGTCAGGGGGCTTGTCTGTTTTCCAAACGCCTGGAGAAGGGCCGGTTTGTCTGGCCGGGTGCGAAGGCTGGCAAAGTCAGCGTC
>NZ_JBSWYG010000107.1:0-231 GCF_056160985.1 Roseibium sp. AWQ4_290
ATTGAAGATAGGTTTGGCGTGTGCTTGCCGTAAGGCGGTGCGCTCCGGTGGAGGTTTTCCGCGTGCCTTCTTTTCGATTTCGTACAGCCCGGCAATGCGCTGAATGGCCTCTGCGGCAATCGATGATCCTTGGGATGCGTGCACATCGACGAACTTGCGCCGGATATGGGCCATGCAGGCCATCTCCCGAGCTTTGTTCTCCCCGAACAGGCCGTTGAACCCGGCGTAGCC
>NZ_JBSWYG010000108.1:0-231 GCF_056160985.1 Roseibium sp. AWQ4_290
ATTGAAGATAGGTTTGGCGTGTGCTTGCCGTAAGGCGGTGCGCTCCGGTGGAGGTTTTCCGCGTGCCTTCTTTTCGATTTCGTACAGCCCGGCAATGCGCTGAATGGCCTCGCCGGCAACCGATGATCCTTGGGATGCGTGCACATCGACGAACTTGCGCCGGATATGGGCCATGCAGGCCATCTCCCGAGCTTTGTTCTCCCCGAACAGGCCGTTGAACCCGGCGTAGCC
>NZ_JBSWYG010000109.1:0-224 GCF_056160985.1 Roseibium sp. AWQ4_290
CCCGATATCCGTGTCAATTGGCTGCCGAGCCAATCTTCCAGATCGTCGAAGATAGGTTTGGCGTATGCTTGCCGTAAGGCGGAGCGCTCCGGTGGCGGTTTTCCGCGTGCCTTCTTTTCGATTTCGTAGAGCTTGGCGATCCGCTGGATGGTCTCAGCGGCGATGGATGATCCCTGGGAGGCGTGCACATCGACGAACTTGCGCCGGATATGGGCCATACAGGC
>NZ_JBSWYG010000110.1:0-223 GCF_056160985.1 Roseibium sp. AWQ4_290
CCCCGTTGCGCAATGCGCCGGGTTTGCGGGCCAGAGCCGGGATGTAGTGAAGCGGATCATAGATCGTCTTGCCGCGGCCGAAGACGCGATCATGCTGTCCCACGACCTGTCTGTCCTGCCAGCATTCCAGGCGATCGGCGTAGGCGCGGATCTCAACGGGACGACCGACCGCGCGGGCATCGACCGAGTACCGGTTCTTGTCGAACCGTACGAGGCAAGTCTT
>NZ_JBSWYG010000111.1:0-223 GCF_056160985.1 Roseibium sp. AWQ4_290
TGCCCGCTCCGCGCAATTGTTGTCCAGTTCCAGATGCCCGTTGTCGAGATACGGCCGGGCTTTCGGCAGGCGGCTGAGTGCATAGCGGATCGCTGCGGCCAGCGGTGACTTCCCCGATATCCGTGTCAATTGGCTGCCGAGCCAATCTTCCAGATCGTCGAAGATAGGTTTGGCGTATGCTTGCCGTAAGGCGGAGCGCTCCGGTGGCGGTTTTCCGCGTGCC
>NZ_JBSWYG010000112.1:0-223 GCF_056160985.1 Roseibium sp. AWQ4_290
CTGATCAGCAGCTACACCAATGGCCTCTTCCTCGGCAAGGCTCAGATTGAGTTGATCGAGGCTTTCCGATTTGGAGCCGAACCGGTTCCGGTGCGCCCCATGAAGCTGATGTTGAAGCTGCTCGACCTTCAGGCTCAGGGCCTTGACTTCGTCGGCAAGAAGCCGGTTCACGGCTTTCAATTCAGCCGGATCGTCAGGCGTGATGTCCAGGTCCTTCAGCATG
>NZ_JBSWYG010000113.1:0-223 GCF_056160985.1 Roseibium sp. AWQ4_290
AAGACTTGCCTCGTACGGTTCGACAAGAACCGGTACTCGGTCGATGCCCGCGCGGTCGGTCGTCCCGTTGAGATCCGCGCCTACGCCGATCGCCTGGAATGCTGGCAGGACGGACAGGTCGTGGGACAGCATGATCGCGTCTTCGGCCGCGGCAAGACGATCTATGATCCGCTTCACTACATCCCGGCTCTGGCCCGCAAACCCGGCGCATTGCGCAACGGGG
>NZ_JBSWYG010000114.1:0-223 GCF_056160985.1 Roseibium sp. AWQ4_290
TCAGATCATGAATGTCAGTCCTCGGGGTTACCGGTCCTGGCGGAACCGCCCAGTGAGTGACCGGCAGCGTAGGGACTTGGTCGTGCTTGCCCATATCCGGGAGCAATTCCGGCTGTCGCTTGGCAGCTACGGGCGTCCTCGCATGACCGAGGAGCTAAAGGAACTCGGACTTGATGTTGGCCATCGGCGTGTTGGACGGTTGATGCGTGAGAACGCGATCACC
>NZ_JBSWYG010000115.1:0-223 GCF_056160985.1 Roseibium sp. AWQ4_290
GGTGATCGCGTTCTCACGCATCAACCGTCCAACACGCCGATGGCCAACATCAAGTCCGAGTTCCTTTAGCTCCTCGGTCATGCGAGGACGCCCGTAGCTGCCAAGCGACAGTCGGAATTGCTCCCGGATATGGGCAAGCACGACCAAGTCCCTACGCTGCCGGTCACTCACTGGGCGGTTCCGCCAGGACCGGTAACCCCGAGGACTGACATTCATGATCTGA
>NZ_JBSWYG010000116.1:0-223 GCF_056160985.1 Roseibium sp. AWQ4_290
CTGTCGCTTGGCAGCTACGGGCGTCCTCGCATGACCGAGGAGCTAAAGGAACTCGGACTTGATGTTGGCCATCGGCGTGTTGGACGGTTGATGCGTGAGAACGCGATCACCGTGAAAAGGAACAAGAAGTTCAAGGCGACAACGGACAGCAATCACAGGTTCAACATTGCGCCAAATCTGCTGAAGCGGGACTTTTCTGCTGACCGGCCGAACCGGAAATGGG
>NZ_JBSWYG010000117.1:0-223 GCF_056160985.1 Roseibium sp. AWQ4_290
GCTGCCGAGCCAATCTTCCAGATCGTCGAAGATAGGTTTGGCGTGCTTTTGCCTGATTGCGGCACGCTCCGGCGGCGGTTTTCCGCGTGCCTTCTTTTCGATTTCGTAGAGCTTGGCGATCCGCTGGATGGCCTCGCCGGCAACCGATGATCCTTGGGAGGCATGCACATCGACGAACTTGCGCCGGATATGGGCCATGCAGGCCATCTCCCGAGCTTTGTCT
>NZ_JBSWYG010000118.1:0-223 GCF_056160985.1 Roseibium sp. AWQ4_290
CGAGATACGGCCGGGCTTTCGGCAGACGGCTGAGTGCATAGCGGATCGCTGCGGCCAGCGGTGACTTTCCCGATATCCGCGTCAATTGGCTGCCAAGCCAGTCTTCCAGATCATTGAAGATAGGTTTGGCGTGTGCTTGCCGTAAGGCGGTGCGCTCCGGTGGAGGTTTTCCGCGTGCCTTCTTTTCGATTTCGTACAGCCCGGCAATGCGCTGAATGGCCTC
>NZ_JBSWYG010000119.1:0-223 GCF_056160985.1 Roseibium sp. AWQ4_290
GGGGGGGGGGGGGGGGGGGGGGGGGGGGGGGGGGGGGGGGGGGGGGGGGGGGGGGGGGGGGGGGGGGGGGGGGGGGGGGGGGGGGGGGGGGGGGGGGGGGGGGGGGTGGGGAGGGGGGGGGGGGGGGGGGGGGGGGGGGGGGGGGGGGGGGGGGAGGGGGGGGGGGGGGGGGGGGGGGGGGGGGGGGGGGAGGGGGGGGGGGGGGGGGGGGGGGGGGGGGGGG
>NZ_JBSWYG010000120.1:0-223 GCF_056160985.1 Roseibium sp. AWQ4_290
GTACATGGACACCGCTGACGAGCGGATAGCGACATAAATACAGAGACTTAATCCGCTTTTTTCTTTCAGCCTTTGACTGCATTCGGTATAAATGCAGCCATGCTGAAGGACCTGGACATCACGCCTGACGATCCGGCTGAATTGAAAGCCGTGAACCGGCTTCTTGCCGACGAAGTCAAGGCACTGAGCCTGAAGGTCGAGCAGCTTCAGCATCAGCTTCATG
>NZ_JBSWYG010000121.1:0-222 GCF_056160985.1 Roseibium sp. AWQ4_290
TGTTCAGCTGCGTCCCAGGTTTTGAACGATAAACCATATCGCCCTGCAACCTGCTCCTTGCCGAACAGTCCCCAAACACCGTCAGATCGGTTCCTATCTATTGAGGTTGGTCACTACTGTCCGGGAAAATTGAATTGGAATTGATATTCCGGATTTTGTTTGTCGACCCTGTCGTTTGGATTTAGCAGTCGGGTTATGTCGCATAAGTTGTGGATGTGGTTT
>NZ_JBSWYG010000122.1:0-222 GCF_056160985.1 Roseibium sp. AWQ4_290
CACGCCCGAGGAATTTGCCATGAAGACGAGACTGGAAATGAAGGCCGCATGAGGCCAGAAACAAACCGACGGATTCTCCTCGCAGATGGAGGAAAGTCGGGTCTCAGGTCAGTCGCTATCCGCTCGTCAGCGGTGTCCATGTACGGGCGGGCATACGCCAGTCTATCCCCTCAAGCAGCATCGACAGCTGTGCCGCCGTGATACTGACCTTGCCAGCCTTCG
>NZ_JBSWYG010000123.1:0-222 GCF_056160985.1 Roseibium sp. AWQ4_290
TGCCGTGTTTGCGGCACAGATCCGCGCACTTTGCGCCCGCATCATGCTCGGCAAGGATGCCGATGATCTGCTCGTCCGTGAATCTTGTTCGCTTCATTGTCCGTCCTCAAAGTGGACGTTCGCGGTGCGGTTGACCATCCTCTGATTGAGCGGTTCCCAGACACTTCAATATTGTCTTACAGAGTGAGCGATTTTGCTGGCCTGAATTTGGCGACGGGACCA
>NZ_JBSWYG010000124.1:0-222 GCF_056160985.1 Roseibium sp. AWQ4_290
GCTCTGACCGGCATTGTCGGCCCCTTGCTTGAGGCGCGGACGGCTTTGATCAGATGCCTGGACGAGTTGGACGGCACGGTCAGGGAGCGCGCTTCGCAGAGCCCGGCCTGTTGTCGGCTGCTGATGACGGCACCGGGCGTGGGGCCGGTGACGGCGCTGGCTTTCGCGGCGACCATCGACGATCCGGCCCGGTTTGCCAAATCGCGCTCGGTGGGGGCCTAT
>NZ_JBSWYG010000125.1:0-221 GCF_056160985.1 Roseibium sp. AWQ4_290
GGCCCGCCGCCGCTGCGTTAAATGGGGACTACGCAGCGACGGGCCAGCTCATCACCAAGGGGGGCAAAATTGGGCGCCGATAAGGGGTCACGTTTGGATGCCGATTGACATCTTCATGGCGGCCAGGCGCTCTGTTACGCTGCTTTTGCAGCGTAACACCAAGGCATGAGTTCGTTGATGCGATTGATCTTGTGGTCGGCGATTTGTGCCAGAACCCAGGT
>NZ_JBSWYG010000126.1:0-221 GCF_056160985.1 Roseibium sp. AWQ4_290
CCGAATACGACAACAGCCCCACCCCTTTCGGGATGAGGCTGTTGTCGCATTTGGTTGCGGGAGCAGGATTTGAACCTGCGACCTTCAGGTTATGAGCCTGACGAGCTACCGGGCTGCTCCATCCCGCGTTATTTTGTTTTCCCTGGAACTCTTTGGTTCCGGAGGGGGCTGTTTTAAGCCCGGCCTTTTTTGTTTTGCGCGTCCTCGGACCTTTGGTCCTG
>NZ_JBSWYG010000127.1:0-221 GCF_056160985.1 Roseibium sp. AWQ4_290
CGAGATGCTGGCCGACAATACCCGGCGACCGAAACGCGAACGCCTGACGCTGATCCGGATCTACGAGGAGCTGCGCAACTGCGGCTATGACGGCAGCTATGACGCCGTGCGGTGAGCGTCCGTTGAACCCGACCTGCCGCTTTTCGATTTGGTGCGTTAAGTGTCCGCTTAATTAAATGGACATTTAAGGGCCCTTAATGAGTAAGCGAAGAAAGCGGCGG
>NZ_JBSWYG010000128.1:0-221 GCF_056160985.1 Roseibium sp. AWQ4_290
GTTTTTCATCAGATCATAAAGCATCTTCCCCGCCGCCAGATCAATTCCCTCACCGCAGCCTATGCGAGTGACAAATGGTGTAAGCGATTTTCCACTTTCGAGCACCTTGTGTGTGGATCGGCATGCAAGATTGACCCCCATCTTGGGGTAATCGGCATGCAAAAGTGACCCCCTGATAATTTTGATCAGAAGCTTCCTCAAAAATGTGAGGGAGCAGTCAG
>NZ_JBSWYG010000129.1:0-221 GCF_056160985.1 Roseibium sp. AWQ4_290
CCGACCACAAGATCAATCGCATCAACGAACTCATGCCTTGGTGTTACGCTGCAAAAGCAGCGTAACAGAGCGCGGCGCCGCCATGAAGACCGGCTTCACCGGGCGGACACGGCAGAGACGGACATGGGCGACCTTGACCGTCGTGGTCACGCCGTCGAGGATCACGATCTCATGGCTCCAGTCGAACTGGTAGGCCTCGCCCGGATCGAAGCTCAGCGGGA
>NZ_JBSWYG010000130.1:0-220 GCF_056160985.1 Roseibium sp. AWQ4_290
CGCCGTTTCTTTCGTTTGCTCATCACGCGCCTTTAAGTGTCCATTTGCATAAGTGGACACTTAAGGCGCAAAATCGAAAAGCGGGAGGTGGGGTTCAGCGGACGCTCACTCTCTGCCACAGCCGGATGCCGTTTGTGCGGGCTTATCCCAGAGAGACCCAGGAGATGGTGTTCGATGCGCATGACAAGGCGTTCGCCTTCTTCGGCGGCGCCTGCGCGCG
>NZ_JBSWYG010000131.1:0-219 GCF_056160985.1 Roseibium sp. AWQ4_290
GCTCTGACCGGCATTGTCGGCCCCTTGCTTGAGGCGCGGACGGCTTTGATCAGATGCCTGGACGAGTTGGACGGCACGGTCAGGGAGCGCGCTTCGCAGAGCCCGGCCTGTCGGCTGCTGATGACGGCACCGGGCGTGGGGCCGGTGACGGCGCTGGCTTTCGCGGCGACCATCGACGATCCGGCCCGGTTTGCCAAATCGCGCTCGGTGGGGGCCTAT
>NZ_JBSWYG010000132.1:0-219 GCF_056160985.1 Roseibium sp. AWQ4_290
GGATAGACTGGCG
This sequence comes from Roseibium sp. AWQ4_290, assembly GCF_056160985.1. Classification (NCBI taxonomy): domain Bacteria; kingdom Pseudomonadati; phylum Pseudomonadota; class Alphaproteobacteria; order Hyphomicrobiales; family Stappiaceae; genus Roseibium; species Roseibium sp. AWQ4_290. Next base: position 14 of record NZ_JBSWYG010000132.1, read on the forward strand.
TATGCCCGCCCGTACATGGACACCGCTGACGAGCGGATAGCGACATAAATACAGAGACTTAATCCGCTTTTTCCTTTCAGCCTTTGACTGCATTCGGTTGTCTAATTCCGGCCTCACAGTCAAGTCCCAAGCCTTGTTGCCTCCTCACCAGGTCCACGGTTGTCTTCGAAGTCGCTGCCAGCAGGGTCTGTGGAGCGCTTCATGAT
>NZ_JBSWYG010000133.1:0-216 GCF_056160985.1 Roseibium sp. AWQ4_290
CTGATCAGCAGCTACACCAATGGCCTCTTCCTCGGCAAGGCTCAGATTGAGCTGATCGAGGCTTTCCGATTTGGAGCCGAACCGGTTCCGGTGCGCCCCATGAAGCTGATGTTGAAGCTGCTCGACCTTCAGGCTGAGTGCCTTGACTTCGTCGGCCAGAAGCCGGTTCACGGCTTTCAGTTCAGCCGGATCGTCAGGCGTGATGTCCAGGTCCTT
>NZ_JBSWYG010000134.1:0-215 GCF_056160985.1 Roseibium sp. AWQ4_290
AACCTATTTGTGCGAACCGGGTTGACATTACCCTTTCCGATGGCCGCCGGGTGTTGATCGAAGGCCCAACGGCCCTGGCTGCGGTGATGGGACTGGTCCAGGGCTTGATGGAGTGATCCCGGTTCCATCGAACACCCGGGTTTGGCTAGCGTCGGGTGTGACGGACATGCGGCGCGGCTTCAACTCTTTGGCCGCGCAAGCCGAACAGGTCCTGG
>NZ_JBSWYG010000135.1:0-214 GCF_056160985.1 Roseibium sp. AWQ4_290
CGCGCGCAGGCGCCGCCGAAGAAGGCGAACGCCTTGTCATGCGCATCGAACACCATCTCCTGGGTCTCTCTGGGATAAGCCCGCACAAACGGCATCCGGCTGTGGCAGAGACGGACATGGGCGACCTTGACCGTCGTGGTCACGCCGTCGAGGATCACGATCTCATGGCTCCAGTCGAACTGGTAGGCCTCGCCCGGATCGAAGCTCAGCGGGA
>NZ_JBSWYG010000136.1:0-212 GCF_056160985.1 Roseibium sp. AWQ4_290
GTTACATGGGTCTGATGTGACGGTCGCTGGGCCGATTGGCCCAGTTACAACATCGTATGAAGACCTGAACGGCGACGGTGTTGTTGATGCTGTTCTGTCGGCTGAGGACGGTTCGATCTGGACACGTCTTGGCGATGGTCAGGGCGGGTTCGGTGAGGCTCAGGCGCAGGGCCGCGACTTTGCGACGAATGTGCTTGAGAAGGTTGGTGGCA
>NZ_JBSWYG010000137.1:0-211 GCF_056160985.1 Roseibium sp. AWQ4_290
CCAAGGCATGAGTTCGTTGATGCGATTGATCTTGTGGTCGGCGATTTGTGTCAGAACCCAGGTCAGCCAGGCTTGCGGGTCGATGCCGTTGAGTTTGGCCGTTTCGATCAGTGTATAGGCGATGGCCGCGGATTTGCCGCCGCCTTTTGAACCCATGAAGAGGTAGTTTTTTCGTCCAAGGGCAATCGGTTTCATTGCCCGCTCCGCGCAA
>NZ_JBSWYG010000138.1:0-210 GCF_056160985.1 Roseibium sp. AWQ4_290
TGAAGACCTGAACGGCGACGGTGTTGTTGATGCTGTTCTGTCGGCTGAGGACGGGTCGATCTGGACGCGTCTTGGCGATGGTCAGGGCGGGTTCGGTGTGGCTCAGGCGCAGGGCCGCGACTTTGCGACGAATGTGCTTGAGAAGGTTGGTGGCAGTGCCGACGGTTGGGATCGCGGCGCGTTGTCCGAAGAAAGCTTTATCGGAGCTGG
>NZ_JBSWYG010000139.1:0-209 GCF_056160985.1 Roseibium sp. AWQ4_290
CCGGCCAGACAAACCGGCCCTTCTCCAGGCGTTTGGAAAACAGACAAGCCCCCTGACTGTCCCACCAGATGATCTTCAAGAGATCACCCCGCCGACCGCGGAACACGAACAAGTGCCCAGAATAAGGATCTTCGGCCAGGACCTGTTCGGCTTGCGCGGCCAAAGAGTTGAAGCCGCGCCGCATGTCCGTCACACCCGACGCTAGCCAA
>NZ_JBSWYG010000140.1:0-208 GCF_056160985.1 Roseibium sp. AWQ4_290
GCATGTATTGGTTTCCAAATATGCGGACCACCTTCCGCTCTATCGCCAGTCTCAGATCTTTGGCCGGGAAGGCATCGATCTGGACCGCTCGACCCTTGCTGATTGGGTGGGGCGCTCCACTGCCTTGCTTGAGCCCCTGGCGGATGCCATCGGCCGCATGGTCCGGCAAGGGGAAGCGCTCTTTGCCGATGACACCCCGGTCAAGCTT
>NZ_JBSWYG010000141.1:0-206 GCF_056160985.1 Roseibium sp. AWQ4_290
ATACATAGCGTAATTCCGGCGGCCACTCTCCTGAGCCTATGATGCGGGGTCGTAGCACACGCCCCAAGAGGCATAAAAGGAGAGTGACCATGTCAGAGTATGTTGGATTTGATGTTTCGAAGGAAGAGACTTCGTTCTGCGTGAAGGACCGGGATGGGAAGGTCGTTGGTCGTGGCAAGGTTGCAACTGATCCTGTGTCTTTGTTT
>NZ_JBSWYG010000142.1:0-205 GCF_056160985.1 Roseibium sp. AWQ4_290
TGCAGCGTAACACCAAGGCATGAGTTCGTTGATGCGATTGATCTTGTGGTCGGCGATTTGTGCCAGAACCCAGGCCAGCCAGGCTTGCGGGTCAATGCCGTTGAGTTTGGCCGTTTCGATCAGGGTATAGGCGATAGCCGCGGATTTGCCGCCGCCTTTTGAACCCATGAAGAGGTAGTTTTTTCGTCCAAGGGCAATCGGTTTC
>NZ_JBSWYG010000143.1:0-205 GCF_056160985.1 Roseibium sp. AWQ4_290
TGCAGCGTAACACCAAGGCATGAGTTCGTTGATGCGATTGATCTTGTGGTCGGCGATTTGTGCCAGAACCCAGGCCAGCCAGGCTTGCGGGTCAATGCCGTTGAGTTTGGCGGTTTCGATCAGTGTATAGGCGATGGCCGCTGATTTTCCTCCGCCTTGTGAGCCCATGAAGAGGTAATTTTTTCGGCCAAGGGCAATGGGCTTC
>NZ_JBSWYG010000144.1:0-204 GCF_056160985.1 Roseibium sp. AWQ4_290
TTCATCGAAGATTTCGACGCGACGAACGGGCTTTTGGTATTTGCGCCCCGGCTTGCGAGCCAGAACGATGGTTTCATCGGCGACAACAAGACTGTCGTGATGGACCGTTGCGTGCTGCACCTCATAGGCCAGAGTGGATTTGGGCCGGGTGACGAAGATCGCGCCCGCAGCATCGATATCGGCCCAGAAGTCTGCATTATTGTA
>NZ_JBSWYG010000145.1:0-200 GCF_056160985.1 Roseibium sp. AWQ4_290
GCTTGGCGATCCGCTGGATGGTCTCAGCGGCGATGGATGATCCCTGGGAGGCGTGCACATCGACGAACTTGCGCCGGATATGGGCCATACAGGCCATCTCCCGAGCTTTGTCTGTTCCGAACAGGCCGCTGAACCCGGCGTAGCCATCAGCGTGAACCCAGCCTTTGTAGCCAGACAGGTGGCCCTCAGGATGTTTGCCC